>DJWR01000090.1 GCA_002441055.1 Caulobacteraceae bacterium UBA6225 | reverse complement strand
CGCGCTCGATCTTCATCCAGTCCGACCGGGTGCGGCGGTTCTCGCCCCGGGCCCGGACCTGGCCCGCCGCGCGGATCGCCCCGCCGGCCAGCAGCAGGTTTTCCGTCAGCGTGGTCTTGCCGGCGTCGGGGTGGGAAATGATCGCGAAGGTGCGGCGGCGCGCGGCCTGGGCGGCAGGAGATTGAGTCATGGGCCCGCGTTAGCGCGCGCGGCTCTCAGACGCAAACGGCGTGCGCGCCAGACGGGCTTCAGGCCGGCTTCAGGCCGCCAGCCGACGCCACACCTGGCGGTCGCAGGCCAGCATGTCGAGCTCGCCCTCGTCCTGGCGGACCTTCATCTCCTCCAGGGCCGCCTGGCCAAGCTCGGCGAAGCGGATGGTCACGTCGCCTGGATCGGCCTCGAAGCTCGGGACCACGAACAGGGCGCCGGTGATGGTCGGCGCCTTGGCCTGGATGAGCGCCGCCAGCCGCCGGGCGCGATTGGGACGCTCCAGATGCAGCAACGGCGTCTCGGCATAGAGTTCCTGGCCCATGCGCATGATCGACGGGAAGGACAGCGCCCGGAAGCGGTCGGCCGTCAGGCGCGGCGTCAGCTTCATCTCGGCGAGATCGAGGACCACGTCGTTCATGAGGAAAAGCATCACCGTAAGCCTGCACTGTTCGGGGGAGGACGCACCCTGCCCCAGCCCGGCTTTCGGTTCGGTGGACGAAAGGGGTTAATGGCGCAGCAAGCCTGTTCTCACCCCTCCTCCACCGGCTCGGTGAGGAAGTGGCGGCCCTGCTTGTCCTCCACCTCCACGACCCAGATGTCGGGATCGATGCGCGCGGCGCGAGCGATATAGGCGTCGACCTCGGGCTCCTCGGTGGCGGCCGTGGGGCGCATCCAGATCCGTTCGCCGTCGCCTCGGGTGGCCTCGGTGTAGAGCCGGACCGTGCGGTCAGACAGGTTCACCGCCTTGACCAGGACCGCGCCGGCGCGGGCGTCACCCTTGCGGGCCACTACCCCGAAGCCGCCGGACAGTTCGGCCCGGCGGATCAGGGCCGCAGCCCAGACATCGGTCGATAGGATCATGCCGGTTTGCTCCCACTATGCGCGTTCCGCATAGGGCATGGGCCGCCTCCAGCCGCAAGCCGCAGGTCCGCGCGCGGAAAGTATCGGCTGCTAACCGAACGACAACGGCTGTCGCGCCACAGTGGGTCAAAGGCCGCAGAGCCGCAGAGCATGAAACGAGTTGGACGCATGACGATCAGGCGCGACACCGCGCGGCGTCGGGCGGTTTGGTGGATGGGATCGATGGTCGCCGCGGGGCTCCTCGCCGCGCCCATGTCGGCGTCTGCTGGACCGCTGGACCTCTATGTCGAGCGCACCGCCATGGCCGCGGCCGACCTGCGGTGTGGGTTCTTCGACGCCGGCCTGCGCGCCGCCCTGGAGGCTGGTCGTATCCAGACCCGCAACGCCGCCCTGCGCAGCGGCGCCAGCGCCGATGACCTCTCCCGGGCCGACGCCCGGGCGCGGGCCTCGGCCAAGACTGTAGTCTGCGATTCTGAGGCGGTGAGCGCGGCCGCGGCCCATGTCCGCAACGCCTTCGCTGGCTTCGCCAAGCTGCGCCAGATCACCTATCCGGGTGAGACCGCCGACTGGCGGGCCGACCGCACCTCCAGCGCCGAGGTTCATCGCTGGCGTCTGGCGCAACAGACCGACTTCGCCGGCGGACAGATGGTGTTCGGACTGGCGGGCCGCGACACGCGCCCCGTGCTGCTGGCGCTGGCCAGTTTCGCCGACGGCCAGGCGCCCTATGGCGCAAGGCTCGTACTGCGCGACAGCGGCCGCGCAGGCCAACCCTATCTGGACCTGCGAGGGGACCTGGATCTCTCCCGCAGGCTGCCCCCGGCCGGCGCCCTACGGACCTATGCCGCCGAGGCCCGCAGCAAGGCCGGTCTCGACCTGCGGCCAGAGACCATGGAGGCGGGATGGGCCTTCCGATTCCCAGCCGAAGCCGCCCAGCGGCTCTCGACCCTGCATCCCCGTGAAGCGGTGGCCGTGGAGTTCCTGTTCACCAAGGGCCAGGCCGTGCGCCGGGTCTATGTGGAGGTCGGCGACTTCGCCGTCGGTCACGCCTTCCTGCAGATGGCCGCCCGCTGAAGAGATTTCAGGCGACAGGCGCCTCGACCTGCTCTGACCGGGCCGGCGCATCGCCCTCGGGGCGGGCATAGGGCGGCAAAAGGACGGGCAGGCGCACGGTCACTGTCGTGCCCTCCCCCACCGCGCTTTCAAGGATCATCTCACCCCCGTGCAGTTCAGCGAAGCTGCGCACCAGGGACAGGCCAAGACCGGTGCCCGCCGCCCGGCGTTCGGCGTCTCCGGCCTGTTCATAGGGCCGCCCCACCCGGGCGAGGTCCTCGGGACTCATGCCCATGCCGGTGTCGGCGACCACCAGCTCCATCATGCCACCTACCGCCTGCAGGCCAACGGTGACGGCCCCGTTGCGGGGGGTGAACTTCAGGGCGTTGGACACCAGGTTGAGGGCGATCTGCTTGAGCGCCCGGCGGTCGGCGTCGATCTCCAGGGGTTCACGGGGCAGAACGCCGCGCAGCTGAACCCCGGCCCGGTCAGCCTGGCCGCGCATAAGGCGCAACACCGCATTCACCGCCTCGCGGCCATCGAACGCCTCGCGGCTCAGCTCGAAACGCTCGGCTTCGATCTTGGACATGTCGAGGACGTCGTTGATCAGATCCAGCAGGTGGCGGCCGGACTCATGGATCAGTTCGGCATACTCGCCGTAGCGGTCCGGCAGGGGCCCGAACAGCCGCGAGCGCATGATATCGGAAAAACCCATGATGGCGTTGAGCGGCGTGCGCAGTTCGTGGCTCATATTGGCCAGGAAGCGGGACTTGCCGGTGTTCTGCGCCTCGGCCTCACCGCGGGCGGCTTCCAGCTCGGCTTCCTGATCGCGGCGGGCCCGGCCATCGGCCAGGATGGCCACGACGCGGGCGGACCTGCCCCGGCGCAGACGAACCTCCAGCCAGCCGGTGGGATCAGACTCCGGAGCGAAGGCCAGGTCGGCCCGACCATCTCGCAACGCCACCTGAAATCCCCTGGCGAGCTCATGACGGCCCTGCGGCAAACCCAGGTCGAAGAAGGCCCGGCCAGCCAGGTCCGCCCCGGCCAGGGGCTGGCCATAGGCGCCGGCGATCCGACCATCGGGCAGGAGATCAAGCAGCTGTGTCGGCTGTTCGGAGAGCAACCTTTGAAGCCGTCCCATGGCGCTGGCCTGGGCTCGTTCCCGCCGTTCCATGCGGCGGAGCAGGCTGACGCCCCCCAGGGCCAGACCACCCGCGGCGCTCACCAAAGCGATCGCCTGCTGAAGCTGCGCTGCAGCTGGGGCCGCCGCCGGGACGCCGCCCAGAAGGCTGACCAGGAG
>DJWR01000100.1 GCA_002441055.1 Caulobacteraceae bacterium UBA6225 | reverse complement strand
TGATGGGTCCGCAGGTGGCCGCCTTTGAGGCGGCGCTGAGCGAGTTTGGCCAGGCGCCGCATGTCCTGTCCTGCGGGTCGGGCACCGAGGCCCTGATGTTGCCGCTGATGGCCTGGGGGATCGGGCCCGGCGACGCGGTCTTCTGCCCGTCCTTCACCTTTGCAGCCACCGCCGAGGTCGTGCCCCTGGTGGGCGCATCCCCGGTCTTCGTCGACATCCTGCCCGACACCTACAATATGGACGCCGCCCACCTGGATGCGGCGATCACCACGGTGAAGGGCGAAGGCAAGCTGACGCCCAAGGCGGTGATCGCTGTGGACCTGTTTGGCCAGCCCGCCGACTATCCGGCCATCAGCGCGGTCTGCCAGAAGCACGGCCTGAAGCTCATCGCCGACTCCGCGCAAGGGTTCGGCTGCACGCTGGACGGCCATCACCCCCTGCACTGGGCCGATGTGGCGACCACCAGCTTCTTCCCGGCCAAGCCGCTGGGCTGCTACGGCGACGGCGGGGCGGTGCTGAGCAAGGATGCCCGCCTGCACGACCTGCTGGTCTCCCTGCGGGTGCATGGTCAGGCGGTGAAGTCCGACCTGGAAGGCCGCACCTTCGACCATGATCCCAAATATCTGAACATGCGCATCGGCATGAACGCGCGGATGGACACGGTGCAGGCCGCCGTCCTCTTACAGAAGCTGTCCATCTTCGCCGATGAGATCGAGGCGCGGAACCGCGTAGCCGATCGCTACGCCCAAGGCCTCTCCGACGTGGTGCGCACACCTGCGGTGATCGACGGCGGGGTGTCGGTCTGGGCCCAGTACACCATCGAGATCGACGACCGAGACGGCCTGGCCGCCCATCTGAAGGCCGCCGAAATCCCCACCGCCGTCTATTATCCGATCCCGATTCACAGGCAGGGGGTCTATTCGGTCTATCCTGTGGGACCTGGTGGCTTGCCCGCGACCATGGCGGCGTCGGAGCGGGTGATCAGCCTGCCCATGCACCCCTATCTGGAGGCCGACGTGCAGGATCAGATCATCGCCGCCATCCGGGCCTTCGTCGGTCGAAACGCATGAGCGGTGAGCGCACCCCGCCACATCATCCGATGGCGGATCAAATGGCCGTGGAGTTCGAAGCCCGCGCCGAATCCCGGGATCTGGTCATCGGCGTCATCGGCCTGGGCTATGTTGGCTTGCCTCTGGCCGAGGGGTTCCTCGGCAAGGGTTTCCGGGTTCTGGCCTATGACCCCGACACCGCAATGATCGAGGCTCTGACCGGCGGCCGCAGCTACATCAAACATATCTCCGACGACCGGGTGGCGGCCATGGGCGCCACCGGCCGGTTGGAGGCCACCACCGACGAGGCGCGCCTGGCCTCCGCCGACGCACTGCTGATGTGCGTTCCGACGCCTTTGAACGTCCACCGGGAGCCCGACCTCTCCTATGTAGCGGACTGCGCCACCACCATTTCACGCCACCTGCGCCGTGGGCAGCTGGTGGTGCTGGAATCCACCACCTATCCCGGCACCAGCGAGGAGCTGATCCGGCCGATCCTGGAGCGGGCCACGGGCCTGAAGTCCGGCGTCGACTTCGCTATCGCCTACAGCCCCGAGCGGGAAGATCCCGGCAATATCGACTTCGGGGCCACCACCATCCCCAAGGTGGTCGGCGCCGACACCGACGCCGAGCGCCGGATGGCGATTGCGGTCTATTCGCCCCTGACCCAGGTGGTGCCCGTCAGCGACCTGAGGACCGCCGAGGCGGTCAAGCTGACCGAAAACATCTTCCGGCTGGTCAATATCGCCCTGGTCAACGAGCTGAAGGTCGTTTTCGAGAGCATGGACATCGACATCTGGGAGGTGATCGATGCGGCCAAGACCAAGCCCTTCGGCTACATGCCCTTCTATCCGGGGCCGGGCCTGGGCGGTCACTGCATCGCCATCGACCCCTTCTACCTGACCTGGAAGGCCCGGGCGCACGGCGAGGCGACCCGCTTCATTGAACTCGCCGGCGACGTGGTCGCAGCCCTGCCGCGCCGGATGGTGGAGGCTGTGGCAGAGTCCCTGTCCAGCCGTGAGGGCAAGGCGGTGAAGGGCGCGCGCATTCTGGTGGTGGGCCTAGCCTACAAAAAGAACGTCGACGACATGCGCGAGAGCCCATCCCTGCACGTCATCCGCCTGCTGCGCGAGCGCGGGGCCGCCGTCGACTATTACGACCCGCATATCCCGGTGGTTCACGACACCGGCGAACATCCCGAGGTGGCCGGGATGGCCTCCATCGGCTGGGATGAGGCGAGCCTCGCGGCCTATGACTGCGCGGTGATCTGCACCGACCACGACATGGTGGACTATGCGACCCTGA
Organism: Caulobacteraceae bacterium UBA6225; assembly: GCA_002441055.1. GTDB lineage: Bacteria > Pseudomonadota > Alphaproteobacteria > Caulobacterales > Caulobacteraceae > Phenylobacterium. The sequence continues at coordinate 7,904 of DJWR01000100.1, read as the reverse complement.
CCCGGGCCGTCCCGTTGGTCATTGACACCCGCAACGCCGTCGGCCGTCTGGCCCCGGATTTCGCCGACCAGGTCCGCAAGGCCTGACCCCCTCCGGCGTCATGCTCGCCCTTGTGGCGAGCATCCCTGTCGAGGGCGGGCGCGAGCGTCGCGAGGGATTCTCGGCACAAGGCCGAGAATGACGAAGATAGGTGAGGCGACGTCCGGGCCTGCCGCCGCCTTACTTGAACCAGCAGAGCTGTTCGGTCGTGGCCAGGAGGACGCCGTTCCGGGACCAGAGCGCGCCGACCTGATCGAAGAAGCCGCTCTCGAACCGCCTAGCCTTGACCTCGCCCAGGATGAAATCACCGCCTACCGCTTCCAGCTCGGCTGGTGTCGCGTGGAAATAGACGCTCATGCTCACCGTCGAGGCCGGCCGGCGCTCGGCGCTGCGATAGAAGATGCGCGGCGCAAAGACGTCGGCCAGACCCGCCAACAGGACATAGTCCAGGGGCCTGGCCTGATGATCCCGCATCCAGTTGCGCGTCAGGCTGTCGGGGTTCTCCTGCAGCGGCGCTGAACCGTGGACCGGCCGCTGTTCGAACATGGCGGTGAAGAAGCCGGGACGGGAGGGGACGCCTGCGATGTCCTCGGGCGCCTTGACCCCCTCGGGGAAGGTCGCCTCCTGGGTCGAGAAGGTCTCGCGACGCTGGCCCAGCGTCACCATGGCCATGGCCACGGGCGCCCCGTTCTGGGTGAGCTCAGAGGTCCAAAACTCCACCGACTTGCCCTGCCGGGCCGGCCGGGTGGACAGCTGCAAGGGGCTTTCGTCCAGGCCGCCCATGAGATTGACGGTCAGGCCGACGGGCGTGCCGCCATGGTCGCTCTCGGCCAGCACGGCTTTCAGCAGCAGGGCGGCGGTCCAGCCGCCCCAGGGGCCGATCATGTTCCAGTAGCGCTTATCGATCCGCGAGTCCCAAAGGCGGGGACCGGCCGGGGTCAACGGGAGGGATTCGTCGAAATCGTGCAGGCGCACGGGCGCGGCGGCGTCCATGGGAAATCCCTCAACTATCTATAGGGGCGGCGGGGAGGCCGCGATCAATGCCCGACTTCTAGGAAGGGCGCCGTAGGGGAAGGCTAGACCATCAGTTCCAGACTGCGGCGATGCGCGCAGCCTCGGCGGCGCCTTGCTCCAGCCCGGCGCGGGCGGCGTCCGGACGGCGGGCGAAATTCATCAGATTGACCCCCATGGCGGTGGCGCTGGCGGGATTGGGGCTGATCAGCACCACTTCGGCCCCCGACGATTTGAGGGCGGAGATTTCGTCCTCCAACTGCTTGGTCATGGCCTCGGCCGCAGGCCCGGCGCTCTCGCCCCCGCGCACCTGCACCAGCACAACGAGATCATGACCCTTGGCCATGTCGGCGTTGAGGGAGGAGCGCATGCCGCCATCGATATAGCGCCGATCCTTGAGGGTCACCGGTGGATAAACGCCCGGCACCGAGCAGGAAGAGGCCACCGCCCGGGTGACGCCGACGCCGGACTCCTTCGTCCACAGCTGAAAGGCGCCGCTCAGGGCGTCCACCGCTGTGCAGGCGAAGCCGCGCTGGGGCCAGGCGTCCTCGGCCAGGCCCGCGAACGACCGGCCGAAGGAGGCGATAAAGGCCGCCTCATCGACGGTCTCGGCGGCGAGCGCGAAGGCGCCGATATCGGCCCGCACCGCCTCTGCGGGTCGCGCGCCCGAGCGGGCCTCCTGCATCAGCCTCATCAAGATGGTGAGGTCCGGCGCCGGGCGGGCCGTCTCTCCGGCCTTGGCGGGCGGCTGACGCGGGCGGTCGGCCTCAGCGAGGATTGGTCCCGCCAGATCGGCGGCCGGGTCGCCGAGCGCCAGACGGGCGCCCACGAAGGATCCCGCCGAGGTGCCGAGGATGAAGTCTGCGACGCCGAGATCGACCCCAGCCTGGGCCAACCCCGCAATGAGACCAGATTCCCAGGCGATGCCCACCGGACCACCCCCGCCCAAGACCAGCGCCTTGCTCATCGAAACCTCCCACGCCTGTTCTGACTTTGCGCAAGGATCGGGCGCCTGGCCGGCCATGTCCACGCCGACGCCCAAAACGAATGAGAGCGCAGCCAAGGACTGCGCTCTCTCCGTCAGGATGAGGCCGGAACTCCCCCAAGCCCGGCCGACGCCCCCACAGGGGTAAGGACGCTCCTAACAGCCCTTTTCGCGGTAGATCCCCAGAAGGTGGTTCATCCGCTGTTGTTCTGGCGACACGGTCGGCGCGGCCACATCCCCGCCGGCGGCGACCGCCTGACCCACGGCTTGGGAGGTGGAATCGGCCACCGCGCTCAGGGCCTGGGCGGCGAAGGGGCTGAACGCCCCACCCACCATGCCGCGGGCCAGCCCGTAACGGGCCGCGCCGCCCAGGACGCCACTGGCCAAGCCGCCGGCCATGCCCCGGCCCTGCTTGGCCCGCTGGGCTTGTTTGGCGGCTTCGGCCTGCTGAGCCATCAGCATGGCGTTCAGCGTGTTGGCCTCGGCGCCGATCTGCTCGCAGCTCATGGCCCGGTCGCCCGGTCGCAGCACCTGGTAGACATTGGGATCAATGACCGGGGCCGCAGGCGCCGCCGCGGGGGCGGCAGGGGCGGCCGCAGGGGGCGGGCTCGCCACCGGCGCGGGAGTCTCAGCCGCAGCGGGGGCCGGCGGAACGGCGGCGGCCTCGGGGGTCTGGGCGACCGCGGCGCCGGCGGCCAGCGCCAGGGCGGCCGTGGCGCAGAACAAGCGCTTCATCATTGGGGTCTCCAAGAGGTGGTTGTGAAAGAGGAAGGTCATTGGCCACGGGCCTTGCGGATCTCGGCCACCAGGGCGGCATTGAAGCCCTGGACCGCAGCCCGGCTCAGCGCGGCGTAGCGCTTGGGCGAAACCTCGGCGTCATAGACGAGGCTCTGGCGATAGACGGAGCTGAAGCCGATGCTGACCAAGGCGTTGTGGGTGGCGATGGAGTCGGAGCGATCGGCCGTCTGGGCGAGGATGCCAAAGGGCTGAGGGGTATAGGCGCCCTTGGTGGTGAACCAGCCGGGCATGGCCCCGCCGTTGTTGTTGCCCCAGACGAAATCGACCTTTGAGACAGGATTGATCCCGAACCTCAGATCAGCCTCCACCGAGGCCGAGCCGCTATAGGTGCGGCGGCCGGTGCTCTCCATGTCGATATAGTCGACCAGCACCCGGGGGGTGATGATGATGGCGTCCAGGTCGCGGCTGGCGCGGCCAAATCGCATCAGCGCGCCAGAGGCCGCCACAGCGCCCATGCCGGTCTCGAAGGCGTGCCCCTTGATGATCGGCAGGGCGCGGGGGCCATAGGCGACCCAGGCCTTGGTGGCCCGGCTGTCGATGATCCCCTGGCCGCCAACCGGGCCGTCGTACCGCGACAGGCCACGCATCTGGTCCGATGCCTGGAAGGCCGCCGGATCAATCACCTCAAAGCCAGCGGCCTCAAGCTGCGCCACCAGGTCGGCATGGGCCGCGTCGGCCAGATCCTGGGCCATGGCGTCGGTCAGGCCCACCAGGCGGGTGGCGATCTGGGTCCGGCGCTGATTGGTGTCAAGACCGGCCCCGCCGCCAAAGGCGCTGGCGGACGCGCCCTGAACGAAGGCGAGGGTGTAGCCTGGGATGACAATCCTGGGTCGGTTGGCCAGGTAGCGGGTTGCGTGGCCCTGCAGCGCCACCGGCAGGGGCGGTGCAATATCCGGCATCATGTCCAGCTGGGCGAGGCTGACCTGACCGCTGGCCTGGGCGTTGGCGTAGCTGCGCCCCACGGCCCCGCCGACCGAGGTGGAGCCCGTGCGGCCAGACGAAGCCTCCTTGGCCTGGGGGGCGCCTGGGGGCGGGTTGTAGAGGGCGCCGAACGGATCGGCCTGGGCGAGCGCCGCGCTCGACGGGGCCAGCAGCAGGGCGGCGGCCAGGGCCGCGGGAGCCCCGGGAGGGCGGAAAGCTGTGAGGCGCATGGGGGATGGCCTTGGACGGGGAACGAGGTCGTGTTGTCCTCATTCCTGATCCCTGCGGCGGGACGCCGCATGATCCAAACGGACTAGGCAGGGCCGCCCACCCGTTTCCGGCGCCTTGCGGGAGAGGCGCGGTCATGGGAAGGCTTGGCGTCAAACGTTTGTTTTAAGTCATTAGGGAGAGCGCCATGAAGGCTGCCGTCTATTACGAGAACGGGGGTCCCGAGGTCCTGAAGTACGAGGAAATCCCGGACCCGGTCTGCCATCCCAAGGGCGTCATTATCCGCGTCGAGGCCATCGCCATTGAGGGCGGCGACACGCTGAATCGCTGGCGCGGGCCGCTGATGACCAATCCGCATGTGGTCGGCTATCAGGCCGCCGGCGAGATCATCGAAATCGGCGAGCAGGTCACCAATGTGAAGGTCGGCCAGAAGGTCGCCACGGTGAACAACTGGGGCAGCCACGCCGAGCTGCGCTCGGTCCCGGCGCGCAACTGCTGGCCGATTCCGGATGGCTTCGATGTGCGCAAGGCCGCCGCTATTCCGGTCACCTTTGGCACGGCCCATGACTGCCTGTTCGAGTTCGGCCGCATGAAGAAGGGCGAGACCGTCCTGGTCCAGGCTGGCGCCTCTGGCGTGGGCGTGGCCGCCATTCAGCTGGCCAAGCGGGCCGGTGCGGGCCTCATCCTGGCCACCGCTTCGTCAGACGAGCGGCTGGAGAAGCTCAAGCGCCTCGGCCTCGACCACGGCATCAACTACACCCGTGACGACGTGGTGAAGGAGGTCAAGCGCCTCACAGACAACAAGGGCGTCGACGTGGTCGTCGATTCCGTCGGCGGATCCACCCTGCAGGGCTCGATCAATTCCCTGGCCTATCGCGGCCGGGTCTCCATGGTCGGCGCGGCCGGGCGCGAGCCCATGGTCGTCGATGTCGGCACCATGATGGGCGGCAACCGCACCCTGTCGGGCGTCTTCCTCGGCGCCGAGATCGGCACCGACCGGGTGCACGACAACATCCAGCAGCTGATCGAAGACGCCGCCAAGGGCGAGCTGGAAGTTATCATCGACAAGGAATTCCCCCTTTCGGACGCCGCCGGCGCGCACGCCTATATCGAGAGCCGCAAGGCTGTCGGCCGGGTGGTTCTGGTCCCCTGATCGACCCATGATCGGACGGCGCGGGCGTGGCCTGCGCCGTCCACACGCTCCTTCATCCGAATTATCGGGAGGCCGCCATGCCCCGCGCCGCCGTCAACGGCATTGAGATCGAGTACGAGACCTTCGGCCCGGACGAGGCTCCGCCCATCCTGCTGATCAACGGTCTGGGGTCGCAGATGACCCGCTGGCCCGTCCCCTTCTGCGAGAAGCTGGTCGCCCGCGGCTACCGCGCCATCCGCTTCGACAACCGGGACGTCGGCCTGTCCACCTGGTTCCAGTCCGGCGACCGCTACACCCTGTCGGACATGGCCGCCGACGCCGCAGGCCTGCTGGACCACCTCAAGATCAAGACCGCCCATGTGGTCGGCGTCTCCATGGGCGGCATGATCGCCCAAACGGTGGCGATCGAGCATCCAGACCGAGTTCGCTCGCTGACCTCGATCATGTCCGCCACCGGCGCGCCGGGGACGTTGGACGCAACGCCCGAGGCCGCCGCCGTTCTGACCCAGGTGGCGCCAGACCCCACCGTGGACGAAGAGGCCTTTGTCGCCCACGGCATGAAGAACGCCAGGACGATCGGCAGCCCAGCCTACCCCTGGTCGGACGAGGCCCTGCGTGAGCGGGTGCTGTCGGAGATGCGCCGGGCCTATAATCCCAAAGGTGTTCAACGCCAGCGCGGGGCCATCGGGGCCAGCGGAGACCGCACGGAAAAGCTCACAAAGCTGAACGTGCCCACCGTCGTGCTGCATGGCGAGGCCGATCCCCTGGTCCCGAAGGCCGGCGGCGAGGCGACAGCCAAGGCGATCCCGGGGGCGGAGCTGCGCATCATACCCGGCATGGGCCATGACCTGCCCGAACCCCTCTATGACACCATCATTGACGCTATTGTCGCCGCCGCCGAGCGGGCGCGCTGAAGCCATTTTCGCAGGAGATTTTCATGGGACGTCTTGAAGGCTTTTCAGCCGTGGTCACCGGCGCAGCCAGCGGCATCGGCCGGGCCAGCGCCAGCCTGTTTGCGCGCGAAGGGGCCCGGGTCATCTGCGTCGACCGGGCCGAGGCCGTGGAAGAGACCGCCGCCTCCATCCAGGCCCATGGCGGCCAGGCCATCGCCATGACCGGCGACGCCGGCGACGAGGCCTTTGTGCAGTCCTACATCCAGCGGGCGGTGGACGAGTTCGGCGGCCTGGACGCCGTCTATGCCAATGCCGGGATCACCGGCGGGCCGACGCCCTTCTTCGAGCTGACGCCGGAGATCTGGACCGAGGTGCTGCGGATCAACCTGATCGGCCCCTTCCTGGCCATCAAGCACGCCAGCAAGGTGATGATCCCCAAGGGCAAGGGTTCGATCATCTGCACGGCCTCGGTGGCCGGCATCCGCTCGGGCGCGGGCCCCGCCTCCTATTCCGCCTCCAAGGCCGGGGTGATCAACCTGGCGACCACGGCGGCCAACGAGCTCTATGGGACCGGCGTGCGGGTCAACGCCGTCTGCCCGGGCCTGATCGAGACCGGCATGACCCAGAGCGTCTTCGACTACGCCCGGTCCCGGGGCAGCGAGGGCCGGATCGGCCAGCTCAATCCGCTGACCAGGGCCGGCGTCCCGGACGAGATCGCCCATATGGCGCTGTTCCTGGCCAGCGACGAGGCCTCCTATGTGAACGGCCAGGCCATCGCCGTGGATGGCGGCCTCTCCTCCTCGCACCCGGTGGGTAAGCGCGGCGGTCCCCGGTAGGCGCGTTCGAAGGGGCGCAGGGTTTTGCCTTGCGCTCCGACGGACGCTAGAAGCGGCGCTCCATCGCTACAGACCAGACCAAGACCTCCAGGACCTCCCATGGCCGGCCATTCCAAATTCAAGAACATCATGCACCGCAAAGGCCGCGCCGACTCGGTGCGGTCCAAGCTGTTCTCGAAGCTCAGCCGCGAAATCACCGTCGCCGCCAAGTCGGGGCTCCCCGACCCGGCGATGAACTCCCGCCTGCGTCTTGCCGTGGCCAACGCCAAGGCCGAGTCCATGCCCAAGGACAATATCGACCGGGCCATCAAGAAGGCGTCCGGCGCCGACGCCGAGGCCTATGAGGAAATTCGCTATGAGGGCTTCGGCCCCGGCGGGGTCGGCCTGATCGTCGAGGCCCTGACCGACAACCGCAACCGTGCGGCGGCCAATGTGCGGGCGATCTTCTCCAAGAACGGCGGCAATCTTGGGGAGACCGGCTCGGTCTCCTTCATGTTCGACCGGGTGGGCCAGATCGTCTATCCGGCCAGCGTCGGGTCGGAAGACAAGATCATGGAGGCCGCCATCGAGGCCGGCGCCGAGGATGTGGAGTCCGACGAGGAGACCCACACCATCTACACCGCCTTCGAAGACCTCTCCGACGTGGCCCAGACCCTGGAAGCGGCCCTGGGGGAACCCAAGTCGACCGCCATCGCCTGGCGGCCCAAGACGCTCACGCCCGTCGAGGGCGAGCCGGTGGCCACGCTGATGAAGCTGATCGACGCCCTGGAGGACGATGACGACGTCCAGAACGTCTATGGCAACTATGACGTCTCTGACGCCGACCTGGAGACCTACGCCGGCTGAGGTCCAGACGGTCCCCGTGAAGCTTCCGGGCCGGTGGCGCGTTGATGGGCTGTGGAATGGCTCAACGCATATGTCGTCCCGGTCCTAGAGCATTTTCCGATAAGTGTGATGCGGTTATCGGATCGAAAAATGCTCTAACTTTATGATTTAGAGCCCTTTTTATCCGATCTGATTGAAGCAATCAGATCGGAAAG
>DJWR01000193.1:15255-15963 GCA_002441055.1 Caulobacteraceae bacterium UBA6225 | reverse complement strand
CACCAGGGCCTCGCGGCTGGCGCCCTCCAGGGGCGCTGCGCCCGCAGCGTAGCTGTCGGCGACGATCACCACGTCGGCGTCGCTGAAACAGGCGCAAAAGTCCTCGAACAGGTCCTTAAGCCGCGAATAACGGTGCGGCTGGACCACAGCCACGACGCGGCCCTCGGTCACCGCCCGGGCGGCCTTGAGCACCGAGCTGATCTCCACGGGATGGTGGCCATAGTCGTCGATCACCCGCACCCCGCCAGACGTCCCGGTGGTGGTGAAGCGGCGCTTGACCCCGCCAAAGCCGGTCAGGCCAGCAGCGATGGCCTCTGGCCCCACCGACAGCTCCCGGGCCACGGCGATGGCGGCCAGCGCATTGAGCACATTGTGCATGCCGGCCATGGGCATGTGCAGATTCTCCATCCGCACCGGCTCGCCCTGTAGGGGGCGGATCACCACGTCGAAGCGGGCGCCGTCAGGGCCCATGGTGATCTTCTCGGCCCGGACCTCGGCCTGGGGATTGACCCCATAGGTCACCAGCCGGCGGTTCTCCACGCGCGAGGTGAGCGCCAGGACCTCGGGATGATCGGTGCAGACCGCAGCGAAGCCATAGAAGGGGATGTTCTCGATGAAGTCCTGGAAGGCCTTCTTCACCGCGTCGAAGTCGCCGTAGTGGTCCAGGTGCTCGGGGTCGATATTGGTGACGACGGCGACGGTGGACTT
>DJWR01000193.1:8537-15094 GCA_002441055.1 Caulobacteraceae bacterium UBA6225 | reverse complement strand
GCCTGCATCTCCGGATTGTCCTGCTTGACGGCGGTGGAATAGACGACGGCAGAGGCGCCTTCGACCTGGGCGGCCTCGTGGCCGATGAAGATCTTCGCCCCAAGCTTCTCCAGGCGCTCGGTGTTGGCGCTAGCCTTGGAGTCGGAGCCCTGCACCGTATAGCCGATGCGCAGCATGATCTCGGCGATGCCGCTCATGCCGATACCGCCGATGCCGATGAAGTGGACGGGACCAAGCTCGAAGGGGACGGGACGGCGACGGCGGTTCATGGGGCGGCAGGGCCTGTGGCTGGAGGACGGCGGGGCCTAGCGGCCCTGGGCGGCGGTCTGTTCGACGAGATCGGCCAGGCGCTCGGCCGCGTCGGGCCGAGCGATGGAGCGGGCGCCGGCCGACATGCGGGCCAGGCGCTCAGGATTGGTCAGGAGCTTTTCCAAAGCGTTGGCCATGGACTGCACAGTGAGCTGGTTTTCCCGAGCGATCACCGCGCCGCCGGCTTCGACCATCACCTGGGCGTTCTGGCCCTGATCATCGTCCAGGGCCACAGCCAGCGGCACCAGGATGGAGGGGCGGCCAGCGATGGCGAACTCGCAGACCGTGCCGGCGCCGGAGCGGCCAACCACCAGATGGGCCTGGCGCAGGCGGGTGGCCATATCGCGGAAGAAGGGGGCGATCTCGGCCTCAACCATGGCGTCGGCATAGATGCGCCGGGCGATGTCCATGGATTCCTTGCGGGTCTGCTGCTGCACCCGCAGGCGCACGCGCAGGTCCTCAGGCAGGGCGAGGATGGCCTCAGGCATGAGCTCCGACAGAAGCCGTGCGCCCTGACTGCCGCCGGTGATCAGCAGGCGCAGGGTGCCGCCGTCCTCCGGGGGGAGATAGGGCTTGTCGGCCAGATCGCGGATTTCCTGGCGGACCGGATTGCCGACGATCACCGCCTTGGCGGCGGCCTTGGGCGGCGCCTTCTGGAGGCTGGGAAAGGCGCAGGCCACGGCGGTCACGTGGCTGGCCAGGCGCCGGTTGGCCCGGCCCATGACCGCGTTCTGTTCGTGGATCACCGTGGGCCGGCCCTGGGTGATGCCGGCCAGCAAGCCCGGCACCGAGGGATAACCGCCAAAGCCCACCACGACGGCGGGGTCCAGGCGCTTGAAGGCCGCTCGGGCCTGCATCACGCCCTGGAAGATGGCGAGGCCAGCCTTGGCCATGCCGATGGGGTCGCCGGACTTGAAGGTGCTGGCCGACAGGCCGATGCGTTCCTCGGCGGGGAAGCTCTCGGCGAAGGCCGCCACCCGCTCATCGGAGGCCAGGGCCACCCGCCAGCCACGGGCGATCAGCGTCTCAGCGAGCGCCTGGGCGGGAAAGAGATGGCCTCCGGTTCCCCCGGCGGCGACCACGGCGAGCTTGCGCATAAATGCTCGTTTAGGCGAAGGCGCCGGCCTTGGCGAGCCCTTCGGATGGGGCATAGGCGCCCGGCCGGCGACGGGTCAGGGCCAAGGCCAGGCCAAGGGTGAGGCCAGACGCGATCAGGGACGACCCGCCATAGGAGATAAACGGCAAGGTCATGCCCTTGGTGGGGATCATGTTGAGGTTCACCGCGATGTTGATGATCGCCTGCTGGCCGACGATTACGAACAGACCGGCGGCGGCCACCTGTTCGAAGGTGTTGCTGAGTTTCATGGCCCGGTGCAGGCCGCGGGTGACGATCAGGGCGAAAAGGCCGATGACGATCAGGCTGAAGACCAGGCCGTATTCCTCGGCGGCGACCGAATAGACGAAGTCAGTGTGCAGGTCGGGCACATGGCGCTTCATCACCCCCTCGCCGGGGCCGCGGCCAAACAGTCCGCCCGCGGCGATGGCCTCGGCCGCCCGGTCCACCTGATGGGTATCGGCGGTTTCCGGGTTCAGGAATCGATCCACCCGGTCGGCGACGTGAGAGAAGACGAAGTAGATCGCGACCAGCCCCGCCAGGGCCACCGCCCCCAGGCGCATGACCCAGGACAGCGGCACGCCCGCCATCCAGAAGGCCGCGCCGAACGCCACAGTGATCAGCACCGTCTGGCCCACATCGGGCTGGATCAGCAGCAGGGCGACCGAGATGCCGTAGAGGGCGAAGGCGATGGTGACGCCGGGCACCCCCTCGCCCTTCTGGCCCTCTGAAAACATCCAGGCCACCAGGACGATCAGGGCCGGCTTCATGAATTCAGACGGCTGCAGGGTGAAGCCTGCAAACTCCACCCAGCGGGTGGCGCCCTTGGCGCTGTGACCGAGGAACGGCAGGGCGATCATCAGGGCGATGGCGCTCACGAAGATGAAGAAGGACAGCCGCCGCACCATGCGCACCTCCAGCATGGAGGCGGCCACCAGCACGCCTGCGCCGATGACGGCGAACACGCATTGGCGCAGGGCGAAATGGAAGGGATCGCCGACATTCATGCGGGCCGCCGCCGCCGGGCTGGCGGCGAATGACAGCAGGATGCCCAAGCCGATCAAAACAGCCGCGGCGCCCAGCAGCCAGCGGTCGATGGTCCACCACCAGACCCCAAGCGCAGAGCGGTCGCTGCGGGCGAAGGCGTGCGCCTGGCTGGGCTTGGTGAGGTGTTCGGCGCTCATGCCCGTGCGCCCCGCTGAACGGGCGCCTCCAGGGCCACCACAGCGGCGCGGAAGGCCTCGCCTCGGGCCTCAAAATCGGAGAACTGGTCGAAGGAGGCGCAGGCCGGCGACAGCAGGACGACAGCGTCCTGACCGGTGGCTGCGGCGTCGGCATAGGCCCGCTGAACGGCGCGCTCCAGGGTTCCGCACTCGACCGCGTCAGCCTTGCCGGCCAGGACGTCGGCGAAATCGGGCGCAGCCTCTCCGATCAGATAGGCCTTTTCGATGCGGGGAAAGAGGTCACTGAGGCCGTCAATGCCGCCCTCCTTGGGCTGACCGCCGGCGATCCAGTAGAATTTCGGATAGCTGCCCATGGCCTGGCGGGCGGCGTCGGCATTGGTCGCCTTGGAATCATTGACGAAGCGAACCCGGCCAAGCTGACCGACCGTCTCCATCCGGTGGGCCAGGCCCGGGAAGGTCATCAGACCCTCAGCAGCCTCCTCCGCCGTCAGCCCAAGTCCCCGGGCGGCGCTGTAGGCGGCCGCGGCGTTTTGCCAGTTATGGCGGCCCGGCAGGGAGCGGGCCCGCAGCAGGTCAGCGATCTCCACGGCGCGCTCGCCGGTGGCGTCATACAGCAAGCCCTGCAGCACATAGACCCCACGTCCGATCGCCTTGGACGAGGAGATCGGCACGATGGTCCGGCGGTTGGCGGCCACCACCTCGGTGCAGATGCGCTGGCCATAGGGGTCGTCCACGCCGATCACGGCGGTGTCGCCCTTGCCCTGGTTGAGCAAGACCCGGCGCTTGGCGGCCACATAGCCATCCATGCCGCCGTGACGATCAAGGTGGTCTGGACTGATGTTGAGCAGGATGGAGACGTCGGGCTTGAGGCTCGAGGTCAGGTCCAGCTGATAGGAGGACAACTCCAGGACATAGACGGCGCCGCCGTGCATGTCCTCAAGGCCCAGGACACCAAAGCCGAAGTTGCCGCCTATACGGGTGTCACGGCCGGCGCTGGCGCAGATGTGGGCGATCAGGGCTGTGGTGGTGGACTTGCCGTTGGTTCCGGTGATGGCGACCACCTTGGGCCGCTTGTGCTCCGGCGCGGCGTTGACCGCCCGGGCGAAGAGCTCGATGTCCCCCAACACCTCGACCCCGGCGGCCTTGGCCCGTTCCACCGTCCAGTGGGGCGTCGGATGAGTGAGCGGCACGCCTGGCGATAGTAGGAGCGCTGAGAAGCTCCACCAGTCAGCCGAGGACAGGTCCGTCAGTTCAAAGCCCTCGGCGATGGCCGCCTCGCGGGCTGCGGGGCGCTCGTCCCACAGGGCCACGGTCGCGCCGCCGGCCTGCAGGGCGCGCGCGGCCGCCAGCCCCGTACGGGCCAGGCCGAACACCGCCACTGTCTTGCCTTCGAAACCGCGGACCGGGATCATCGTGTAAGCGCCAGCCTCCCTATCGCAGCTTCAGGGTCGCAAGGCCCAGCAGGGCCAGCATCACCGCCACGATCCAGAAGCGGATCACCACGGTGGATTCCGACCAGCCGAGCTTCTCGAAATGGTGGTGGATCGGGGCCATGCGGAACACCCGGCGCCCGGTCAACTTGAACGAGGCCACCTGGATCATCACCGACAGGGTCTCAAGCACGAACAGGCCGCCAACGATGGCCAGGACGATCTCGTGCTTGGTGGCCACGGCCACAGCGCCCAGGGCGCCGCCAAGCGCCAGAGAGCCGGTGTCACCCATGAAGATCTTGGCCGGCGGCGCGTTGTACCAGAGGAAGCCCAAACCCGCGCCGATGATGGCCCCGCAGAATACGGCCACCTCGCCGACGCCCGGCACAAAGTGCAGCTGCAGGTAGTTGGCGAACAGGTAGTTTCCGACGAGATAGGCGATGAGGCCGAAGGCGGCGGCGGCGATCATCACCGGCACGGTGGCCAGACCATCAAGGCCATCGGTGAAGTTCACTGCATTGGCCGCGCCCACGATCACCAGGGCGCCGAAAACCAGATAGAGCCAGCCGAGATCCAGCAGGAAGTGCTTGAAGATCGGGAAAGCCAGCGACGTGTTCAGGTCTGGCGATTCCGCCGTCCGGGCGCCGTAGAGGATCAGGAAGGCGACGGCGGCCAGGGCCACGGCGAATTCCAGGATCAGGCGGACACGGCTGGAGACTCCGGCCGTGGTCTGCTTGGTCACCTTGGCGTAGTCGTCGGTGAAGCCAAGGACGCCGTAGCTGGCGGTGACGAACAGGACCACCCAGACATAGATGTTGGACAGGTCAGCCCAAAGCAGGGTGCCGACGATCAGTCCGGCCAGGATCATCACCCCACCCATGGTTGGAGTGCCGGCCTTCTCAACGATGTGGCGCTCGATGCCGTCGGCGCGGATGGGCTGGCCCTTACCCTGCTTGGCCTGCATCCAGCGGATGAAGCGCGAGCCCATCAGGATCACCACCAGCTGGGCGGTGAACAGAGCCATGCCCGTCCGGAACGTCAGATATTTCAGCAGGTTGAGAAAAGGGACGTGTCCCTCGGCCGCCATCTGCGTGTAGAGCCAATAGAACATCAGCCCTGCCCCCCTTGCGCACGCCCGAGCTCTCCCAGGGCGGCCGCGACCACCCCGGCCCGAGAGCCGTTCGAACCTTTCACCATCACCAGATCACCAGGTTCTACGACCTGGGCGATCTGCGGCCCAATCTGAGCTGCGCTATCGGCGTAACCGCCCCGACGAGTCGAAGGAAGGGCGTCCCAGAGGGATTTCATCAGCGGCCCGGCGCAGAAGACGAGGTCCACCTGGGCCGCCTCAAGCGGCTCCGCCAGGGCGCGGTGGAAGGCTTCGGCCTCGCCGCCCAGTTCCAGCATGTCGGTGAGCGCGACGATCCGTCGCCCCGCGGTCTTGCGGGCGCCCAGGCTGGAAATCGCCGCGGCCATGGAGATCGGATTGGCGTTGTAGCTTTCGTCGATCAGGGTGAACGCGCCGCCGGCCAGTGGCACCTGGCGCTCGGCGCCGCGGCCGGCCAGGGGCTCGAAGGCGCCCAGGGCGGTCAGGCTGTCCTCCAGGGTCACATCCAGGGCCTGAAGCATCAGCAGCACGGCCATGCTGTTCAACCCCCAGTGGAACCCGGTCTGCAGGATGGGGAAGTCCAGGGCTTGGCCATGCAGTTGGGCGCGAACCACGGCCTGTCCGGGGCCGGGATTGAAGCCGAGCAGACGGGCGTCGGCGCCCTCCCCGGTTCCGAAGGTCACCACCTTTGCGCCCACCGATCGCGCGGCCTGGGACAGGGTGTCGAACCAGACATTGTCGGCGTTGAGGATCGCCAGACCCCCGGGCTCCAGACCGTCGAAAATCTCTGCCTTGGCCCGAGCCACCCCGGTTTCGCCGTCGGGGAAGTTCTCCACATGGACGGGGCCGACCGTGGTGATCAGCGCCGCGTGCGGGCGGACCATCTGTGAGAGCGGGGTAATCTCGTCGGCGTGGTTCATGCCGATCTCGAACACTGCGCGCTCGGTGTCCCGAGGCATCCGCGCCAGGGTGAGCGGCACGCCGATGTGGTTGTTATAGGACTTCACCGAGGAGTGGGCCTTGCCGGCCAGGGCGAGGCCTGTGCGCACGGCCTGGGTGACGCTAGTTTTGCCGACCGAGCCCGTCACCGCCCCGCGTCGGGTCTGGGGCGCCCGGAGGCGGGCGGCCACGCCGAGCGCCTCCAGAGCTTTGAAGGTGTCTGACACCAGGATGGCGGGACCATCCTGTGGCTGCGACACAAGCGCCCCGGCGGCCCCCTGCCCCATGGCCTGGGGTACGAACTCATGGCCGTCTCGGGCGCCGGCCAGGGCGATGAACAGATTACCGACCTCCACTGAGCGGCTGTCAATGGACAGGCCGCTGACGGCGAAGTCCCCGCCGATGACCTGGCCGCCCACGGCCTGGGCGATCTCTGACGCGGTCCAGAGCGGCTCAGACATGGACGCTCTCCA
>DJWR01000193.1:0-8467 GCA_002441055.1 Caulobacteraceae bacterium UBA6225 | reverse complement strand
CCCATCAGGACCCGCTTGGTGGGATCACGGTCGCCGCCAGCGCCGAACACGACGATCAGCCGGCCGCGGGTGTGGGGCCGCAGGGCCGAGAGCGCAGTCTTCAGCCCGTCAGGCGTGTGGGCGAAGTCCACATAGGCTTCGCCGCCACGGGCGCCTGAGCCGACCCGCTGCATGCGGCCAGGGGCGCCCTGCAGGCGCTCGAGGGCGGCCAGAACCGTCTCAATGCTTTCGCCGGCCGCCAGGCAGAGGCCTGCGGCGGCCAGGGCGTTGGCCGCCTGGAAGGCGCCGGCCAGGGGCAGACGCAGGTCGAAGGTCCGGCCATCATGCGACAGGCTCATGCGCTGGCCGTCAGGCAGCAGTTCGCGGCGGTTCAGGCGCAGGCTCTGGCCGGCCTCGCCCACCGAAAGGATCGCCTGGCCTGCTTGAACCGCGGCCGCGGCGAAGGGCCCAAAGGCGTCAGAGTCGGCATTGAGCACGGCGGTCCCGCCCCGGGGCAGCAGGGTCTCGAACAGCCTCAGCTTGGCCGCTTGGTAGCTGGCCATGTCCCCGTGATAGTCCAGATGATCCTGGGTCAGGTTCAGGAACCCCGCGGCCTTCAGAGTGACCCCATCCAGCCGACGCTGGTCGATCCCGTGGGAAGAGGCTTCCAGCGCCAGGTGGGTTACCCCCAGACCCGCGAGCTTGGCCAGCAGCTGGGCCACATCGCCCGCATCAGGGGTGGTCAGACCTGGGGGCGTCAGCTGCTCATCCAGGTCAGGACCTGAGGCCAGAACCCCCAACGTGCCCATGCTTGCGGCGCGACGGCCTGCGCTGGCGAAGATCTGGCGGCAGAAGGTGGCGACAGAGGTCTTCCCGTTGGTGCCCGTGACCGCCACGCAGACGGGCGGCTGAGCGCCCCAGAAGCTGGCGGCCGCCAGGGCGTAGGTCCGGCGGGGATCGGCGACCTGCACCACGGGAACGCCCAGACCGTCCAAGGCGCCGCCGGACACGACGGCGGCCGCACCGGCCTTGACCGCCTGGCTGGCGAAGGCGCCGCCGTCGGCCTGAGATCCGGGCAGGGCCGCGAACAAAAAGCCCGGCTGAACCTTCCGGCTGTCGGCGGTCACGCCGGTGATCTCCGGGTCCTGATCCAGGTCGCGGGCCAGAAGGGCGGAAAGACGGGGCATCAGCGGGCCTCCGCAAGAACAGTCGGCGCCGAGGGGGCTGAGGCTAGTCGCGGCTGGTTTTCCAGCGGGCCGATATGGCGCGACACCCCAAGGAAGGGGGCGATCCTGGCGATGACGTTGCCGGCCGCGGGAGCCGCCACCCAGCCGCCTGTGGAGTAGCCGAAGGTCTCGGGCGTGCCGTGGGGTTCGTCCAGCAGGATCAGCACGAAATAGCGGTCATTCTCCAGGGGCCCATCGGACGGAAACACCGCAGCGAAGGAAGAGACCTGGCGCTTGCCGTTATAGCGGCGGATCTCTGGATCATACTTCTCGCCCGTCCCCGTCTTGCCGCCGACGCTCAGGCCAGGCGCGTCGGCCTTGCCGCCGCTGCCGCCGGTGACATTGGCGCGCATGATCTGCAGCATCTGGGCCGAGGTGGTTTCCGACAGGACCCGCTTGGCTTCGGGTCGGTAGCCCGGCGCCTGCCGGCGGATCGTGAGGGGGACCAGCTTGCCCCCGTTCAACAGGGGCAGCATGGCGCGGGTCAGCGCCAGGGGAGAGACATTCATGCCGTGACCAAAGGACGTTGAGGCGACGGCGTCCTCATTCCACACCTTGGGGGTCAGGGGCGAGGCCGATTCCTTCAGCTCCACGTCAGCCGCGCTGGTCAGGCCCAGGGCGTTGAAGTAACGGCTGAGGCGCTCCGGTCCCACGCCCACCGCCAGCTTGGCGGTGCCGATGTTGGACGAGTGCTGGAACACCTCCACCAGGCTGAGGACCTTTCGGGCGGCGTGATAGTCATGGATGGTGCGGTAGCCGAGCTTGTAGGGCTCGCGGGCGTCAAAGGTCGAGGCCATGGTCGCCACACCAGTGTCGAGGCCGATGGCGACGGTGAAGGCCTTGAAGGTCGAGCCCATCTCAAAGACAGAAGACGCCGCCCGGTTCAGACGCTCATTGGCGCTGGCTGAGCTGGCGAAATTGGGGTCGAAGTCTGGATAGCTGGCTAGCCCCAGGATCTCGCCAGTGTGGACGTGGGCGACAATGCCCACCGCGCCCTTGGGCCCATAGGCCTGGGCGGCCTTTCGCAGCTCATCCTCCAGGGCGCCCTGGACCCTCAGGTCTATAGACAGGGCCATGTCGTCAGATCCCCGCGCCAGGCCGCGGATATCCTCGTTCAGCGCCAACTCGGCGCCGGCCAGGCCCTCTCCACCCGTATCGGCGAAGCCGATCAGGTGGGAGGCGGTGTGGTTGAGCGGGTAGACTCGCTTCTGCTCCGGCTCAAAGGAGACGCCGGGCAGACCCAGTTCGTGGATGGCGGATTTCTGAACGGGCGTCATGCCGCCCACCAAAAAGGTGCGGCGGTCGGACGTCAGGGCCCGGTCCAGACGCTCGGCCGAAACCTCAGGCAAGGCCCGAGCCAGCGCCTGGCGCGTGGCGGCGCGATCCCAGACCTCGGCTGGGTCAACATAGAGGCCGTAGTGCAACAGGTCGGCGGCCAGCAATCGCCCTTCGCGATCGACAATGTCGGCGCGGGCCTGAGGCGGAACCCACCCCGGGCCGCCGCCGCCGCCCGACCCTGAGAAAAGGGCGGCCTGGGTGGCGCCCATGGCCAGGGCCCCAAAGCCAAGGGCGAAAAACAGCATGACCAGGAAGATGCGAATCCTGGCGTCGTCCTCCACGCGGCCCGCCGCGCGGGCGCGTTCGAAGGCATGCTCCAGCCGCCAAAGGGCCGCGCCCAGCCAGCGAAGCCCAAAGGGAAATCTGCGGGTGATCACGCCGGTCTGGCTCATGGCTCCACCTTCGCGGGCGGCGCCGGCGCTGGCGCAGGGGCAGGCTTGGGGGGCGCCAGGGTGGCCAGGGCCTCGGCGGTGGTCTCCCGGGCCACATCGACCGGGCCCATTTCCAGATAGGTGGTCGACAGGTGCTCGATGCGCGACGGTTGCTCCAGATGGGCGACCTCGGCCTCGAGCAGGCGGATCTGCGCGCGCTCAGAAGCGATCTGGCGCTCCACCGAGGCGATCTCGGCCCGCTCGCGACTGGCGATGGTCTTGGCCAGGTAGACGCTCATGATCAGCAGGACGAGCAGGCCCAGGGCGATCACGTCGACCAGCCGGAACCCGCGAATGCGACGATTCAGAACGCTCATGCCGCCACCCACACGGGCGCCTCAGTACGCACCGCCGCCCGCAGTTTGGCCGAACGGGCCCGGGGATTGGCGTCCAGCTCCGCCTGGCCGGAGGTGCGGGCTCCGTTGAAGCTCAGGGTGAAGCTCGGGGCGCGGGCGTCCTCTACCGGGGGCAGATGGCGCGACCCGGCGGGTGTGCGGCCGGCGCGCTCGGCGAGAAACGCCTTCACGATCCGGTCCTCCAGAGAGTGAAACGTCACCACCGCCAGACGCCCCCCCGGCTTCAGAACCCGCTCAGCCGCGGCCAGTCCGGCCTCAAGCTCCGCCAGTTCGTCATTCACGGCAATACGCAGGGCCTGGAAGGACCGGGTGGCCGGGTGAGACTTGGCGCCGCGGCGACCGCCCAGGACGCCCTCGATGAAGTCGGCGAGCTCGGCGGTGCGGGTGAAGGGTTGCTGGACCCGTCGCCGGGCGATGGCGCCAGCGATCCGACGGGACTTCTTCTCCTCGCCATAGACGAAGAGGATTCGGGCCAGGTCCTCGGGCTCAGCGGTGTTCACGAGATCGGCGGCGGTCTCGCCCTGGTCGCCCATCCGCATGTCCAACGGGCCGTCCCGCAGGAAGGAGAAGCCGCGATCAGCCTCGTCCAACTGCATCGAGGAAACGCCCAGGTCCAGGGCCACACCATCGGCGCCGCCCTCCCCCAAGACGTCGTCCATCTCCGAGAACCGCGCGCACACCAGGGTGAAGGCCTCGGCCGGCAGGTCGGCGGCGAAGCGGGCGGCGGTGGGATCGCGGTCAAAACCGGTCACCTTGGCGCCAGCCGCCAGGAAGGCGCGGGTATAGCCGCCAGCCCCAAAGGTGCCGTCGACCACCACATCGCCAGGCGCGATCGCCAGGGCCTCAACCACCTCGGTCAAGAGAACGGGGAGATGGGGCGCGCTCAAGACGCGGCCCCCAGCCGGGCGGCGCGCTGGTCAGCGCGCATCTTGGCCAGACCCTCGCGGGCCAGTTCGCGCTGGGCGGCGCGGTGGGCCTGGAAGGCGTCGCGCTCCCAAATCTGAAAACGATCGCCCAGGCCGACGATGACCACCCAGTCGGTCAGTCCAAACAGATCACACAGGGTTTCCGGCAGGGTCACCCGGCCGGCGGTGTCGAAGGACAGGCGCGCCATGCCGCCAAGGACCGAAACCTCCAGCGCCGAGCGCAGGGGATCGCCGAACTCAAGCTCCTCGATCAGGCCGTTGTAGCGGTCGAACAGGGCCTTGCCGCCGCCTTCGATGCAGTCGGCCTCGATGGAAGGGAAGCAGACAACGCCGTCGAAGGGACCCGACACGAGGGCGCGGAACTCCTGCGGCACCACGAGGCGCCGCTTTGCGTCCAGCTGCTTCTCGAAGGTCGAGACAAACATTCGCGCCCGACGCCCTCATTTGCGACCCCCACAGGTCGCCGCCCCAACCATCCCGCCGGATCGCCAGCGGAGTCCGCCAACCCCCAGCGAACAGGAAATGGGTTAACATGGGATGGATTGGGTCGCAATGACTCTGAAGCCTGGAATCCCCAAAATACAAAGATGTCGCATGAGATTTATGGTTAACGCGCGTAAACACCCCACAGAACATACATGGAACATGTTAAGTATAGTGGGGATTGAACGCTGGGCACGGGGGGCGGTGACGGGGAAGCGGCGGATCAGACGGCCTATAAGCCGGGTTCTGTCTCACCCGAGCCAGGGCGAACCCCAGCGCCGGATGCGGCGACCATTCCTCTGGACCGGCCCTTGCGGGACGGTTCTCGCGACCAACCCGGACGCCTCAGGCCAACGACGGCCCTACCGGCTTGCGCCGGCGCGGAATCCCTATTCGGTCTTGCTCCTGGCGGGGCTTGCCGTGCCGTCGACGTCGCCGCCAACGCGGTGCGCTCTTACCGCACCCTTTCACCCTTACCTCCCCGAAGAGAGGCGGTTTGCTTTCTGTGGCGCTATCCCTGGGGTCGCCCCCGGCGGGCGTTACCCGCCGCCATGTCGTCGTGGAGCCCGGACTTTCCTCGACCGCCGGAGCGGCCGCGGCCGCCCAGCCGTCTGATCCGCGCAGATCAGTGGGCGTAGGGGCGCCCGCGGTCAAGGGTGTCAATCGGTGGGAATAAGTCCCATCGCCCGGGCGACAGGATGGTCGCCAAGCGCCGCCGCCACCCGAGCCCGCTCACCCGCCGCCTTGTTCTGGGAGAGCTTGCAGGTCCCCTCCAGCCGATGAGGGTGCAAGCGAAAGCCCTGGATGCCAGCCAGCATGGCCTCAAACCGTCCAGGCGACATCTTGTGGCGGGTCCAGGCAGGCTTGGGGGCAAGCCGGGCTTCGGCCTGCGCCGACAGGTCATCGAGGATCTGGATCAGGTCCGCCTCGCCGAGCGGCGTCACCTCGCCCTCCGCTTCGACGGTCAGATAGTTCCAGGTGGGAACTTGGTCGGGGCGCTCATACCAGTCGGGACTCACATAGGCGTCCGGTCCCTGGGAGACCGCCAAAGCGACGGCGCCCCTGGCGAAGACCGGAGTGAGACCATTGTTGCGCGACAGATGGAAGTCGAGCGCGAAGCCCTCCCCCTCCTGTCGCAGCACGACCGGCGCGTGGGCCACCCTCAGGCCGGCCTCACCGGCAGCGAAAAACCCCATGAAGGGATAGGCGGTCAGATGACCGATCAGCGCCCCGGCCTCCGTCACCCGGAAGGGCGGCGCCGGATGCATCAGGCCTGGGCCCGCAGGAGCGCGATCAGCCGCGCCCGCGTCTCGCCATCGGCGATCCCGTCCACCAGATGGGGTCGCCAGTGGCGCTGGAAGGCGCTGACCACGGTCGTCGTCGCGCTGTCGAACTGACCGGACGGCGGACATTCATAGCCCAGCCGCGTCAGACCGGCCTGGAAGGCGAAGACCCCGGCCCCCTCGGCGCCCTCGGCCAGGGGGGCGCCAGGCGCGGGGTCCGGCTCGACCCAGAGGCCGTGCCCGGCCTGCGCCAGCGTCTTCCACGGAAACAGTTCGCCTGGATCGATCTTGCGGTTCGGCGCCACGTCGGAATGGCCGATGATATCGCCGTCGGCGATCATCCAGCGGGTGCGGATGTCCGTAGCCAGGGCGATGACGGCGGCGATCTGGGCGTCGGGAAAGGGTCGATAGCCGAACTCGTGGCCCGGATTGACGATCTCGATCCCGATGGAGCGGCCGTTGATATCGCGCTCGCCCTTCCAGAACGAGACGCCGGCATGCCAGGCCCGGCGCTCCTCAGCGACCAGGGTGAAGATGCGGCCGTCCTCCTCCACCACATAGTGAGAGCTGACCTTGGCCTCAGGATCGCGCAGGCGGGCGATGGCCGCCTCCCCGCTCTCCATGCCGGTATAGTGCAGCAGCAGGATGTCCGGGGGACCGGCCCGTTCGTTGAAGTTGGGCGAAGGCGCGGGAATGATGTCCATGGCCCTATTCGGCGCGATTTCGCCAGGCGAGCAAGAGGGGGGCGACCTGATTGGGCCGTAGCGCGATGATCAGCACCCCGGCCAGGGCCACCGCCGTGCCGATGGCCATGCGCGGCCCGAAGGGATCACTCATGATCGCTACGCCGAGCGCGATGGTGGCCAGGGGCGTCATCAGGGTGAGCGGTGAGATCAGATTGGCCTCATAGCGCTGGATCAGCCCGTAATAGGCCGTGTGCGCGGCCACCGAGACCACCACGGCGGAGAACACCACCGCCGCCAGGAAGGGCCAGCCCGCCGCCAGGCCCGCCTGGACCTGCCCCGGCTCGAGGAAGATGGAGAGGGCCGCCAAGGGCCAGACCGAGGCAAAACCCACCCAGGCCTGGAACTGCAACGGACGGACGCCGCCCATCTGCTTCATCATCACTGCGCCGAGAGAGCCCAGGAAAGCCGCGGCGACCACGAACAGGAGGCCTGTGGAGACCACGAAGCCGCCCGGATCCCACATGACCAGCAGGGCTCCGGAAAGGGTCAGGGTGATGCCGATGCCTCGACGCCAACGCACCTGTTCGCCCAGCATGACCATGGACAGCACGGTGGTGATGGGCACGCCCAGCTGGATCACCACGGCGGCGGCTGAGGCCGTGGCGGTCTGCAGGCCAATGAACAGCAGGGCGAAATTGCCGCCGCCCATCAACAGGGCCACAACCAGCAACCGCCACCTTGGGCGCGGCATGGGCAGCAGCCAGGGCAAGGTGATCAGCGAAACCAGGGCGAAGCGCACGGCCGCGTAGAAGAGCGGCGGCACGGCGAGATCGGCCACCACGAATTTCGAAATGATGTTGTTGCTCGCCCAGATCAGACAGACGAGGACGATCAGGGCGAAGTCACGCAGAGCCATGCTGTGGCCTTAAGCGCGCTTCGCAGGCGCAAGGCAAGGCCAATGCGCGCCGCCCAGGCGTGAACCGGGCGGCGCGCGTCGGGTCAAATCAGGCCGCCTTGCCGAAGGACAGGGCCTCGTAGCGGGCCAGGTGATGATCGGTGGAGCCGAAGACGCCCTCGATCATGGTGGCCCGCTTGAAGTAGTGGCCGATGGCCATTTCGTCGGTGATAGCCATGCCGCCATGCAGCTGGACGGCGTTCTGGCCGACGAAACGGCAGGCCTTGCCGATCTGCACCTTGGCCGCGGAGATCGCCTGGGCGCGCTCATTGGCCTCTTCCGACAGGCGGATCGTGGCCATGTAGGTCATGGAGATGGACTGCTCGAGCTGGATAAACATGTCCACCATCCGGTGCTGCAGCACCTGGAAGGACGAGATCGGAACCCCGAACTGCTTGCGGGTGCGGGTATATTCCACAGTGCCTTCCTGCAGGCGGCGCAGGACGCCGCAGGCCTCGGCGCAGGTGGCGGCGATGGCCTCATCCATGACCTTCTCGACCAGCGGCAGGCCGTGGCCTTCCGCGCCGATCAAGGCGTCGACGCCGACGGAGACATTCTCGAAGGTGACCTCAGACGCGCGCTGGCCGTCCACCGTCGGATAGTCTCGGGTGGTGACGCCCTTGGCGTTCTTGTCCACCAGGAAGACCGACACGCCTTGCGCGTCGCGCTGGCCGCCGCCGGTGCGGGCGGTGACAATCAGGTGGGTGGCCCAGGGGGCGCCGATCACCACGGCCTTCTGGCCGTTGATCACATAGCCCGTGCCGTCCTTGACGGCCGTGGTCTTCAGGTCCTGCCATGTGTAGC
>DJWR01000144.1 GCA_002441055.1 Caulobacteraceae bacterium UBA6225 | reverse complement strand
TCCTTACGGGCCTTGAGCATTTCGGTCATCAGCTCGGTGGCTTCGACCAGGGCCGCATCAACCGACTCTTCGGTCGCAAACAGCTTGTTGGCGACGCGCTGGGCGACAAACGCTTTTTCCATGGGGGCATCCCTCCTGGGGGGTTAACGGAATGCTAACCAAGGTAAACCAAAAGTTAACGCCAGTCCCACCTTGCAACTGTGACAACTTCACGCACAGGTTGCGTTCGCGCGTGAGGCGAGCCGGGAAGCGAATAGTTAGGACTATTCCCCTAGAACGGGCGTCAGACCCGCCCCGGAGCTCGCCTCGATCTTGGTCAAGGACCGCCCTTCAGACCCTGCCGGCGCCCGCCACGAGGCGACCTTCCATGCGAAGGTCGCAGGCGTCGCGCTGATCACGACGGTCGTGGTCCTGTTGGCGGCCTGCGCCACCTTCATGCTTCAGCAATGGGCTGTAGCCCGGGAGCAGGCGCGCACCAGTTATCAGGCCTTGGCTGTGGTCACCGCCGACCTCGCCGCGCCGGCCGTCGCCCGGGGCGACCTGGACGCGGTGGTCGCCGCCGTCGGCGCGCTCAGCCACGATCGGAAGATTTCAAGGGTGCGGCTCACTGACGCCAAGGGCGCGGTGCTGGCCCAGTTCACCGCCCCAGGCCCGGCAAAAGAGGGGCTGTTGAGCGTCTCGCACCGGCTCAGCTGGGACGGCCGGGTGATCGGCGAGCTCAGCGTCCAGGCCCGCCCGCCGGAGCTGATGGGCATGCTGCCCCAGTTCGCCGCCCTGACCGGCGCCCTGTTCTTTGGTGGGGTCGGCGTCGCCCTCTTCCTGTCGCGCAGCCTGGCCAGCCAGGTGATCGCCCCGGTCCAGGGGCTTTCGGAGGCCATGCGCCGGGTGGCCTCCAGCGGCAAGTTCACCCCGATCAGCCTGACGGCCCGGGACGATCTGTTCGGCAGTCTGGCCGTCAGCTTCAACCACCTGCTGGCCAGGCTGGATTCCCGAGAGCGGGACCTGAATAAGACCCTGGACGAACTGGTCGAGGCCCGGGACGCGGCCAATGCGGCCAATGTGCTCAAGTCCCAGTTCCTGGCCAATATGAGCCACGAGATCCGCACCCCCCTCAACGGGGTGCTGGCCATGGCCGATGTCATGGCGATGGACAAGTTGCCGGCGGTCCAGCGAGGCAGGCTGGAGGTGATCCGTCAGTCGGGCGGCCTGCTGCTCACCGTCATCAATGACGTGCTCGATATTTCGAAGATCGAGGCCGGCAAGCTGACCCTGACCGAAGAGGACTTCGACCTCGAGACGGTGGCCGCCACCGCGCGGGCCAGCTATGGCGTCCTGGCTGAGGGCCGGGGTCTGGCCTTCTCTGTGGAGATCGACGAGAGCGCCCGGGGTCTCTGGCGGGGCGACCCGAACCGGATCCGCCAGATCCTCGGCAACCTGCTCTCCAATGCGGTGAAGTTCACCCTCACCGGATCGGTGTCGGCCCGCTTCCTGGCCGACCCCCTGGGCGGGCTGATCCTCACGGTTCACGACACCGGCGTCGGCGTGCCGGCCGGCAAGCTGCCGCTGCTGTTCGAGAAGTTCACCCAGGCTGACTCCACCGCCACCCGCCGCTTTGGGGGGACAGGCCTTGGCCTCTCCATCTGCCGCGAGCTGACCCAGATGATGGGGGGCGAGATCCAGGCCCGCAGCCGTGAAGGCGAGGGGTCACTGTTCGAAGTGCGCCTGCCCCTGGCCCGGGGACAGGCGGCCAGATCGCCGGCCCAGGACGAAGACCCCGCCCCCCCGGTCGCGGTGGCTGAGGACCAGGAGGCGGAGTCCCCCGAGACGTCCGCCGACCAGGGGGAAGGCCGTCCCCTGCGAATCCTGGCGGCGGAAGACAACCTCACCAACCAACAGGTCCTGNNAGATGCCGGTGATGGATGGCATCGCCGCGGCCCGTGAGATTCGCCGCCGCGAGACCGAGAGCCAGCGGCCCCGGACCCCCATCGTGGCCCTGACCGCCAACGCCCTGGCCCACCAGGTCAGCGAGTATCTCGCTGTGGGCATGGACGACCATGTGGCCAAGCCCATCGAGATCGCCAAGCTCTATGAGACAATCTGCACGGTGATGAGCCGGGCCGAAGAGGCCGCCGCCAAGGTCGCCTGATCGCCTGCGCCAAGGTGAACCGCAGACAACCGCACGCTCAGACGTCGGTCAGCGCCCCCATGGCTTTCTCTCCTCGACGCCGCCGATCGCGGCTGACCTGCAACGAGGAGTTAGCCCATGAAATCCCTGCTGATCGCCCTGACCGCTGGCGCCGCCCTGACCGCNNCGGCCAGCACTACGGCCCGTCCCGTGGTCCCGCCGCCCAGCCGGCCTGGGTGTCCATCGTCCAGCGCAAGGCCAATCTGGAGCGCCGGATCGAGATGGGGCAGCGCCATGGGGGCCTGACCCGCCAGGAGGCCGTTCGCCTCCGGGCCGAGTTCAATGACCTCCAGCGCCTGGAGCGTCACTACCGCCGGGGCGGCCTGACCCGCTGGGAGATGGCCGATCTGGATCGCCGGATGGACCGACTGAGCGCGCGGATCTATGTCGAGCGGCGTGACGACGACCGCCGCTATGGCCAGGGATATGGCCAAGGCTATGGTCAGGGCCAAGGCTACGGCTATCGCCGCTGATCCTGCCCCCTGAACCTGATGGCGAGCCGGTGCGACAAGCTCCGGCTCGCCATACCGGTCCTAGAGCCCTTTCCGATCTGATTGCTTCAATCAGATCGGATAAAAAGGGCTCTAAATCATAAAGTTAGAGCATTTTTCGATCCGATAACCGCATCACACTTATCGGAAAATGCTCTAAATCGCCTGGGGCCGCAGCCGGCTCTCGATGACGGTGATCGCCTGACCGCGAAGGATCACCCGGTCCCCGGCCAGCTCGCAATCCAGATCGCCGCCACGGCCAGGATAGGCCTGGTGGAAGGCCAGCCGATCACGCCCCAGCTTCTGGGCGAATATCGGGCTCAGCATGCAATGCAGAGAGCCGGTGGCCGGATCTTCCGAAATGCCGGAGCCTGGGGCGAAGAAGCGGCTGACCACGTCATAGGGTCGCCCCTCGGCCTCGGCGCTCACCCCCACATTGCCCCGTCCCTGGGTGGCTGCGCCGGAAATGACCTTCAAGGCCGACAGATCTGGTGAAGCAACCCGAACCGCGGCTTCGTCCTTCAGGATGGCCACCAGAAACGGCCCGGCCCAGACCTCGTCGGGCTCCACTCCCAGGGCCTCGGCCAGCCCGGCGGGCGTCTCGGTCTGGCGAACCGGAGAGGCGGGAAAATCCATGGCGTAGGCCCCGTCCTGCCGCGACACGGTCAGGGGCCCCGACAGGGTGTCAAAGGTGACGGCGTCGGCGCCAAGGCCCAACTCGGCGAACAGCATGTGGGCGCTGGCCAGGGTGGCGTGGCCGCAGAGCGGCACCTCCAGGGTCGGGGTGAACCAGCGCAGGCCGAACCTGTCGGGCGCTTCGGTGCGCAGGAGAAGGGCGGTTTCAGCCTGATTGTTCTCCGCCGCCAGGGTCTGCATCCAGCTGTCCGCCGGCCAGGCGGAAAATGGCTCCACGACGCAGGCCGGGTTGCCCCGGAAGGGGGCCTGAGCGAAGGCGTCTATGGTCCACTGGCGCATGAAGGGTCTCGCAGCTGGCGTTGAGCAGACCAGTTATGCCCTGTTTCCGTATCCATCAAGGCAAGGCCTGCCTCGTCTATCCCTGCAGGGTCAGTTCGGGCCAGCGGGCCTGGGCGGCGGCGGCCGTGCGGGCAAAGCCCCGGGTCTCCCGCAAGGGATTGGGGACCAGCCGCAGGGCGAACAGGTCGGTCAGGCCAAAGGGGGCGTAGGGCTCGCCGAACCGGTCTTCGAACCACAGGTGCACCCGGGCCTGGTTGCGCACCTCCACCAGGGTGTCGAGCGGCGGGACATAGGCCGCCGCCGCCCGGCGGATGACCCGGTCCTCAGCCTCATAGCTGAGGTCGCCCGCGTCGTAGTAGCCGAGGTCATAGTCCTTCAGCCCATAGTCGGGATCGCGGCCGGTCAGGTGGTTCACCACCTTCTGATAGATGGCCCCGGAAAAGATCATCCAGTCGGGCAGGTCGAGGTCCCGGGCGGTCTCCATCACCCCCATCAGGCTGGGGGCGGCCTTAAGGATCGCCGCCAGCCGCTGCTCCAGCTCAGGCTCGGGGCTCACCCGCGCAGGGCCCAACCATGGTCCAGGGGCCCGTGTCCCTGGCCAAGTCCCGGGGCGCTGGCCATGGCCTCCTGCACATAGGCCCAGGCCTGGGCCACGGCCGTGGACAGGTCCAACCCCTGCGCAAGGCCCGTCGCGCAGGCCGAGGCCAGGGTGCAGCCGGTGCCGTGGGTGTGGCGGGTGTCCTGGCGGTCGGTCTCGAAGATGGTGTCCCCGGTGGGCGTCATCAGCAGATCCACCACCCGTTCGCCGCTCACATGCCCCCCCTTCATCAGGACTGCCCGGGCGCCGAGTTGGAGCAGGGCCTCACCGGCCCGGCGCTGGTCATCCAGGCTTTCCACCGCCAGGCCGGTCAGGGCGGCGGCTTCCGGCGCGTTGGGGGTCAGGAGGGAGGCCCGGGGTATCATCAGGCTGCGCACCGCGGCGATCGCCTCATCAGCCAGGAGCGTCGCTCCCCCCTTGGCCACCATGACCGGATCGATGACCGCTGGAATGGCGCCCGCCTCNNGTCTTGATGGCGTCGGCGCCGATGTCGCTCAGAACGGCGCGGGCCTGGGCCTGGACGATGTCGATGGGGATGGGATGGACGCCGGTGACGCCCAGCGTGTTCTGCACCGTCACGGCGGTGATCGCCGTGGCGCCATAGCCGCCCAGCGCCAGGACCGTCTTGAGGTCGGCCTGGATGCCGGCCCCGCCGCCGGAATCCGAACCGGCGATGATCAGGACCCGGCCGAGGGGAAGATCTGAACTGGTCATGGCCGCTTCTTCCATATCCTTGCGCCCCTGACGAGGGGGCCTGGCGCCTTGCCCACAAGGCGCAGTCGGGCGAGGGTCGTTCCATGACACAGCCTGCCAAGATCGCCCTGGTCACCGGCGCCGGCTCCGGCATCGGCCGGGCCTGCGCGCTCGCCATGCACGGGGCCGGCTTCAAGCTCGCCCTCACCGGCCGTCGGGCCGAGGCGCTTGAGGCGACAGCCGCCGACCTGCCGCCCGCCGATGTGCTGGTTCATCCCGCTGACGTCTCAGACGAGGATCAGGTGGCCGCCCTGTTTGACGCGGTTCACGCCCGGTTCGGCCGGCTGGACCTGTTGTTCAACAACGCCGGAACCGGCGCGCCGCCGGTTCCCCTGGAGGACCTGTCGCTCAAGGCTTGGCGCCGGGTGGTGGACGTCAATCTGACGGGGGCCTTCCTCTGCACCCAGGGCGCCTTCCGGCTGATGAAGGCGCAGGATCCCAGGGGTGGGCGGATCATCAACAACGGCTCCATCTCGGCCCATGCGCCGCGGCCCCGCTCTGTGGCCTATACCGCAACCAAGCACGCCATCACCGGCCTGACAAAGTCCACCAGCCTGGACGGCCGGGCCTACGGCATCGCCTGCGGCCAGATCGATATCGGCAACGCCGCCACCGAGATGACTGCGGCCATGGCTGGGGGCGTCCCCCAGGCCGATGGCAGCCTGAAGCCTGAGCCGATGATGAATGTGGCCGCCGTCGCCCAGGCGGTGGTCTACATGGCCAGCCTGCCGCTCGAAGCCAACGTCCAGTTCATGACCGTCATGGCCACCCAGATGCCCTATGTCGGCCGTGGCTAGGGGGCCTGGCCTTAGCGCGCGGCCCTGATCGCGGCCCACACATCCAAGGCCTGGGCGGTCTCGCCCACATCGTGTACCCGCACCGCGGCGACGCCAGCCTCTGCGCCGGCCAGCGCTGCTGCGATCGACCCCGGCGCGCGGGCGTCGGGGATCTCGGCGGCCGGGTGCAGGGCGGCGATGAACCGTTTGCGGCTGGCGCCCAGCAGGACCGGGAAGCCCAGGGCGCAGATCTTGTCCAGATCAGCCAGCAGGGTCAGATTGTGCTCCAGGGTCTTGCCAAAGCCGATCCCGGGGTCGAGCCAGATCTTCTCCCGCGCCACCCCGGCGGCCATGGCGGCGTCCGCCCGCGCCAGCAGGAACGCGCAGACCTCGGCGGTGACGTCGTCATAATGGGGGGCGGCCTGCATGGTGCGCGGCTCGCCCTGCATGTGCATCAGCACCACCTGGCATTCCAGTTCGGCGGCCACATCGGCGGCGCCTGCGGCGTAGCGCAGGGCGGTCACGTCGTTCCAGATGGTCGCGCCAGCGGCCATGGCCGCGCGGGCGACCTCAGGTTTCATGGTGTCGATGGAGATCGGTGAGCCCCCCCCTCTGGTCAGGGCGGCGATGACCGGCGTGACCCGCGCGATCTCCACCTCGGCCGGGACAGGATCGGCGCCGGGCCGTGTGGACTCTCCGCCAAGGTCGAGGATGTCGGCGCCCTGGTCCACCAGCCGCCGCGCCTGGGCGAGGGCTGCGGCGCCCTCATAGAGACCGCCATCGGAAAAGCTGTCGGGGGTGAGGTTCAGTATCCCCATCACGGCGGGGCGTCGGGGGGGGCGGATCAAGGGGACCTCCAGGCCTCTCGCAGGCGCACAACGCACGATTGCTTACGTCACAGGGCTTAAAGGCGCCAATCGCGGGGGCGCCGCGGGCAAAATATTGCAACTGCTCACATCAGGAACTGGAAGTCTGTCACACCTCCACCCTAGGGTGCCAGGAGGGATGGCCAACCACACACCTGGGATGCACGCCCGTGATCATCAACCCGATACGCCATCTGCGACGCCGAAAGCGCCTGCAGGCTGAAGCGGAGGAAGAGGCGACCTATCTGCGTCGCCGGTTCGGCGAGACGGCCCACGCCGCCGCCGTGGACAAGCTGAAACGCCCCGATCTGACCAGTTGGGGGCGCCAGGTGGTGGCCGAAGCCGCCCGACGCCTGGAGCCGGGCTGAGCCCCGCCCCAGGCTTCAGAGCTTGGCGTCAGGCCGGTTCCGGACCCGGCCGCGGCGAGATCGGCACCGCCACGGTGGGGCCGAGCGAGCGATGGCTCTCGGGCTCCTCGCGCTTGGGCGCCACGCCCTGGATCACATTGATGATCTCGTCTCCCGACAGGGTTTCGTACTCCAGCAGGGCCTGGGCGATCTTGTGCAGGTCTTCGATCTTTTCGGTCAGGATCCGGCGCGCCTCGTCAAAGCCGTGCTGGACCAGGGCCTTGACCTCCTGGTCGATGATCCGGGCGGTCTCTTCGGAGACGTTCTGGGTCCGCGACACCGAGTGGCCAAGGAAGACCTCGTCCTGGTTCTCCCCATAGGAGACGACGCCGAGCTTGTCGGAGAAGCCCCACTTGGTGACCATGGCCCGGGCCAGGCGGGTGGCCTGGTCGATGTCGGAGGAGGCGCCCGAGGTGATCTTCTCCTTGCCGAAGATCAGCTCCTCGGCCATCCGGCCGCCCATCAGGATCACCAGGCGCGAGGTCATCTGCTCGTAGGACATGGACAGCTGGTCCCGCTCGGGCAGCTGCATGACCATGCCCAGCGCGCGGCCCCGCGGGATGATGGTGGCCTTGTGCACTGGGTCGGTGGCCGGGACGTTCAGGGCCAGCAGGGCATGGCCTCCCTCGTGATAGGCGGTCAGGCGCTTCTCATCGTCGGTCATGGCCATGGACTTGCGCTCTGCGCCCATCATGACCCGGTCCTTGGCGTCCTCGAAGTCCCGCTGGGTGACCATGCGGCGGTTCTTCCGCGCGGCCATCAGGGCGGCCTCGTTGACCAGATTGGCCAGATCGGCGCCGGAGAAGCCAGGCGTGCCGCGGGCGATGGTCTTGACTTCCACGTCGGCGGCCAGAGGCACATTCTTCATGTGGACGCGCAGGATGCGTTCGCGGCCGTTGATGTCGGGATTGGGCACCACGACCTGACGGTCGAAGCGGCCAGGCCGCAGCAGGGCCGGGTCCAGCACGTCGGGGCGGTTGGTCGAGGCGATGACGATGATGGCCTCAGACGGGTCGAAGCCGTCCATCTCCACCAGCAGCTGGTTCAGGGTCTGCTCGCG
>DJWR01000092.1 GCA_002441055.1 Caulobacteraceae bacterium UBA6225 | reverse complement strand
CTAACGAACGAGCGCCTCGGCCACCTGGATGAAGAGGCTGCTGCCGTCCAACGGCTTGCGAACGACTCCATCGAAGCCGCGCACCGCCTGCTCGCCGACAACCTGCAGATCATAGTCGGCGGTGAACGCCAGGATCGTGACCTCGCGGTTGGGGCCCCCGTTCTGTCGGATCCGAAGTGTGGCGTCCGGCCCGTCGCACCGGGGCATGCGCATGTCCATGAGTATGAGATCAAACGGTTCAGCTGCAGCCAGCTCTACGGCCTGCAGGCCATCCTCGGCTTCGGTGATCACGACCCCGAAGGGACTCAGCAACGCCTTGACGAGCTCGCGGTTCACGCGGTTGTCGTCAACCACGAGCAGACGGCTGCCCCGAAGCGCATAGTCGGCGAGTGGCGTATCCTCGACGAGATCGGGCGCCTCACATGCTGGAGCAAAGACTGTGAACCAGAATGTGGACCCCTCGCCTGGGGTGCTCCGGACACCGACCTCGCCGCCCATCGCGACCGCCAGGCCCCGCGAGATCGCCAGCCCCAGACCTGTTCCTTCGTGCTTCCGGGTGGATGTACCGTCGACCTGCGAAAATCGTTGAAAGAGCTTGGCCTGCTCTGCAGCATCCATTCCAGGTCCACTGTCCTGGATCTCGACCCTGAGTAACCCCGTCGCCGGCTCTCGAAAGGCGGATACCCTGACTGAACCAGTCTCGGTGAACTTCACAGCATTGCCGATGAAGTTCAGAAGGATTTGACGCAGCCGGTCAGGGTCCAGGTCCACCCAAGCGATCTCGTCATCGCAGGCAAGATCAAGGGCGATCCCCTTCGCTTCGGCCTGGGGGCTGAACAATGAAAGGGCTTCGTATAGGCACTCATCAAGAGCCGTCGGCCGGCGCCGGATCGACATCTCGCCGGCTTCAAGCTTCGAGAAGTCGAGCACATCGTTGACGATGGCCATCAGCGCCTGTCCCGCGGCGGAGATCCGGCCGACATTGTGACGCGCGTCCGGTTTGAGGTCGTTGTCGGCCGCCAAGAGGGATGTGAAGCCCAGGATCGCCGTCAAAGGTGTGCGAATTTCATGGCTCATATTGGCCATGAAGTCGGCCTTGATCCGAGCAGCGGCGGCGGCCTCGTCACGAGCCGCGCGCAGATCATCTTCCAGGCGGCGTTGATCGGAGACGTCGCGGACAACGTCCTGAAAACCTGAAAGGGTCCCGTCACTGTCGAACACCGCCTTGGGGTGGCCGGCCAGCCAGACCATCTGGCCATTCTTGCGGTAGGCCCGATACTCAAACTCAAAGCTCTCAGCAGATTGATCGCTGGCCAGGTGATTGGAGTAGGCGGCCAGTGCGGCCTTGTAGTCATCAGGATGCATCACAGCATTGGTCGATTTCCCAATGAGCTCTTCCGGCTCATACCCCAACAGATTCCAGACTGCTGGGGACAGATAAGTGAACCGAGCATGCTGGTCGAAGCAGGCGATCAGATCAGAAGCATTGTCAACCAGTAGCCTGTAGCGCGCCTCGCTCTCGGTGAGGGCCTCTTGAACTTGTTGCTGCTCGGTGATGTCGCGCATGACCATGACCACCTCTGCCACAGCCCCTTCGGCGCTACGGATAACGGTGGAACTGCTCTCAAATCGCGCCCACGCGCCTTCGGCTGTTCGGAAGCGGAAATTTATGCGTCCGTCATTGGCCTCCACCTCGCCCCTGAGCCGGGCCGCTTCAGAGGCGCGAAGGGCGCCCAAATCCTCGGGATGGACGAAGTCAAAGGCGGCCTTTCCTTGAAGCGTCTCCGGATCATAGCCATAGCGAGAGACGTTCGGTGACGCCCAGGTAACGCCGCGCGTGGGCTCCACGCGGAGGATCAAATCTGCCGCATTCTCCGTCAGAAATTGAAGTCGCGCTTCGTTTCTCCGCAGCGCCTCATCGGTCGTGACGACATCCGTCACATCCATGAAAAGGCCATCAAGGCCGATGATCTCACCGGAGTCATCGAACCGTGGCTCGCCGTGCGCCTTCACATGTCGCACCTCACCGTCAGTCCTGATCAGTCGCGCCTGAAAGACGTAGCTCTCGCCAGCCTCGATTGCGTGCTGAACTACGGCCTCCACCCTTGCACGATCGTCCTGATGGTAGCACCCGAGCGCCTGTTCATAGGTTGGCGACCCCGCCGCGGGATCGAGGCCATGGATGGCATAGACTGCAGGTGACCAGGTCGTATTGTTGGTCTGCAGATCCAAAGACCAATGCCCGACTCCGGCTAGCGTCTCTACCTGAGCCAGCATACGCTCGCGCTCGGCCCGTTCGGCGTCGATCCGGAGAAAGCTGGAGATGTCGTGCCGCATCGAAATGGCCGCCATGACAGCCTCGGCCATAGTGGCCAATTGCTGTTGGCGCTCCTCGTCGAAGGACGTGCGCGGCTCATAGCCAATTATGCAGAGCGTCCCCAAGCGCGCACCGCTGGCATGCCTGAGGGGAGCCCCCGCGTAAAAGCGGATGCCAAGAGCGCCGGTAACCAATGGATTGTTGCAGAATCGAGGATCGGCTGTCGCGTCCAGCACCACCATCACCCCTTCCTGGCGGATGGCGTAGTCGCAGAAGGCCACATCACGACCGGTTTCCGTCGCATCAAGCCCGACGCGCGACTTGAACCACTGGCGGTCGGCGTCCACCAGCGAAACAACGGCCGTCGGCACCCCGAATGTCATCGCAGCCAGCCGGGTGATGTGATCGAAGATCGCCTCAGGGGGCGTATCCAGAACGCCCATCGCCCGGAGCACCGCTAGGCGCTGTGATTCTACTTCGCGCACGTTCCGGTCATCCAATGAGGCAGCGATTTCGGCAGCGGAGCACTATCGACCTTGCTGGGCCGTTAACCGCACCCCTACCAACCTGAGCGAAGGACATTGCGTCGCTGGCCCGCGGCCGCGCCGGCCAGGGCGTCCTCGCCTTCTTGCGGTGATCACAACATCTCGTAGGAGCGACAGCATCCATGCCCATGCCGCCGTCGCGTCCTGATCATCCACGAGATGGCGGCATGGCGGCGGCGACACAGGGGTGAAATTCGTTGACTTCTCCCGGCCCTAGGCTCATACTCGGTCCATCGTGCGGCGCCTGTTGGTTACATTGGCCCTCATAGGCCTGATGCTCAGTCCGGCTGCAGCCTCGGCTGCGTCGATGCGCTGCGTGCACGAGCATGGCGACATGGCCATGGTGATGGACGCTGGCGCAGCGGTTGCGGAAGTGGCCGACGCTGCTCATGCGTGCTGCGATGAGAACCTGCAGTCATCCGAACATGATCGCGGCGCCTGCGCCCAGGACTGCATTGCAATGGGCGGAATCAGCGTCGCCCTCTCGAGCGCGCCGGGGCTCGCGATCTTGCGTCTCGACCGCGCCACGCTTGTTCCGCGGACCGATGACAGTATCCGTCCGTTTGCGCCGCCCGGCTTGAAGCGCCCCCCTAAAGCCATCGCCTGACCAGCAGACGCTGAGGCCCAGCACATCTGCTCGCCTGTCGTCGCCTGACGACACGCCGCTGGTGGCTGAAGCTCCTTGCGACGTCGCCCTCCTCCCATGCCCCGCCAACTCAGCAGTCCTGCGGGCCTGCCGAACCACGGCTGGCGTCGGTCCCGTAGCCGGGTCTCCGGCCGCGAGGCCCTATGCGCCGCCAAGCGAGATCAAATGCGAACCTGGATTCCCCTGGCCATAGCGCTGCTCGCCAGCACCGCTCAGGCAGACCCCCTCACCTATGACGCCGCCCTGCTACTCGCCGAGAGCGCGGCGCCCACCCTTCAGGCAAGCGCCCTCCAGGTTGAGGCTGCGCGCGCCGCCGAGCGGGCGGCGGGTCGGTTGCCCGATCCAAAACTGTCCCTGGGGATGGAGAACATCCCGGTCTCTGGCCCCTACGCCGGTCGCTGGGACGCCGCCGAGATGACCATGGTCCGGGTCGGCCTGATGCAGGACATTCCAAACGCCGCACGTCGCCGGGCCGCCGCCGCAACTGCGCAGGCCGAAACCCAGATGGCGATGGCTGACACAGACCTGCAGCGGCGGGAGGTGCGCGTCGCCACAGCGCTCGCCTGGATTGACCTCGCCTATGCGGAGCGCCGACTCGCGGTGCTCGACCAACTCGTTGAGGGTTTGAGCCCGCTCTGGGAAGGCGTTCCAGCAGGGATCGAGTCAGGATCGGCGCGGCCGGCGGCAGGGCTTGAACCGGCCCGGCTCGAGGCGGAATTTGATAACCGACGCAGCCAGCTGGCGGCCGACGTCGCCCAGGCCCGCGCCAACCTCACCCGCTGGACAGGCGCCTTGCACCCGAAGACCGCCGGAGCGCCGCCACACGTGGAGATCACGCCCGCGGACCTACGAGCGAGGATTGCCGACCATCCGGCGCTGCAGGTTCTTTCGGCAGCGACGCAGCGCGCCGCAGCTGAAGTGGCAGGGGCCCGCGCCGCCCGCCGCCCGGACTGGGGTCTTGAGGTCATGTACGGTCGTCGTGACCCGATGTTTGGAGACATGATCTCAGCCGCCGTCACGGTCAGCCTGCCGCTGTTCGCCAGCCAGCGCCAAGATCCCACGATCGCCGCGCGAACCGCCCAGGCCAGCCGCGCCCGACTACTGGAGGCCGACATGCGGCGCGAACTTGCCGCATCCCTTGAGGCCGACCTGGCCGCCTACGCGGCCAATCATGAACAGTGGCGCCGCGCAACCGACGTGCTGGTCCCCATCGCCGAGCAAGTGGCGCAGTTGGAGACCTCCAGCTACGCGGCGGACCGCGCCGACTATACCGACCTTGTCGAGGCCTTCACCGACCTCGCCGACACCAAGCTCGCCGCGTTGGACCGCGAGGCGCTGGTCGCCCGCGACGGCGCTCGCATCCTGCTCACCTACGGGAGCGACAACCCATGACCCTTCCGACCTCCAACCGGGCGCGGCTCGCCCTGGGCGCCGCTAGCGCTACGGTCCTCCTCGGCCTCGGCTTCGGCGCAGGGCAGCTCTTTGACGGCGGCCGCGGTCCCGCGCCAGCAGGGGAGCAGGCCAGCGCTGGCGAGCGCGAGGTGCTCTATTGGTATGATCCGATGGCGCCGGGGCAGCGGTTCGACAAGCCTGGCAAGTCACCGTTCATGGACATGCAACTCGTGCCGAAATACGCCGACGAGGTCGCTGAGGGCGGCGGCGTGCAGATCGACCCGGCGGTCACTCAGAACCTCGGGGTCCGACTGGCGACCGCGGAGACGGGATCCCTGCCGAGCGGCCTCACCGCCACGGGGACGGTAGAGTTCAATGACCGCGATGTAGCGGTCATTCAGGCGAAGGCCGCGGGCTTCGTCCAGCGGGTGTATGGCCGGGCGCCGGCTGATGTTACGCCGGCTGGCGCGCCCCTGGCGGACCTGCTCTTTCCGGAGTGGGCCGGGGCGCAGGCTGAATTCCTTGCGGTGGTTCGCACAGGCGATCCAGCCCTGATCGGTGCGGCGCGAAATCGTCTGCGTCTGCTTGGCATGACGCCCGAGCTGATCACCACGGTCGAACAGAGCGGCCGTGTTCGCAACATTGTGACGGTGACGACGCCCATCGGCGGCATGATCAAGACGCTCGCCGTGCGCAAAGGCATGACCGTGATGGCCGGCCAAACCCTCGCCGAGGTGAACGGCCTAGCCCAGGTCTGGCTGAACGCCGCCGTACCCGAAGCCCAGTCGGCACAGGTTCGAGTGGGGCAAACCGTGCAGGCCAGCCTCGCGGCCTATCCGGGCGAAACCTTCAGCGGCCAGGTCACTGCCATTTTGCCTCAGGCCGACACGGCCAGCCGCACCCTGATCGCACGCATTGAGCTGGCCAATCGGGACGGTCGCCTGCGGCCGGGTATGTTCGCTACGGTGGAGTTTGGCGGCCAAACCCGATCAGCCCTTCTGATCCCCTCAGAAGCAGTCATCCGGACCGGCAAGCGCGCGCTCGTCATGCTCGCCAAGGACGGTGGCCGCTTTGTGCCCGCGGAAATCCAGATTGGCCGTGAGTCCGCGGGTAAGACCGAGATCCTGGCGGGACTCGCCGCCGGCGAGCAGGTCGTTGCGTCGGGTCAGTTCCTGCTGGAGTCGGAAGCCAGTCTGTCCGGTATTCAGGCCCGGCCGGTCACCGCCGCCGCACAGGCGGACGCCGCGCCGACCCTGTACCGTTCACAGGGACGGATCGAGGAGATCTCGCCAACCTCGGTAACCCTGTCCCATGAGCCCATCCCCGCGTTGCAGTGGCCCGCCATGACCATGGCCTTCAAGCTCGCCTCGCCCCGGCTGGCGTCCCAGGCCGAGATTGGCGACCGCGTGAGCTTTACGTTTGAACAGACGCCGGCCGGTCCGGTCGTCCGAGATCTGGCCAAGGCAGGCGGACAATGATCGAGCCTATCATTCGCGCCTCGGTCAGGGGTCGCTTCTTCATCCTCCTGGCTGCGCTCGCCCTGACGGTGGCCGGCGCCTGGGCCGTACGGACCACGCCGGTGGACGCGCTGCCCGACCTGTCAGACGTTCAGGTGGTGATCCGAACCACCTATCCCGGCCAGGCCCCGCAGATCGTCGAGAACCAGGTCACCTATCCCTTAACCACCACCATGCTGTCGGTGCCTGGAGCCCGTACCGTCCGCGGCTATTCCTTCTTTGGAGACAGCTTCGTCTATGTCCTCTTCGAAGACGGCACAGACCTGTACTGGGCCCGCTCCCGGGTGCTGGAATACCTCAACCAGGTGCAGGCCCGGCTTCCCGAAGGCGCGGAGTCATCTCTGGGGCCGGACGCCACCGGCGTCGGCTGGATCTATGAATATGCCTTGGTTGACCGGAGCGGCCGGAACGACCTCGCCCAGCTTCGGAGCCTGCAGGACTGGTTCCTCCGTTATGAGCTCACGACCGTGCCAGGGGTATCGGAGGTCGCCAGCATCGGCGGCATGGTGCGGCAGTATCAGGTGGTGCTCGACCCGGTAAAACTGGCCAGCTACGGCGTCACCCACCCGGAGGTGGTCGCGGCGATCCAAGGCGCCAATCAGGAGGCAGGCGGGTCAATTCTGGAGCTGGGCGAAGCGGAATACATGGTCCGCGCTGACGGCTATCTCCGTGACCTGGACGACTTCCGCGCCATCCCCCTGCGCACCGCGGCCGGGGGCGTTCCCATCCGACTCGGCGATGTGGCTTTCGTCCAGATCGGACCGGAGATGCGCCGCGGCGTCGCCGAACTCAACGGCGAGGGGGAAGTGGCCGGAGGGGTCGTCATTCTGAGGTCCGGCGAAAACGCCCGGGCGACCATCGCGGCTGTAAAAGACAAGCTGGAGAGCTTGAAGCCCAGCCTGCCCCCAGGGGTTGAAGTGGTCACCACCTATGATCGCTCACAGCTGATCGACCGCGCCGTGGCCAACCTCAGTCAGAAGCTGATTGAAGAGTTCGTCGTCGTCGCCATCGTCTGCCTGCTGTTCCTCTGGCACGCCCGATCGGCTCTGGTGGCGATCATCACCCTGCCCCTGGGGGTTCTCTTCGCCTTCCTCCTGATGAGGATGCAGG
>DJWR01000212.1 GCA_002441055.1 Caulobacteraceae bacterium UBA6225 | reverse complement strand
TTCGCCTTCGCCCCGGATATGCGTACGCCCCAGGTTGGTGAGCGCCACGTCGAGACCCGGCTGCTCATCCGCAAGGCCGACGGTTGGACGGCGCTGGCCTATGTCTGGAACGCCGATCAGACTGAGGCCATCCTCAAACGGACAGGCGCGCGTCTGGACGTCGCCTTCATCGATCCTGCCGGCGCACCGCAGGCGATCAGCTACCTCGTGCCCAACCAGAACCAGTGCAAGACCTGCCACTCGGCGGATGGCGAGCTTGTTCCCATCGGCCCCAAGGCGCGCAATCTCAATCGGGACCTGGACTATGTCCACCGGACGGAAAACCAGCTGATCGCCTGGCGCCGCCTGGGCCACCTGAACGGCGGCCCCACCCCCGCGGCAGCGCCCCGGACCGCCGTCTGGGATGACCTGGACGAGCCATTGGAGTCCCGCGCCAGGGCCTATCTCGACGCCAACTGCGCCCATTGTCACAATCCGGCGGGCATGGCCTCCACCAGCAGCCTGTTCTTGGGGGTGGAGGAAACGCGCCCCGCCCATCTGGGGATCGGCAAGGTGCCCGTGGCCGCAGGTCGCGGCTCTGGCGGGCTGGCGGTCTCCATTGAGCCAGGTCAGCCCGACCGCTCGATCATGGTCTATCGGATGGGCTCAAACGACCCCGGCGTGATGATGCCAGAACTGGGCCGCAGCCTGGTCCATGCCGAGGGGATCGCCCTGGTGGCCAACTATATCGAGAGCCTCGCCCCCTAACCCCAACGGCCCAGGATATCGACGCTCAGCCCCTGTTCGGTCTCACGCAGGCAGGCGTCGACGCCATAGGCGGCCGCCATGATCGCCGGCGACATGGCGTCGGCCGGCGGCCCATCGGCCAGCACCCGGCCATGACCCAGCACCAGCACCCGGTCAGCCAGACGGGCGGCGAGCGTCAGGTCGTGAAGGGTGAGCAGCACCCCGGCGCCCTCCCCCGCCAGCCGCCGGAACAGATCACCCGCCTCCAGCGCATGGCGGGGGTCCAGCCCCGCATAGGGCTCATCGGCCAGCAGCCACTCGGGCTCCCCGGCCAGGGCGCGGGCGATGAGGGCCCGGGCCCGTTCCCCCCCGGACAAGGCGGTGATGTCACGGTCAGCCAGGCCCTGCACCTGGGCGGCGGCCATGGCGCGATCGACGGCGACGACGTCCTGCGCCGACAGCCCCCGGGCGCCGAGCCAGGGAAGCCGGCCCAGGCCGACAACGGCCCGCACCTCCAGCCCCCAGGCGATCTCCGGGGTCTGGGGGATGAAGGCCAGGCGCTGCGCGCGGGTCCGCGACGGGAGCTGCAGGAGAGGCGCCCCATCCAGCGACACCAGGCCATCGACTGGCCGGGTCAGGCCGGCCAGCGCGGCCAACAGCGTCGATTTTCCGGCCCCGTTGGCGCCGAGGATGGCGGTCACCTGGCCCGGCATGAACTGGGCGCTGACCCCAGTGAGCACCTGATGATGACCGGCCCGAAGGCTGAGGTTCTGGGCGACGAGGTCACTCATGACAGCCGCCGACGCTGGAGAAGGAGCAGACCCAGAAAGAAGGGACCGCCAAGGGCGGCCATGGCCACCCCCAGCCGCACCTCGGCCGCCGAGGGGATCAGGCGCACCAGGATGTCGGCCGCCAGGA
Source organism: Caulobacteraceae bacterium UBA6225 (assembly GCA_002441055.1). GTDB lineage: Bacteria > Pseudomonadota > Alphaproteobacteria > Caulobacterales > Caulobacteraceae > Phenylobacterium. Next base: position 14,473 of record DJWR01000212.1, on the reverse strand, counting down.
CTATGACCGCCCCGCCGAGCGCACTGGGCAGCAACAGCCCCGCCGGCCGCGGCCCCAGAAGCGGTCGCAGCAGGTGCGGCGTGACCAGGCCGACAAAGCCGATCACGCCGGTGACGGCCACACTGGCGCCCGCGGCCAGCCCCACCCCCAGGGCCAGCCACAGGCGGGTCCGGGCAAGGTTGACCCCCAGGGACCTTGCGCCGGTCTCCCCCAGGGTCAGGGCGTCCAGGGCGCGGCCGGTGAGCAGCAGCAGGCCGAGTCCCAGGGCCACGAAGGGGGCGGACATCTGCAGATCAGCGAAGCTACGATCGGTGAGTGAGCCCATCAGCCAGTTGACAATCTCGTTCACCGCCCACGGGTTGGGCGCGAGATTAAGCGCCAGGGCGACCCCGGCGCCGGCCACGATGTTCAGCACCACCCCGGCCAGGACAAAGGTCACCGTGCCGGTCGCCTGTCCCGTCAGCCCGACCAGAACTAGCACCCCGACCAGGGCGCCCGCCATGGCGCAGACCGGCATCAACCACGGGGCGCCCCCCAGGACCGGCGCGTAGAAGCCAAAATAGAGGGAGATCACAGCCCCTAAAGCGGCCATGGAAGACACGCCCAGAACCCCTGGATCTGCAAGGGGATTTCGGGTGTAGCCCTGCAGGGCGGCGCCCGACATTCCAAGGGCCGCCCCTACGACGATAGCCAGCAGGGTGCGCGGAATACGCAGCTCCAGGATGATCACCCAACGGGGATCGCTTCCGGTCCAGGCCTCCAAGGGCACCCAGACGCGCCCGGCGATCAGGCTTGCGCCGACCAGCAGAACCAGGATCAGGGTCAAGCCGCTCAGAACCGCCACAGGGGATAGGCGCATCATGCGGCCCCCAGGACGTTGCGCCGGGCGCGGGCCAGGGCCTGAGCGGTCTCAATCAGGACAGGCCCACCGCAATAGAGCAGGCGTTGGGGAAAGACCTCCCGCCGCATGACGCCCGATATCGCCTCCAGCGCCGGGTGGCTGAGCACACGGTCGGCCCAGGTCGGCGCGCCCTCGGCGACCTGGCCGGCCAGCAACACCTGAGGCGGATCGGCGAGGATCTGCTCCAGACCGATATTGCCCCATCGGCCCAGGCCATAGCGGGCGGCCACATTCACAAAGCCGGTCCGGCGCATCATCTCGTCGGTCAGGGTGCCGACCCCGGCGGCGAAGCCGTTGGGCTGATAGACAATGGCGCTCAAGGGCGGCGTTCCCGGCGGCGGGGCGGCCGCGGCCAGGGCGGCTTCGATCTGGGCGATCACCGCCTCGCCCTGCGCGCGTCGCCCGAGCAGTTGGGCGATCTGACGCACCTGGGCCAGGCTGGCGGCCACCGTCTGGGGCACGTCGAACGTGGCCTGGGGAATGCCCAGGCGGCTGAGGGCCAGCCTGGTCGACATCGCCGAATGATGGCTCATCAGCACCAGGTCCGGGCGCAGGGCGACGACCTCTTCGGCCGTCTCATGGGTAATGGGAATCTCCTGCGCCCGCTGGCCCAGGGTGGAGGCGTCAGGATCGCGGGCATAGTGGGTCAGAGCCGCGATCTGATCGCGACGGGCCACATGGAAAAGGATCACGTCCAGACACGGGTTCAGGGAAACCACCCGCCGCGGCGGGGTGACCGGCGCGGCGCCGGCGAGACCGAGCGCAAGCCCCCCTACCGCCGCACGGCGGGTGAGCTGGCCCGGGCCCGATCTCGCCAGCCCCATCATCAGAACCGGGCCCGCACGCCGAGCGCCCCGAAGCGGCCCACCTCGCCATAGCCGCGGGTCGACGGGTCCTGATCATCGAACAGGTTTTCCACCCGACCATAGACCTCGAAGGTCTCGCTCACCGGCCAGGCGGCGCGCAGGTCCAGCAGGGCGCGGGCCTCCAGACGGTTTCGGTTGGCCGCGTCGTCAAAGGCCTCGCCCACATAGCGTACGGCAAGGGTCGCCGAAGGCCCGTCCGCCCAGACATGGGTCAGCGACATGTAGCCCTGGTGCTCGGGCCGCCGCGCCAGGCGCTTGCCCTTGTTGGGCGATCCGTCGGCCTCGTTGGTGGCCTCGGTCCAGGTATAGTTGGCCGCCAGCTCAAAGGGACCAACCTCGGCCTGGCCGATCAGCTCGACGCCTTGGGCTTCGGTGCGAACAGTGTTGCTGTAATAGCCAAAACGGGTCACCCCGCCGACGCGGCAGAGGGGGGCTGCCGGCGCGCTGAAACAGGACACATAGTCGATCTGATTGTCCGTCTCCCGCTGGAACCAGGTGGCGGACACCACGGCCCGGCCGTCGGCAAGCACCTGCTCCACCCCCAGATCCCAGGCGTCGGCCTCCTCGGGGTTCAAGGCCAGGTTTCCATACTCGCTATAGAGCTGATAGAGGCTCGGCGCCTTGAAGCCCTGGCCAAAGCTGGCCCGCAGAATGGTGTTCCCATCGTTCAGCGCCCAGGCCAGGGCGCCTTGCCCCAGGGTCTGGCCGTCAAAGGTGTCGTGTTCGTCGCGGCGAACGCCGAGGGTCGCCGACAGGCCGGTGATCAATGGTCCCTGAAGCTGAACATAGGCGCTGTCTAGATCGGCGCGGGCGGACTGCGCCGCAGGGTTGGGGTTGAACGCGCTGGGCGAGGCGGTCCGCATGCTGGCCTCTTCCCGCTCCAGACCAAAGATCGCCTGCCAAGCCTCGGTGATGGCGAAGCTGCCCTGGTACTCCCAGCGATCCACCTCCGAGAGGGCGTCGAAGGTCACGTCGGTGACCGCCTGGTCGGGATTGAGGCTCTGCCGGTCGGTGCGGGTGTGGGAATAGGCCAGTCGGTTGCGGAAGCGGTCGTCCAGAAGGGCGAGGTTCAGGCCGGCATAGGCGGCCACCTCCTCGGTGACGCCATACTCAGCCGTATCAGCGAAGCTGAAGGCTGGCGCAGGAAAGCCATCCACCTGGGCCCGGCCGTAAGAATAGATCCCCCGCAGATCGAACGACAGGGCGTCGGTGAGTTTCAGCCCAAGACGGCCATTGAGGCTGGTGTGCTGGAACCCGTCATCCTCGGCGCCCCCGGCCACCGCCGACACCCCATCGGTGGTGTAGTAGCCCGCGCCAAGCCGCCAGTTGAGGCGCTCCCCGGCCCCGCCCACGCCGCCACGGACATAGGCGGTGGACAGGCTGCCGCCTTCTGCGTCCAGGCTGGCCTGAAACGGCTCCGTCGGCGCGGTGGTGACCACATTGACGACACCGCCGATGGCCTGGCTGCCCCACAGGGTGGACTGGGCGCCGCGCAGCACCTCCACCCGGGCCACATCGCCGGTCAGCAGGTTGGCGAAGTTGTAGCCGGCGCCGGGCTGGGCCATGTCGTTGAGGCGGACCCCGTCAATGACCACCAGGGTCTGGTCAGTCTCAGCCCCACGAATCCGCAGAGCCGTTACGCCGCCAGGTCCCCCATTGCGCGACAGGGTGACGCCGGCGGTGCGGCCCAGCAGATCTGGGATGAGGATGGCCTGGCTGGCCTCGATGTCGGCGCGGTCTATGACGGTGACGGCCTGGGCCACCACAGTCGCAGCGGTGGGGGCGCGATTGGCGGTGACCACCACAGCGCGAACGGCGTTGGAGGCCTCGGCGCTGGCCACGTCGGGCGCAGCCGCTGGCTGGGCCAGGGCCGTATGGGCCGACAGAACGCCCAGCAGGGCGGCTGTGGAGAACAGAACGGACTTCATTGGGTCTTGCCCCTCGAATTGACGACAACGAGCCGTCAAGGGAGCGGACCACGGGGAGCCTTACGCGCGCGCACGACCCCGCCGGGACCCACGCCCTTGCGCGGCCCTGGACGGTTGTCGCCACCCGGGTAGACCCGTTCGCTCGGCGCACCCCGGCCGGACGAAGGACGACCGCGACAGGCAGGTCTCCTGGCTCGCGGGTCATAGCCGCTCTGCACGCCGCCTTCCCAGATCCGAGGATCCAGTGGCTCAAATGGCGTACGGGCTCACCGCTTACAGTTGCGGGGGCAGCCCAGGTTTTACACCTGAGTTCCCTTTTGATCCCCTTCCGGGGAACCTGTCACAGTCCAGCCCATAGGCGGGGCAGATCGCCCCGTCAATCGCGCGCCCGAGCTGGCAAGCCCCTCAGGGCGCCTCGGCCGGAAGCCTGAGGGCGTGACGCATCACCTGAAATAGATAGGGTTGGTCCATGGAGCCGGTCACCAGATGCGCGCTTGGACCCTGCGCATAGGCCGGGACGTCTTCGCCCGTGTGGGCCGCGCTGCCCAGCCGAACGCCGGCCTGGCGAACATGGTCGATCGCGGTCAGGTCGACGCCGTCCAGGTCTGGCCGCCCTGCCCCAGCCTCGGCTCCGCCGGGACCGGTGGCGTAGAGCAGGATGGGAACCGGCAGGCCATCGCCCGCCAGCCTGGGCTCGCCGGCGGGACCTTGAATCAGGCCCAGCACGTCATCACCCCGGCCACCCCCATTGAGGGTCAGGCCATGACTGTGATCGGCGGTGACGATGATCAGGGTGTCGGCCGGGTCCGTCATGGACATGGCCGCGGCGACGGCCTTGGACAGCTCGATTCCTTCGGTCAGAGAGGCGTTGAGCAGCCCCGCGTGGTGGGCCTTGTCGATATGGGCGGCTTCGACCAACAGGACATAGCCCTCCGGCGCCGTTCCCAGGCGGGTGATAGCCGCCCGGGTCATCTCTTCGAGGGTCGGGATCTGGGGCGCCACTGAAGGCCGGTTCACCTCGTGCGGAATGTGCACGGGCGCGAACAGACCCAGCACGTCACGCCCCTCGGCGACCGCGAGGTTCAGGCTGTCACGATCAGTGACAAAGGCGCTGTCTGGCCGGGCCGCCCACAGGGCCGGCAAGTCCTGGCCGTCCTCGCGACGACCACCCGCCGATTTAGGTTGGAAGAAGCTCAAGCCCCCACCCAGGGCGATATCCGGGCGGATGTCGTCAGCGGCCATCACCAGCTGGGCGGCGATGTCGACGCAGCCCGCCTCACGGGCGGCGGCGGGCAGGTCGGCGTCGCTCTGCCAGGACCTGGCCGGGCTGTGGGCGTAGAAGGCCGCAGGGGAGGCGTCGGTGATCGCGGCGGTGGACACCACGCCCACGGCCTTGCCCAGCTCCCGCTTGGCCCGCTGGGCGAGCGTCGGGACGTTGCGGGTCGGGTCACAGACCCCGCGGCGGGTCTCCCCATCCACCCCAAGCGCGCCGTTGATCGTCCGATACCCTGTGGTGATCGCCGAGGCGCCGTTGGCCGAATCGGTCACCAGACCGTCCACCGAATAGGTGCGCACCAGACCGCCATAGGGCATCTGGTCGAAGGCCAGATCATAGGAGGCGCCATCGGCCCCGGCCCGCTGCCCTGCCAGAATTCGGGTCGCCGTGACCGTGGAAACCCCCATGCCGTCGCCAATGAACAGGATGACGTTCCGCGCCGGGGCCGGGTTAGGCGCTCGCTCAAGCGCCGCCTCGAGCGCCGCCTGCGGGTTCGCAATGGCTGGACTGCTGGTGAGGGCGAACGCTGCGACACAGGCCGGGGCGATCACCCCCAGGGCGCGACGAAGACGGAAAACGGTCATGGGGCCTCTACGGAACGCAAGTGAGCACAAAGCTCCGGCGCTCTTATGACGAGGTAATGTGACGGAGGGACGAAGGCCGAGTGATCGGCCCTTGCGCGATGGTACCACCTCTCGGGTTCGAACCGAGGACCTCCAGAGCCACAATCTGGCGCTCTAACCAACTGAGCTAAGGCGGCGCATCGCGAGGGAAAGGGTTGTAGTGGCGCCGGCCTGCCGGATCAAGGGCCATCGGCGAGCCGGCTGAGGCAAAGAAAAAGCCCCGGAGACCTGAGGTCCCCGGGGCCAATTTCCGTGATCCTGACGACTTCCTACTGGGGAAGACGGAAGGAGATCGGGATGCGCACGGTGCCGCCCTCAACAGGGGCGCCATCGGCGGTACGAGGACGCATCCGGAACAGTCGGGTCATCCGCAGAGCGGCGGCGCCGAAGTCCTGATCGGACGGGTTCTCTTCAACCACAGAGCAGCCTTCCAGCGTGCCCCGGGCCGTCACCGAGCAGCTCAGAACCACCCGGCCCTCTGCACCCATCCGCTGAGCGCGGTCAGGATAGTAGCGGGCCACATCTTCCCCACTAGGCAGACGAGCCCAGTCAGGGTTGGTGATCACCGACGGACGCGGAGGCGTCGGCGGCGGCGGAGCCGGCGGCTTGGGCTGCTCGATCCGCTCTTGAACCGGCGGAACCGGCAGAGGCGGGATCGTGGCCAACCCGGCCGGCGGCGTCACCGGCGGCCGAGGCTGAAGCTTCGGCGGCGGCGGCGGCGGCGTATTGGACGGCGGCGGCGGAGGCGGCGGAGGCGGCGGCGGCGGGGCGGGCTTGATGATCGCCACGTCCGTCACATCCTCTGAGTACTCCCGATAAGTGGGTTCGAACTTGGTCTTATACAGGTAAAGACCAAGCGCGACGTGAACCACGATCGAGACAATAACGGCGACGATGATGCCGTTATTGCGCTTCGGCTTCGGCGCATCGAACGGACTGTGATGAATGTGAGTCGTGTCACTGGTTTCAGACATGCCTCACCCTCCTCAATTGTCTTCTTCGCCGATGAGCGCCACGCTGTAGAACCCATTGTCCTGCAGCATGTTCATCACGCCCATGAAGTCACCGTAGTAGGTGTCTTTGTCGGCGCGGATGAAGATGCGCTCACGTTCCGGGTTCCGCTGCCCAATGTTCGACCGGAGGTCAGAGCCGAGATCCGCCAGATCGGTCTGGAAGTCACCGATGTAGATGGATCCGTTTGACTGGATCGAAATGTAGACCGGTTTAGGCGGGTTTGCGGATGGCTCGGCGACGGCTGGCGGAAGAGCTACCTGGACCGTCACACTGGCCAGCGGCGCCGCCACCATGAAGATGATCAGGAGAACCAGCATGACGTCCACGAAGGGCGTCACATTGATTTCGCTGTTCTGCTCCGTTTCGTACCTGCCACCCCCAGACCCTGAGAGTTTAGCGGCCATTGGGTTTAGGCCCCCTTGTCGAGCTGCCGGGAGATCGCGTTCAGAAGTTCAGCGACAAACCCTTCCGAGCGCGCGCCGTAAGCGGAGATGCGCGTCTGGAAGTAGTTGTAGAAGATAACCGACGGGATAGCGGCGAAGAGACCCATACCGGTGGCCAGCAGGGCTTCGGCGATACCGGGCGCCACGACGGCCAGGTTGGTCGTGTTGGTGTTCGCGATGCCGATGAACGAGTACATGATCCCGTACACGGTGCCGAACAGACCGATGAACGGACCGTTGGAGCCGACCGAGGCCAGGAACTGCATGCCGCCCGACAGACGCTTGGCCAGGGAGGCCTGCACGCCGGCCACGGCCGCAACAGCGCGGCTGATGGTGGTTTCGCGATGTTCGCCGGAGATGTTCAGGCCCGCCTGACGGGAGACCTCGATTTCTTGCACGGCGGCCGCGGCCATGTCGGCCAGCGGGTTGCCTTCGAACTCGTCGGACATGGCGATACGGCCGATGTCGCTGGTGTTCTTGGCGCCCCGGAAGGCTTCCAGGAAGCGGTTGGTTTGACGTTCCAGGCCGCCAAACTCGAAGAGCTTGGTCAGCAGCAGGGTCCAGGAGAAGATCGACGCCAGGGCCAGACCGATCAGAACGGCCTTACCGACCGGCTGAGCGTCCAGGAACATCGCCATGATGGTCAGTTCGCCGTGACCACCCACGTCGGTGGACACTTCTTCCGCGGGAGCCGCAGGCGCGGGCTCGGCGGGAGCGGCTTCGGCGGCCGGTTCGGCGGCTTCGGCCGGGGCCTCGGCGGCGGCCGGATCCGCTGGAGCGGCGTCCTGCGCGAACGCCGGGGCGCCCATCATCAACGCAGCCGCGCCGATGAGAGCGATGAGGGGGGTGTTCCGTTTTTTGTCGAGCATCTGTCGCCAGTTCCTAATGGTCTAGCACGTTTGGACCGAGGGTCGTCGCGCGAGAGCGTCTCCTACCCTAGTTGAATAAGTCTGGCTCCGAACCCGCTTTCGCTGCGTCCGAAGCCGAAACCGCTATCGCTGCTCCCGACCCGTAACCTCCAACTTCCACAGTTATGTGAAGCGGGACGTTGCGATTGGGCAAGGCGAGACCGCAGCCCAGGAGCGGACTGCGGACCCTCACCGCAAAGTTAGACGTGCGGCGAGGGACCTTTGGCAACCCCCAAACGGAGCGTCAAGTGCCGCAGAAGCCAGCTAACCACCGATAAGATAATCAGAAATCGGGGTATCGCTGCGTTGCACAATATGAATTCTATGCAATAATTGGAGAAATTCGCCGCTCTGGTGAATGATATTGCTGCGGCGCAATATGCGGCGTCGAACGCCGGTCGCTCAAGATGGCGGAAATCTGGCGAGAATCGGGCCCCTGGCGCGCACCATCGGCGTGGGCCTGATTTCATGGCGCGAAATGAGCGCCGACCCCATTGAAGTCAAGATAGGGCCCCTACGGAGGCCAGCGTTCGCCTGCGCCTGTCACATGATTGCCGCGCCCCATCCGGGCCCCGGCCACAGCCGCCCTTAGCCCCAGGCTATGACCGACCCATTCATTGATGGCGCCGCAGAAGGGTCCAAGAGCCGCGCGCAGCTTCATGCTCAGGCGGAACTGGCCATCACCGCTCAGCGGAGAGCGATCCCTGGTCGGACGTTCGTCTTGGGAAAGGAAGTGGTGCCTGGGGGCGGATTCGAACCACCGACACGCGGATTTTCAATCCGCTGCTCTACCAACTGAGCTACCCAGGCACTGGGCCCGCCGCGCGGGAGCCGCGTCTATAAAAGAGCCGCCCGGGGAAGTCCAGCGCGGCGAGAGGCGTTTATTTCACACCTCGTCGTCGCCGTCGGAAACCTCTTCCACCTCCACCGCCGGCGCCGCATAGGCCCCGGTGAACCAGCGCTGCAGGTCCACATCGGCGCAACGCTTGGAACAGAAGGGTCGGTAGTCCGGGACGACGGGCTTGCGGCAGATCGGACACTTGGCCTTGGGCGAGGCAGCCCTGCTCATCGGGCGTGCACCTTGATCTGCTCCCACCCCAGGGCGGGATCACCCTTGACCTCGAACCGGGCGCCGATCCGAGCCGCCAGGAGTTTAAGGACCGGCTGGGCCGCCTCGGCCACCTCTGGCGAACAGGTCGCCTCCAGCCGCCCTCCTGGCGCAGCCACGGCTTCAGCCTCCAGCCGGCGCACCAGACGATGGGCCAGGGTCAAGGCGGTGAGACGCCCCGACGGGTCCAGGAGAATCTCCGTCACTGGCCGGCTCCGACGCGGGGCCGTCAGCTCAATCGTGCCGAATCGACTGATTGGGCCGATGGAGACCCCGGGGTTATCTGGATTGAAGGCGGCCCGGGCGGCCGCCATCAGGGCTGCGCCATCGTGCCCCCGTCCAGCCATGTCGAACACCACCAGTCCGCCCAGACCCTTCAGCCGCAGCAGCCGGGCGGCGACCGCCAGGGCGGCCATATTGGCCTGACGGGTGACGCGCTTGGCCTCGTTGCCCTTCCGCTCGCCCACATCCACGTCGATCGCGGTCAAGGCTCGGGTGGGTTCGATGGCGATGGTCCCACCACCGGGCAGCGGGTGAATGATCTCAAGGGCCTCGGCCTCGGCCTCGTCGGCCAGTTGGCGGGCCACCCGGCCGGTGATCGGTTCACCCTCCCCGGCCATGTGCCGCAGCTGGTCAAGCATGGTCGGCGGCGGCGACAGCAGGGCCGGCGCCCCCTGGGCGGGGCCGATCAGGCGCGCGGTGGCGAGTTTGCCTCGCCGGGGTTCGGTGCGGATCTCAACCTCAAGCGCCTCCCCCTGACGGGGTCGGGCGTCGGGCTTGAACGAGACGCTGGCCTCCGCCCCCTCCCCCAGGTCCAGGAAGGCCATGGCCAAGGCGGGTTCCACATGGGCCACGCGAGCGCGCAGCCGCGCGCCCAGGGCCAGACGGACGCTGTCCCCCGTCCGCTGGATCAGCAGACGCTCAGGGCGGCCGTCCAATAGGACCCCGCCTCGGGTTTCACCAAGGCCCTCGTCGATAAAGTATGTGCGGCGGCTCATGCTGCGGGATAGCCCAGACCCCGCAACAGACAAAGGGTTTCATAGAGGGGCAGCCCGACCACGGCGGGGTAGGACCCCTGCAGGTTCAGCACAAAACCCCCGGCCCGGCCCTGGATGCCGTAGCCCCCGGCCTTGCCCAGTCCCTCGCCGCTGGCCAGATAGGCCGTCAGTTCATCCTCGGCCAGCCGCTTGAACGTCACCCGGGTCTCCACCAGCCGCTCGGCCTGGCGACCGCCCGGTCCTCGCAGCACCACGGCGGTGTAGACTCGGTGGCTCCGCCCCGACAGCAGGTTCAGACAGCCCCGAACCTCATCATCGGTCTCGGCCTTGGGCAGAATCCGCCGCCCGGCCGCCACCACGGTGTCGGCGGCCAGGACATAGGCGCCTGGACGCGACTCCGCGATCCTTCCTGCCTTGTCCTGCGCCAGCCGGAGGGCGCAACGCCGCGGGGTTTCGCCCTTCAGAGGCGCCTCATTCACGTCAGCGGCACAGACCTCATCTGGGGTGAGGCCAAGCTGAGCCAACAGGTCAAGACGCCTCGGACTGGCAGACGCCAGGACAAGTCGGGCGGGTTCAGAACCGGAGGGAATGCTCACCCGCTAGCGGACGCGGAAGGTGATGCGGCCCTTGGACAGGTCATAAGGCGTCATCTCGATGAGAACCTTGTCGCCGACGGCCACGCGGATGCGGTTCTTTCGCATCTTGCCCGCCGTGTGAGCGATGATTTCGTGGTCGTTCTCGAGCTTCACGCGAAACATGGCGTTCGGCAGCACTTCGCTGACCACGCCGGGAAACTCCAACAGCTCTTCCTTGGCCATGCAGGCTCCATGGGGGCGCTCACCTGATGCGGCCGGCCGGCCTGGAATCGGCCCTGCGGACACAGCTGTATTATAACCCAGGTTGTAGCGGTCGGTAGAGGCCTCTCAATCAGCCGGGCCGAACCGCTCCACCAGTCGCCGGGCCAGGGCGTCGCGAACTTCACGATAGGCCGCCAGGCGATTCTCCCGCGATCCATCAGCCAGAGTCGGGTCGTGGGTCGGCCAGTATTCGATCTCAGCGGCCCGATGCCGAGTCAGCTCCACCGCCCGGTGCTGCGCCTCCGGGGTCAAGGAGATGATCAGGTCAAAGGAGTCGTCGTGCAGCTCGTCAAAGGTCTTGGGCCGGTGCTCGGCGAGATCCAATCCCAGCTCGGCCATCACGGCGCTGACAAAGGGATCGGCGCCTTCGGCCTCTGTGTCAGCCTTCAACCCGCAGGAATCCACATAGACCCGGTCGCCCAAAAGGCGCTTGGCCAGGACTTCAGCCATGGGAGAGCGGACCCGGTTGAAGTTGCAGGCGAACAGGACCGCGCCTGGCGTGCGCGCTTGAGTATCCGTTCCCATGCCCCCTTCAGCTCTTGTAGTGCAGGGCGCAGATCAGGGTGAACAGCCGCCGGGCGGTGTCGAGATCGGTTTCGATCTTCCCGGCCAACCGGGTCCGCAGCAGCTCGGAGCCCTCGTTATGCAGGCCCCGCCGCCCCATATCCAAGGCCTCGATCTGGGCCGGGGTCGCGTTGCGGATGGCCTGATAATAGCTCTCGCAGATCATAAAATAGTCTTTGATCAGCATCCGGAATGGGGAGAGCGAGAGAATGTGCCGCTTCTCGTAGCCTGGCCCTGTGACATCCAGGACAAGCCTGTTCTCCATCAGCCCCATGCGCAGATCATAGGGCCCCTGCTCCGCGCCCTCGGGGACGAAGCGGTTGGATTCCAGCAGATCAAAGATGGCGATCTGCCGCTCCTGCTCCTGGTCGCGCGAAATCGCGCCCAGGGATTGCTGGTCGATCTCGACGCTCTGCAGCCGATGGTTATTCTGGTCGTCGTCAGCCATGACGCCCTGGGCAAGGTCTTGGGCGCCAGCTTTAGTGCAAACCGCCCCCCGGCGTCATCCCGCTTAGAGCTCCTCCGCCCGCCCACAGACGAAAAAGGCCCCCGCCGCGGGGGGCGGCGGGGGCGATCGGGGAGGATGACGGGGCCTTAGCGACGATAGCCGGCGTAGCGGTAGCCTTCAGGCTGCACATAGGCGCCGTGGACATAGCCGACGCCGACGCCGTTCTGGCCCACCAGGATCCAGTCGCTGCCGCGAACATAGGACAGGGCCTCGAACCGCTCCCCGGCCCGCAGCTGGCCGACCCGGGCGCCGCGGGTGGACGGCGAGGACCTCAGGTTCACGGTGGACCGGGCGATCATCGCGCCGCCGCCGCCGACATAGTGAGCCGGGCTCAGATTACGATCCAGACGATAGCCCCCGTGGGTGTAGGTGGCCGGCTGGTTGTAGGCATAGCCTTGACCCTGGCCATAGCGACGATCCTGGTCGTCATGCTGCAGCTTGCAGCCAATGGCCGAGCCGGCCGCCGCGCCGACCACCGCGCCAAGGGCCGTGCCGGTTCCGCGATCCTTCTTGGCCAGGTTGGAGCCAGCCGCCGCCCCGATCAGGGCTCCAATCAGGGCCCCGCCCTCCTGCTTGCCGCCGCTGGCGTTACAGCCCAGCACGCCGCCAAAATTCTGCGCGTGGGCGGCGGGGGCCGCCGCGGTGAGGAACAGGGCGCTCAGCATGGCGGTGGCCGCAGCGCCGGTGGTCAGCTTGGAAACATTGGTCTTCGGCATGGCTTGCCTCCATCAGTTCGAAATCGGAGGGCCCGGTGTGGCCCTGTGATTCCGACCCTAGAGGCGCACGCCTGAACGGACGCGGGACAGCCGTTGACAGTTTTCGTTCAGCTTTCCCGAGCGCCTTGGCCGAGCCTCAGGGCCGCAGACCGGGCGTGGGCCGGCAGCCCCTCGGCCTCGGCCAGGGCCACGGTCGCCGGTCCCAGGGCCTCGAAGGCCGCAGCGTCACACTTCACGAACGAGGTCCGCTTGATGAAGTCATAGATCGACAGGCCGGAGGAAAAGCGGGCCGCCCGGCTGGTGGGCAGCACATGGTTAGACCCGGCCACATAGTCGCCGATCGCCTCTGGCGCGTGCCGGCCGAGGAACATGGCGCCGGCGTGCCTCACCTGATCGGCCAGGGCGTCGGGATCGGCGACCGCAAACTCCACATGCTCGGGCGCCAGCGCGTCCACCAGGCGTGGGGACTCCGCCAGGGGCGCGATGATTACCGCCCCGTGGTCACGCCAGGAGGCCTGGGCCACGGCGCCGGTCGCCAGGCTGGCGATCTGAACCTCGATCTGCGCCTCCACCTGGGCGGCGAAGGCCTCGTCGTCGGTGATCAGGATGGATTGAGCCGCCGGATCATGCTCGGCCTGGGATAAGAGGTCTGCGGCGATCCAGTCGGCGCGGTTGAGGCCGTCGGCCACCACAACGATCTCCGAGGGACCGGCCAGGGCGTCGATGCCCACCACCCCGTAGACCCGGCGCTTGGCCGCGGTGACGAAGGCGTTGCCCGGCCCGACGATCTTGTCCACCGGCGCGATGGGGCCTGCGCCAAAGGCCAGGGCGGCCACGGCCTGGGCCCCGCCCACCCGCCAGATCTCCGTGACGCCGGCCGCCTGGGCCGCAGCCAGCACCGCCGGCTGCAGTTTGCCTGGCGGCGTGACCATGGCGATACGCTCGACGCCGGCCACCTTGGCGGGAACAGCGTTCATCAGAACCGTGGAGGGATAGGCGGCCCGGCCGCCCGGCACATAGACGCCCACCGCCTCGATCGGCCCCCAGCGCCAGCCCATCTCAACCCCGGCCGCATCCGTGAACCGGGCGTCGGCGGGGCGTTGACGCTCATGATAGGTGCGGATGCGCTCGGCGGCGAAGGCGATGGCGTTCCGGACCTCCGGCGCACAGGCCGCCGCCCCAGCCTCAATCTCCTCAGGCGTAACCCTCAGGCTGGCCTCGTCCAGCGCGACCCCGTCGAACTGGGCCCCAAAGCGCAGCACCGCGGCCAGGCCCTCGGCCCGCACGGCGGCCAGCACGTCGCGGACGCTGGCCTCCACATCCTCAGGGGTGTCACGCCGTTCGCTCACCAGGGCGGCGAAACGGGCTTCGAAATCGACATCGGAAAAATGTAAGCGGCGCATGATGGCGCTATGTAGCGACGGGCTGCGCAGAGCGCCATGGCTGCGAAGCCACAGCCGCCGACGGCGTTGGCGTGTTCCTCAGACCTCGTGCCGGGGGGTCCGAGGGGTGGGCCAGGGCGCTGAGACATCGGCCAGCACCGCATCGACACATTCCACCTTGACCTTGAGGTCCCCGCCACCGGCGAAACTCAAGATCAGCGCGCCCCCTGGCGACTCAGGATCAGGCTCGAAGGTCAGCGCCAGCAACTCCACCACAGCCTCAGGCGCATCACGGCGCAGGCGGCGGGCCTCGACCCCTTCCACCGATCCCAACTGCAGCGCCGCGCGCACCCGCGAGCGCCCGCCCGCCTCCCAGCGATA
>DJWR01000077.1:13778-21545 GCA_002441055.1 Caulobacteraceae bacterium UBA6225 | reverse complement strand
TCCACCTTGTCCCCGGTCTGAACAGGATCAAGTCCGAGGGTGACGGAATATGCAGGGTGGCGAGCGCCCGTTCAGCCCGCCTGGGCCAGGGGCTCGGGCTCCAGCACCATCACATATTCCTCGACCTCTTCGCCGCGGCCGGGGGCGAAGGCCGCCGACTGGCCGCGAATCACGAAGCCGGCGTGCTGCAGGACCTTCAGCGAGGCGATGTTGTCCTTGGCCACCCGGGCTTCCACCGGACGGGTGGCGATCTGCTGCAGGAAGGCGACCAGGGCCTGGGTCGCCACCCCGTGGCCCCACCAGGGCTTACCCACCCAGTAGGAGACCGAGGGCGAGCCTGCGGTGGTGTGGTTGAGGATGTGGCCGGCCACGTCGCCCGCCACCTCGATGGTGCGGGCCGTCACGCCAGGGGTCTTCAGAAGGCCCTCCCAGCGGGCCATGTAGGCGGCCCGGTCCTCAGGGTCGGCTGACCCGAAGGCGGCCATGCGGTTGGCGGCGGGGTCCCGCTGCTGCTCGAAAAAGATCGGCAGGTCGCCGGGAATCACGGGGCGAAGTCGGACAGGGCAGGTCATGCGTGGGGATGGGCCTTGGCGTAGGCGGCGAGCAGCCGCGCGGCGTCCACCTCGGTATAGCGCTGGGTGGTGGACAGCGAGGCGTGGCCTAGCAGGTCCTGGATCGAACGCAAGTCTGCGCCCGCCCCCAGCAGGTGCGTCGCGAAGGAATGACGCAGGGCGTGGGGGGTGGCGCTGTCGGGCAGGCCCAGCCGTCCGCGCAGGATCTGCACCGTGGCCTGGACGTGGCGGGGGCTCAAAGGACCGCCCCGCTTGGCGCGGAACAGGGGGTCGTCAGGGCTCAGCACGAAGGGAAGCTCGGCCAGATAGTCGTCGATCGCTTCGACCACCGCGGGCAGGACGGGAACCAGCCGGGTCTTGCCCCCCTTGCCGGTGATCCGCAGGCTCTCGCTCAAGGGCGCATCTGACCGCTTCAGCGACAGGGCCTCGGAAATCCGCAGGCCGCAGCCATAGAGCAGGGTGAGCACCGCAGCGTCGCGGCTGGCCTCCCACCCCTCCCGGTCGGGGTCGAGGCCGGGTTCGGCGATCAGGCCCAGCGCCTGGTCCTCAGTGACGGGCCGCGGCGCGCCGGGCTTGATCCGCGGCCCGCGCACCAGGGTGACCGCAGCGTTAGCCACGCCCAGGCGGCGATCAAGATACCGATGGAAGCCCCGCACCGCCGACAGGGCCTGGGACAGGGAGCGCGGCGACAGGGGGTGATCGCCCTGCCGCAGATGGGCGAGCCAGGCCCGCAGCTCGGCGGTCTGCACCCCGCCCAGGGCCGCGATCGTCAGGCCGCCCCCGCGATGCTGCTGTAAAAAGGCGATATAGCGCCGCCCCGCCGCCCCGTAGGCCTCCACCGTGCGCGGGGAGGCCCGNNTCGGGCTCAAGGGGGTCAAAGGACCGGCCAACGCTCCGCCGTGCGCTCGATCACCCGGGCCAGAAAGGCCACCAACTCGGCGCCCATGTCTTCGGTGAAGCCCTTGGGATCGTCGGAACCGAAGGCCACCAGGCCTTCACGGGCGGGCTCCCACATGGCCAGGCGGACCAGGGCCATGGATTTCACAGCCTCTCCCCGGTCGCCGAACAGGCCCAGCGCCGGCGCCCAGAAGCCCATGCGGGTGAGCTTCTGATGACCGCCCAGGATCATGTCCACCTGCCCCTCCACCAGGGGCCGCCAGCCGGCCGGGGTGCGATCGGGCCCCTCCAGGGCCACCACCCCGCAGCAGAGGCCAAAACGCAGCTGGGCCAGTTCATCCACCCGGCGGGCGAGATCGGCGTGATTGCGGGCCTCAAGCAGGTCGATCACCGCCCCATGGGTCTGGGCCTGGGCGGCGAAATTGGCCCGCGCGGTGGACTCCAGCTGGCGGCGCACGGCCGATTCCTTGCGGTGGGCCGCATGGACTCGCGCCAAGGCCGCCGGCCCAAAGGCCACTACATTCTCCGGCAGGGTCTGCAGGCCCAGCAGGCGCAGCAGCTCCGGATCGTCCAGCAGAACCCCAGGATTTTCCAGCAGGAAAGCCCGGACGGCCGCCCGGGCCTCGTGGGCGTTCATGGCGCTGTCGATGCTCGCCCCGTCCATCCGTACCGTCCTTCGCCGTCCGTGCGCCGTCTTAGAGGATCGACTGGCCGGTCTTGGCCCAGTCGCTCATGAACTGATCAAGACCCTTCTCGGTTAACGGGTGCTTGAACAGGTCAAGGAAGACCGCGGGCGGAATCGTCGCACAGTCGGCGCCCATGAGGGCCGAGGCGGTCACATGGGCCGTCGTGCGGATCGAGGCGGCGAGGATTTCGGTGTCGAAGTCGTAGTTGTCGTAGATGGCGCGGATCTCGGCGATCAGGTCCATGCCGTCGGCGCCGTGGTCGTCCAGCCGGCCGATGAAGGGCGAGATGTAGGTGGCGCCGGCCTTGGCGGCCATCAGGGCCTGGGCGGCGGAGAAGCACAGGGTGACATTGGTCTGGATGCCTTCCCGCGAGAAGACCCCCGTGGCGGTCAGACCGGCCCGGGTCAGGGGCACCTTGACCACCACATTGGGGGCCACACCCGCCAGCTTGCGGCCCTCGGCCAGCATGGCCTCGGTCTCGGTGGCGGCCACCTCGGCGCTCACGGGGCCCTCGACGAGGTCGCAAATCTCGGCGATGACCTCCAGCATGGGACGGCCGGACTTGGCGATCAGCGACGGATTGGTGGTGACGCCGTCCACCAGACCGGTGGAGGCCAGGTCCTTCAGGACGGCCGTGTCGGTGGTGTCGAGAAAGATCTGCATGGCCTGGGCCTCCCTGCGCAGTGAATGGCGGTGTTTAGCGCCTGTGTGGGGTCCTCGCCACCCCACCCGCATGACAGTCCCAGGCGCGCGCCCATGAGCCGTATCGCGTCCGTCCTGCTGCCCATGCCCCTGCCCGAGGCCTTCGACTATGCCGAGCCCGAGGGCATGGGGCTGGAGGTCGGCGATCAGGTGGCCGCGCCGCTGGGCCCCCGCACCCTGCGCGGCGTGGTCACGGCCCTGCGCGAAGCCGCCGGCGGCAACCGTCCGCTGAAGCCCCTTGAGCAGCGGCTGGATGATCCGCCCCTGCCGCCAGGGACGCTCGAGTTCGTCCAATGGGCGGCCCGCTACGCCGTGGATGCGCCGGGCCAGCCGCTGGCCATCGCCCTGCGCGGCGCCCGCGCGCCCAGGGCCCGGCCGGTCAAGCAGGTGGTCGCCACCGGCGCGGCGCCTGCCCGGCAGACGCCTGCCCGGGAAAAGGTGATGGCCGCGATTGCCGGTTTCGTCGGCGCGCCGGCCGATCTCGCCCGCCGGGCTGAGGTTTCGGCCGGGGTGATCAAGGGGCTGATCGACGAGGGCGTCCTGGCGGTGCGGGAAATCCCGGCTCCAGTGGCCTTTCCCGCCCCCGACCTCACCCGGCCCCGGGCGCCGCTCAATCCGAGCCAGGCCGCCGCCGCCCAGGCCCTGACCGCCATGACCTCGGCGGGGGGCTTCAATGTCGCCCTGCTGGACGGGGTGACGGGATCGGGCAAGACGGAGGTCTATCTGGAGGCTGTGGCCGCCGTGTTGGCCGGCGATCCGACCGCTCAGGTCCTGGTGCTGCTGCCGGAGATCGCGTTGACCCAGGCGGTGCTGTCGCGGTTTTCCGAGCGGTTCGGGACCCAGCCGGCCGAATGGCATTCCGGGATCGCCCCGCCGGCNNGGCGCCCGCTCAGCGCTCTTCCTGCCCTTCACCAACCTCAAGCTGATCGTGGTGGATGAGGAGCACGACACCTCGTTCAAACAGGAGGAGGGCTTCATCTACCAGGCCCGGGACCTGGCCGTGGTGCGCGGCAAGATGGAGGCCGCCGCCGTCGTGCTGGCTTCGGCTACGCCGTCTCTGGAGTCCCTGCGCAACGCTGAGACCGGCCGCTATCGCTGGCTGCGGCTGACCGACCGGCACGGGGTCGCCGTCCTGCCGCAGATCGACCTGATCGACCTGCGGGAGACCCCCCTGGAAACGGGACGCTGGCTTTCGCCCCCCCTGGTCGAGGCGGTCAGTGAAACCCTGGCCCGCGGCGAGCAGGCGCTTCTGTTCCTGAATCGGCGGGGCTATGCGCCCCTGGTGCTCTGCCGCGCCTGCGGTGAGCGGCTGACGGCGCCAGATACTGATTCCTGGCTGGTGGAGCACCGCTATACCGGCCGGCTGGTGTGCCACCTGACGGGCTTCTCCATGGCCAAGCCCAAGGCCTGCCCCCACTGCGGGGCCATCGACAGCCTGGTCTCGGTGGGCCCCGGCGTGGAGCGTGTGGAGGAGGAAGCCCGGGCCCTGTTTCCCGAGGCGCGGGTGGCGGTGTTTTCCTCCGACACCGTGTTCGACGCCCAGGCCGCCCGCCAGCTGGTGGAGTCCATGGCGGCCGGTGAGATCGATATCCTGGTGGCGACCCAGGCGGCCGCCAAGGGGCATAACTTTCCCAACCTGACCCTGGTCGGCGTGGTGGACGCCGATCTCGGCCTGAGGGGCGGGGACCTGCGAGCTGCGGAGCGCACCTACCAGCTGCTCGCCCAGGCGACGGGCCGGGCGGGCCGGCATGACCGGCCGGGCCGGGCGCTGGTTCAGACCTATGCGCCTGATCATGCGGTGATGCAGGCCCTGGCCGCCCAGGACCGGGACGCCTTTGTCGCCGCCGAGATGGCCGAACGGGAGCTGGCCGGCCTGCCGCCCTTTGGCCGCTTGGGCGCGGTGATTGTCTCCAGCGAGAATCCCCAGGCCTTGGAGGCCTTTGTCAGGGACATGGCCGCCGCCGCCCCCAACGCCGAGGGGCTGGAGGTCTATGGCCCTGCTGATGCGCCCCTGTCCCTGGTGCGTGGGCGACGTCGCAAGCGATTCCTGGTCCGAGCCGACCGCACGGTGGATCTATCGGCCTATATGGCCGCCTGGCGGGCCCGGGTCCGACCGCCGGCTTCCGTGCGGGTGGTGATCGACATGGACCCTTACAGCTTCCTGTAGAGGAACCGCGCCAATAGTCGGGCACCCGACGGACGCCGCGGTTGCAAGTCTGTAGGGGCTTCTGTGAAGCTTCCCTGCCACCCTGTGCCGTCTGAGGCGTTCTGCCCCCATGTCGATGGGCCAATCATCTTCCGATCCCCGCGCCTATGCCGCGCTCTCCGACGTCTCCGCCCTGCGGGCCAACCGCCTGCTGGCGGCCCTGCCTGCCTCGGTGTTGCAGGACATCGCCCCGCATCTGCGCCAGTTGAACCTGGAGCGCGGCCGGGTCGTGTTCGAGCCGGGCGACGATGTCGATCTCACCCACTTTCCGACCCGTTCGGCGATCATCTCCCTGCTGCTGGTGACGCGGGATGGGCGCGAGGTGGAGGCCGCCAGCATCGGACGCGAAGGAGCGGCTGGGGGAATCGTGAGCTCTGGCCACAAGCCGGCCTATGGCCGCGCCGTGGTGCAGATCGCCGGTCCCGTCCTGGTCATCGCCACTGAACAGCTGGAGGCGGCCAAGCGCCGTCGGCCGGAGATCGCCGACCTGTTCTCCCGCTATGCCGACGCTCTGCTGGCTCAGGTCATGCAGTCGGTGGTGTGCAACGCCCTGCATCCGGTGGAGCAACGGGCCTGCCGCTGGCTGCTGACCACCCACGATCGCTCCGACACCGACATCATCCGCCTGACCCAGCAGAGCCTGGCCGAGATGCTGGGCGTCCAGAGGACGACGGTGTCAGGGGTGGCCAAGACCCTGGAGCACAGGGGCCTGATCCGCCAGCACCACGGCCAGGTGGAGGTGATCGACCGCGACGGGCTCGAGGAGGCGTGCTGCGAGTGCTACCAGGCCGTGGAGGACCACTTTAACCTCCTGCTTCCCGAGGTGCGTGAGGACTGAGGCGCCGCCTCAGGTCTTGCCGGCAGCCTCGGTCGCCGCCGGCGCCGGCGCACGGGTCGGGGGCGGAACCCGGTCCTGCAGCCGCACCCCGGGGATTTTCAGCATCAGCAGGAATCCCAGCAGCAGCACCCCCAGACTGAAGATGATCCCGTAGACGACAGCGGTGGAAAAGCTCTGGCGGATGATCTGATCGGTGGCGCGGGTGACCGGATCGGCGGCCCGCGCCTGCGCCAGGCCGGGATCAGCGTCCCGCTCCATGGCCATGCGTTGCAGATCGGAGAGCTCAAGGGTCTGCATCTGGGCGGCCGGATTGGCCGCCGACAGGCGGGTCAGCTCCGAGGTCAGACCCCAGGTGAGGATGGCGCCGAACAGGGCCACCCCCATGGTGGAGCCGATCTGGCGGACGAACTGGCCTGAACTGGTGGCCACCCCCAGCTGATGGGGCGGCACGGCGTTCTGCACCGCCAGGCCAAACAGGCTCTGCCCGGGGCCCAGACCAATACCGACGATCAGCAGCCGCCAGGCCAGGTCCAGCGTTCCGGTGTCTGGCCCGATGAAGCAGAGGGAGAAGACGCCGGCGATCAGCACCGCCCCGCCGCCGATCATGAAGGGCTTATAGACCCCGGTGCGGGTGACCAGCTGGCCGTTCAGGGTCGAGGACGCCACCAGCCCCACCATCAGGGCCAGCATGGTCAGGCCGCTGCGGGTGGCCGGCACCCCCTGACCCACCTGCATGTAGAGGGGCAGGAAGGAGGTCACCCCCATGAAGGCCATGGAATAGATGAAGGCCGCCCCATTGGCGGTGTTGAAGGTCCGGTTCTTGAACAGCTCGAGCGGCAGGATGGGGTCGCGCACCGCCCTCTGGACGAAGACAAAACCGGTGAGGGCGCCCAGGCCCGCCACCAGCAGCGCCAGGATGAGCGGCGAGCCCCAGGCGTAATCCCGCCCGCCCCAGGTGATGGCCAGCAGCAGGGCGGTGAACCCGACGACGATCAGGGCCGCCCCCGCATAGTCGATCCGGCCCTCCCCCCGGGGCGGCAGGGCCGGCATCTTCAGGGTGATCATGGCCACGGCGGCCAGCGCGAAGGGCACGTTCACATAGAAGACCCAGCGCCAGCCCTCGATCACATGGCCAGCAAGCTCGACGGTCCCGTGGTCGGTGAAGAAGCCGCCGATGACCGGGCCGAAGATGCTGGCCACCCCGAACACCGAACCGAACAGACCGGAGAACTTGGCCCGCTCCCGCGGGGCATAGAGATCGGCGATGATGGCGAAGGCGATGGTGAACAGCGCGCCGCCGCCGATCCCCTGCAGGGCGCGGGCGGTGATCAGCTGGGTCATGCCGCCGCCGATCAGGGGCAGATCCCCGAACTCGCCGGCCAGACCGCAGAGCCAGGAGCCAGCCAGAAACACGCCGATCCCCCAGAGCAGGACCGGCTTGCGCCCGAAGATGTCCCCGAGCTTGCCCCAGATGGGCACCATCACCGTGGAGGCCAGCAGATAGGCCGTGGTCGCCCAGGCGTAGAGATGGAGGCCGGACAGGTCCGAGACGATCCGCGGCATGGCCGTGGCCACCACGGTCTGACTCATGGCGCTGAGCAGGAAGATGATCAGGACGGAGATGAGCGTGAGGCGTCTGTCCGCCTCGTCAAAGACAGGGGGCTCTTGCAATGCGGCGTTTCCAAAGCGGCGTTCGAGCGCCGCCAATTCTTTGGTCGAGCGCGACGCAATCCGCCGGCCGTCCCAGGTTTTTCAAATGTCTGAGCCCGCCCCGGCGCGCCGATGTGACGTCCGGGGCGGAGGTAATCCTCAGACGTTATCAGAACCGGTCGGCGATGCATGCTTCAATGCGGCCTTGCGTCGGGC
>DJWR01000077.1:0-13762 GCA_002441055.1 Caulobacteraceae bacterium UBA6225 | reverse complement strand
CAGGAAGCCCAGGGCCAGCATGACCACAGTGGGGTTCTCGTGGATGAAGTTGGCCAGAGGGTCGGCCGCCAGCAGCATCACGGCGACCGCCACCACCACGGCGATGATCATGATTGGCAGATGGTCGGTCATGCCCACAGCGGTCAGGATCGAGTCCACCGAGAAGACCAGATCCAGCAGCAGGATCTGCACAATCACCGCGCCGAAGTTGGCGGCCACGCGCCCCTTCACGTCCATGACGCCGTGGGTGGACTCCACATCGACCTTTTCATGGATCTCGGTGGTGGCCTTCCACAGCAGGAACAGGCCGCCTGCGATGAGGATCAGGTCGCGCCAGGAGAAGTTCATCTCAAACATCGGCACGCCGTGAACCGGGTCCACCGGACCCTGGAAGGGCAGGCTGAACACCGGCTGGGTCAGGCCCACCAGGAAGGCGATGGTCGACAGGAGCGCCAGCCGCATGCCCAGCGCCAGGCCGATGCCGATCTTCCGCGCCCGGCTTCGCTGCTCCTCGGGCAATTTGTTGGAGAGGATCGAAATGAAGACGAGATTGTCGATCCCCAGCACCACCTCCATCACCACAAGGGCGATGAGGGCGGCCCAGGCCGCAGGATCGGCCGCAAGGGCCATAAGGCTGTCCATGGTCGTGATTCTCCCAAGCTCCCAGGGCTGACTTCTAGCCCAATGACGGTTGGGCTCCAGCGCTAACGCGATGGTGAGGCTTCTGGCGCCACAGTGCTGCGATACGCCACGCCAGAAAGTCGCCATCCATGACCGACGCCCAGCAGATCCACCCGCTCACCGCCCTGCGGTTCTTCGCCGCCTTCTGGGTGGTGCTGTTCCACTACTGGCCCGCCCTGACTACAGCCGGCGCGCCGCTGTTCGTGGCCAAGGGCTATCTGGGGGTCGAGCTGTTCTTCGTGCTCTCGGGCTTCATCCTCTGCCATGTCTATCGCACGCAGGTGGAGACCGGTGGGTTCAACTATGGCGGCTTCCTGTGGGCGCGGCTGGCGCGGATTTATCCCCTGCATCTGGCCACCCTGATCGGCATGGGCCTGCTGGCCGGCGCGGCCGGCGCGGCCGGCTTTGCGGTCGACCCCAACATCCTGTCCTGGGAAGCCCTGCCGGCCAATCTGCTGCTGGTGCAGGCCTGGGGCTTTGCGCCGGTGGCCGGCTGGAACCATCCTTCCTGGTCGATCTCGGCCGAGTGGTTCGCCTATCTCACCTTTCCCCTGTTTGCCTGGGCGGCCCTGGCGCTGAAGGCCCGCCCCCTGGTGGCGGTAGGCCTCGCGGCAGTCTTCATGGCCGGACTCTATGCAGGGTTCGAGGCCCTGGCCGGCCACCCCCTGACCCTGGCCACCATTTCCTGGGGCGCCCTGCGAATCGTCCCCTGCTTCGCCCTGGGCTGCGCCCTGCACAGCCTGTGGCGGGAGCGAGCCGGCGGCGGTCAAGGCCAGGCCTGGCTGGGGGCGGGCGTTTCGGGCGCTGTCGCGGTGATCGCCGCGGCGTTCGGTCTGTCAGACACCATCATCGTCCTGGCGACCGCAGGTCTGATCTTCTACCTCGCCCGCCTGGCTCAGAACGGGGCCCAGGCCTTGAACGCCCCGATCCTCATCTATCTTGGTGAGATCAGTTATTCGATCTACATGATCTGCGTGCCGTGGAAGATTGTATTCGTCAATGGCGCCACCAGTCTGCTGAAGCTTGATGGGGACCAGCTACCCCTGGCCCTGTGGTTGGTGATGCTGGTGGGCGTGGTTCCATTGGCGGCGGTCTCGTATCACCTGATCGAGAAACCGGCCCGCGAGCGAATGAAGCTGTGGGCGGGGCTGTGGAAAGGTCGTGCGCCGAAGGTCGCAGGCGCATAAACCCCCTTTTCATCCCGGGCGTGAGAAACTATCCCTAACGGCAGTTCGCGTCGGGAGTTGCGCCCAACATGATGAAACGGACACGCCTCGTCCTTGGTTCCCTGACGGCTGCGGCGGTCATGGCGCTCGCTCCCGTCAGCAGCGCCTTTGCGGACACCTACTGGCAGTGCGTGCCCTTCGCCCGGATGATCTCGGGCGTGCAGATCTTCGGCGACGCCTGGACCTGGTGGAAACAGGCCGCCGGCAAGTATGACACCGGAAACACCCCCCAGGCCGGCGCAGTGCTCTGCTTCAAGCCCACCGGCGCCATGCGCCTGGGCCATGTGGCCGTAGTCAGCCAGGTGCTCACCGATCGGGTGATCCAGATCACCCACGCCAACTGGTCGCGGATCAACGGAACCCGAGGCCAGATCGAGCGCGACGTCACCGTCATCGACGTGTCCCCCAAGGGCGACTGGAGCCAGGTGAAGGTCTGGTACGACTCCATCGGCGACCTGGGCTCCACCACCTATCCGGTGCACGGCTTCATCTATCAGGACGCCTCCGCCGCCAGCCTGGCCAAGACCGGCTTCACCACCGCCCAGAATACCGCGGTGACTGTGGCCCAGTCGGCCGCCAACCAGATGGTCGCCGCCGTGCGGCCCGGTTCTGGCCCCCTGCAGATGCTCGGCCAGGCCGCCGACGCCACCGACCGGATCGCCGCCCTGCTGCAGGCCGCCGGCCAGGGCGGGGCCCAAGCCGCCGACGACCAGGAATAGTCGCCGCCGCGGGGTTGCGAACAACCCTTCCTTAAGTGGGGTTGGACCAGTGTGGCGACCTCACAAAGGTCGCCCATGGCAAGTTCCGCCCCGTCGCATCTGCGCGCCAAGACCCAGGCCCATCTGCGCACGGTGCTCGCCGCCCATGCCCGTTATGTCCAGGGTCTGGCGGGGGGGCGTCGGGCCGATCTGGTGCGGGCTGATCTCGCCGATTGGAATCTCGAAGGCGCCCTGCTGGCCGAGGCCGACCTCACCGGCGCCCGCCTCAGCGGGGCGATCCTGGCTGGCGCGGACCTGAGCCGGACCAATCTGTTCGGGGCCGACCTGCGGGACGCCGATCTGCGGTGGGCGCGGCTGGCCCAGGCTGATCTGCGTGGGGCCAGCCTGCGCGGGGCCAACCTCTCTGGCGCCGACCTGTCCGGGGCTGACCTGCGGGAGGGGTGCATCGCCATGCAAACCCGGGCCGACGGCTTCCGCGTGCTGTCCCCGGAGGACCGGGCCGGCAATCTTGAATACGCTGTGGCCGAAGGCGCCGACCTGACCGACATCATGACCGCCGTCGACTGCCGGGACGCCAGCCTGACCGGCGCGGTGCTGGTAGGCGCGCGGCTGGCCAACGCCAGGCTCGACGGCGCCGACCTCTCCGGCGCCCAGCTGGATGGGGCCGATCTCAGCGGCGCGTGCCTGCGCGGCGCCATCGTGGCCGGGGCCAATCTCGCCGCGGCGGGGCTGGACGGGGCTGATCTCAGCGACCTGCTCAAGGCGCCGGCCACCGTCTTCTACGTGGATGACCAACCCCTCCACCAGATCATCGCCGACCATGAAGCCTATTGTGACAGCCAGGGGCGCGACGGCGTCGCCGCCCGGCTTGGCGGCGCGGACTTCCGGTCCATGATCCAGCTTCGTGGCCGCCGACTGAGCGGCCTTCCGGCGGCGGACGCCATCTTCTTTGGCATGGACCTGCGCGGGGTCCAGTTGCAGGGCGCCGACCTGTCGGACTGCGACCTGCGCAAGGCTGACCTCCGCGGCGCCGACCTGCGCGGCGCCCGGCTGACCGGCGCCAATCTGATCCGCGCCGACCTGCGCGAGGCCAAGCTTGGGCCGCTGGCCATCGGCGAGGGCCGTCTGCTGCGCACCGATCTGAACCGGGCGAACCTGCGCTATGCCGACCTCAGCGGCGCCAACGCCAGTCGGGCGCGGTTCCTGGAGGCGGATCTGTCCGGCGCCAAGCTGACCGGGGCTGATCTGCGAGGCGCCGAACTGATCCTGTAGGGACTCGCGCGCCTACATCTCGTGACGCAGGGGCCGCAGGTCGGGGAAGTCGGCGGGGCGCTTTTCAGCCTTGGCCTTGAAGGCTTCGCCCATATGCGAGCCGGCGAACATGCCGGTCTGCCAGACGGCGATATAGTCCAAACCATCGGCGATGGTGTGGTCCCGGGCGTAGTTGATCATCACCTTTGAGCCCGTCACCGCCAGGGGCGACTTCTCGGCGATCTCGCGGGCGGTGGCCATGACGTAGTCCAGCAGGGCCTCGTGGGTCGGGAAGACCTCGTTGACCAGGCCGATCTCCTTGGCTCGCTGGGCCGACAGACGCCGGCCGGTATAGGCCAGTTCGCGCACCCAGCCCTCGGGGATCAGCTTGCACAGCCGCGGGAAGGTGCCGACATCGGCGGTCATGCCGATATTGATCTCCTGCACGCAGAAGAAGGCGTCCTCGGTGGCGTAGCGGATGTCGCAGGCGCTGGTCATGTCCATGGCCCCGCCGATGCAGCCCCCCTGGATGGCCACCAGCACCGGCATGCGGGCCTCATCGAGGCAGCTGAAGCAGTCCTGCAGCCAGCGGATGTGGTGGCGCTGGCCCTCGGCGGCGATGAAGCGATCGGGCGCGGCGCCGCCGTCGGCGTTCGAGGTGCCGCCGCCGCCAAACACCGCCAGGTCCATGCCGGCGGAGAAGTGCTTGCCCGTCGACGAAATGACGATGCAGCGGGCCCGGACGTTATCGTTGATGTCGCGGACGATCACCGGCAGCTCGTTCCAGAAGGCGCGGATCATGCTGTTGAAGGCCTCGGGCCGCTTCAGCTTGATGTGGGCCACGCCGGCGTCGATCTCGACGTCGAAACAGGTCCAGGGCCCAAGCGCCGGGATGGCGTCGGCTGAGGCGGTGTTGGCGTTGGCGGCGGTCATGGGCTGTTCCTGGGACGAGTCTGAAGGTTTTCCCATCATCTCCCCCTAACGCTGGGGAAAGCCAAGACCCCTCAGAGATCTTCGCGCCTCACATTCAGGGCTTCGCAGAGCCGCTCGGCGACGATCGCCCGGTGGCAGTCGCAGGCCCGGGCCTCGAAGCAGAGCAGGGCGATCTTCTTCTCCGCCGCCAGGTCCTGCGCCCGGGCCAGTTCGACCTGGGCCTGGGGCTCGGCCAGGTGCGCCTCGAAGATGGCGCGCATCTCGTCGGTGCAGCCAGCCCGTGCGGCGTCCCGCCCGGCCTTGGGCGTGCCCAGCCCCCGCAGGTGTTCATAGCCGATTCCGGCTTCCTCCAGGCTGGCGCCCAGGATGGTCTTGGAAAAGCCCGGCCGCCGGGAGGCGGCGACGGCGCGGACATCGACCACCAACTCGATGCCGGCGGCCTTCAGCTGGTCGATCATCTGGGCCTGGGTTTTGCCCTCATAGCCGATGGTGGCGATGGCCATGGCGAACCTCTCCTTGGGTCAGGGGACAGACGGGATATATGGGGGCGCAAGAACCCATCGCGCGAAGAGAAGGATCCGCCCATGGATGGAACGGTCGCACAGGCCCTGCGAGTCCGCCGCTTTCCCCTGCCCAGCCGGGGTGGCGAGATGGCGGCCCTGGAGTTCGGCCCGTCGGACCGGGATTTCGACCTCGTCTTCTGTCACGCCAACGGCTTCAACGCCCAGACCTACCGCACGATCCTTGCCCCCCTCGGGGCGCAGATGCGGATCCTGGCCATCGACCTGCGGGGCCATGGCGCCACCGCCCTGCCCACCGAACTTGAGAATCGTAAAGGCTGGGGCGCCTATCGCGACGACCTCCTGACCCTGTTGCCCCATGTGGTCCAGGGCCCGGTGACCGTGGCCGGCCACTCCATGGGGGCGACCACCAGCCTGATGGCCGCGGCCCAGGCGCCGGACCTGATCTCGAACCTCGTCCTGTTCGATCCCGTGCTGATGCCGGATCGGGGAGATGCGTCCCCTGGGGACATCGCCCAGTCGCCCATGGTCCAGGGCGCCCTGCGCCGGCGGGCCCGCTTCGACAGCCGGGCTGCGGCCGTGGCCGCCTATCAGGGGCGCGGCGCCTTCAAGACCTGGTCCCTGGAGCAGCTGGAAGACTATGTGGCCGCAGGCTTCGTGGACACCGACGACGGGGCGGTGGAGCTGGCCTGCGCCCCGGCCTGGGAGGCCTCCAACTTCGCCGTCTATGATGATCAGGCCTGGGCCGCGGCCCAGGCCTGTCCCTGCCCGGTGCGCATCCTGCGGGCCGAGCACGGCTCCACCTGCCGGATCGACGATCACCTGGAGGCCCTGGCCGCCACCGGCCGCTACCGGATCGAGACCGTGCCGGCGACCAGCCACTTCCTGCCCATGGAGCGCCCAGACCTGGTGCGGCAGGTGCTGACGGAGGCTGTAGGGGGCTAGAGCCCTTTCCGATCTGATTGCCTCAATCAGATCGGATAAAAAGGGCTCTAAATCATATAGTTAGAGCATTTTTGGTCCGATAACCGCGTCACACTTATCGGAAAATGCTCTAAAGCGCCATCTCAGGTCGGGTGGTTTTGCGTATGGCCTCCACCGCCTCAGGCGAAAGCCGCACCACCTTGCGGGCGTCCAGGTCGAAGCCCACGGCCACATTCTCGGCGCTGGCCCAGGGGCGACCGGTGTGGGGATCAACCATCCAGTGGCGCAGGCGACGGAAGCGCTCCTCCACATGGGCCGTGGCCGAGCGCAGTTCGAACCGGTCGCCGGCCCGGGGCCAGGCATAGTGGACCAGCCGGTATTCCAGGGCCGCCCCGCCGATCCGCGGCGCGCCTGAGCCGAGACCCTCGCCCAGGCCCCGGTCGGCGCCCAGCAGGTGCAGGATGCCGTCGGATATCTTGCCCATGACGATCTCGGTGCGCATGCGGCCAAAGGCGTCGCAATCGGCCGCGCCGATGACGCCCAGCCCGATCCGGGTCAGGTCCATGGCCTTGGCCGCCTCCAGGCTGGCGGCGCTGGCGGCCACGGGATCCAGGCTGATGGAACGCGGGGCGGCGAAATCGGGGATGTCCACCTGCAGACGTTCGGCCTCGGCCATGATGCGGCGAGACCAGGGGAAGACCCGGCCGCCATCGGCGGTGGCGTGGCGCACCACGGTCTGGAAGGTGGCCGCAGGCGTTCCGTCAGGATGCAGGATGACGATCAGCAGCCTAGCCTCGTCCTCGCCCATGGCCACCACCCCGCCCCGGGCGGTCAGGGCCGCGCCCGGCTTGGCCTCCCGCAGGAAGCGGATGTGTTGCTCTCGGACCAGCAGAGTCGACGGCGCGAGGCCTGAGAAGGCGTCGGGCATGCCCAGTTCGGCGGCCAGGCCCGCCAGGGCCTCCATGGACTTGGCCACCCAGTGACGCACGTTGAGATGACCCATCTCATCGCATTCCCAGGTATTGACCCCGCCCACCCAGATCTCTGTTCCGCCGTCCCAGCCCATCAGGCCCCCCGCTCAAGACCGCCCAGGCGCCGGGCGGCGTGCGGGGACCTTAGGGGCGCCCGCCCCATGCGCCAACGCTGTAACCCTTGATCTCGAACCTGCGTACCGTGAACATGAGCTGCGGGAGGCAAGCCCTTGAGTGATGAAGCCGACAGGCGAGAGCCCCTCCAACCCCACCCCAGGGTCAGGCACAGCCTGCTGGTGCGGCTGACCCACTGGATTAATGTTCTGGTGCTGCTGGTCTTGCTGGGCAGCGGCTTGCAGATCTTCAACGCCCATCCCACCCTCTATTGGGGCCACGCCTCCACCTTCGCCGAACCCTGGGTCGCCATGACGGTTGAGCCAAAGGGCCAGGGTCTGGCGGGCTACACCCAGGTCGGCGGGCTGAGAGTGGAGACCACCGGCCTGCTTGGCCTGTCGGATGGCGAGCGCCGGGGCTTCCCGGCCTGGGCCACCCTGCCCAGTTACCGGTCCCTGGCCGAGGGACGCCGATGGCACTTCTTCTTCGCCTGGCTGTTCGTCTTCAACGGCCTGGCCTATCTGGCCTGGGGCCTGCTCAGCGGCCACTTCCGACGGGATCTGGCCCCGAAGGGCGGGGAGCTCGCGCCGCGCCACCTGTGGGCGGAGATCAAGGATCACGTCGCCCTGCGGTTTCCCCACGGCCGTTACAACGCCCTGCAGAAGCTGGCCTATCTGGCCGTCATCTTCGGCCTCCTGCCCCTGATGGTGGTAAGCGGGCTGGGCATGTCGCCGGGCGTCAACGCCGCCTGGCCCTGGACCTTCGAGCTGTTCGGCGGCCGCCAGTCGGCCCGGACCATCCATTTTCTCAGCGCCATGGCCATCGTCGCCTTCGTGCTGGTCCATCTCGCCATGGTCCTGGCCTCGGGGCCCCTGCGCCAGCTGCGGGCCATGATCACGGGCGGTGAGACGCCGCCGCCTGCTCCGGGAGCGCACCCATGACCTCGATCCCCCGTCGCGGCCTGCTGGCCGGGGCAGGCTCAGCCCTTCTGGGCCTCACCCTGGCCGGCTGCGACCAGATCGGCCGCAATCCTGGCGTCCGCGCCACCCTGGCCCGGGCCGAGGGCCTGACCATGGCCGCCCAGCGCCTGATCCTGTCGCGCACCGCCCTGGCGCGAGAGTTCACGCCGGCCGACATCTCGCCGGACTTCCGGGCCAATGGCAGCCTGCGGCCGGCCGGAACCGCCTATCGGGACCTTGTGACCAACAACTTCGCCGACTGGCGGCTTGAGGTCGGCGGGTTGGTGGAGCGCCCCCTGTCTCTCAGCCTGGCGGACCTCCGCGCCCGGCCCGCCCGCACCCAGATCACCCGTCATGACTGCGTCGAGGGCTGGAGCAGCATCGGCCAGTGGACCGGCGCCAGGCTCTCGGCCCTGCTGGAGGAGGCCGTCCTCAAACCGGAGGCGCGCTACATCGTCTTCCACTGCGCCGATCGGCTGGACGCCTTCGCCGAGGGCGACCGGGGGCTCTATTANNCGAGCGCCAGCTGGGCTACAAGCATGCCAAATATGTCATGCGCATCGAGGCGGTGGAGAGCTTCGCCCATATCGCCGGCGGCCAGGGCGGCTTCTGGGAAGATCGGGGCTACGAGTGGTACGCCGGCATCTGACGGGAGCGGCGGGGCTTACCTCATCCAGCCTGAAGGCCTATGTCGGATGATCGCCACCTGTTCGCCGGAGATCGCCCCATGCTGCTTCACCTGTCCACCTGGTCCGAGGTCGAGGGCTTCCTGGAGCGCTCCAAGACGGTGGTCGTTCCTATCGGCTCCAACGAGCAGCATGGCCCCACCGGTCTGCTGGGCACCGACTGGCTGTGTCCGGAAATCATCGCCCACGAGGCGCAGAAGAGCGGCGACATCCTGGTGGCGCCGACCTTCAATATCGGCATGGCCCAGCATCATCTGGGCTTCCCCGGCACCATCTCTCTGAGGCCCTCGACCTTCATCGCCGCCATCGGCGACTGGTGCCGGTCGCTGTCGGCCCACGGGTTTGAGAAGATCTATTTCCTCAACGGCCATGGGGGAAACGTCGCCACCATCGAGGCGGCCTTTTCCGAGCTCTATGCCGAGGCGAGCTTCGCAGGAAAGCCCCGGGGTTTCGCCTGCAAGCTGAAGAACTGGTGGGAGCTGAAGGGCGTCCTGGCCCTGGCCAACAGCCAGTTCCCCACTGGCCACGGCAGCCATGCGACCCCTTCAGAGATCGCTGTCACCCAGTGGGCCTATCCCGACGCCATCAAGACCGCCGACTATGCGCCGAAGATCGCGCCCACCGGGCCGATCCGCGAGGCGGCGGACTTCCGCGCCCGCTATCCCGACGGCCGCATGGGCTCTGACCCGGCCCAGGCCACCCCGGAAAAGGGCGGTGAGCTGGTGCGCATGGCCGCGGCGGGCCTGCTGGAGGATGTGGCGGCTTTTTCGGCCGAGACCGCCCCGGCCTAGGCGCCGGGCCGCCTAGAAGCCGTTGCTGGAGGGGATGGCCAGGCGGGGCGGGGCGCGCTTGACCCGGCCGACCCAGTCCAGGTCCTCGGCGGGAACCAGACCCTCGGCCTGGGCGACCACGGCGTCCGGCTGGGCGACGATCTCGTGCTGAACCTCGGCGATCTCGATGACCTGCACCTCTTCACTGGCCGAGGCCTCGCCTGAGGCGGCGACTCCGGTCGGGGCCATGGTCTCCATGTCCTCGGCCAGGGTCGCCATCTCCACCAGGCCAGGGCCTGAGATGCGGTTCAGGGCTGCGACCTGGAAGCCCACGGACTCATCGCCCCCATAGGCCCCGCCAAAGGCGCCGGGCAGACCCCAGCCGCCCATCCAGCGGTAGAAGATGTGGGCGCCGACCGTGGCCACCTTCATCAGGCTCGGGCTCCAGTACGGCGCCACATAGTTGGCGTGATAATGGGTGGCGTTGCCCACGGCCTTCATCACATAGCCCGACAGGGCGGCTTCAGCGATCTGGCGCGATCGCGCCCAGCCCTCGGCTTCCGGCGGCCGGGCCAGGGCGCCATCGCAGGTGAAGGTGAACTGGCAGCCGGTGGTGCGGTTGGAGCCCTGGAAGACCACGCCGCAGACGGAGTTGGGATAGGCCGGGTGGCGGACCCGGTTCAGCACCACCTGGGCCACGGCCCGCTGACCATCCAGGCTCTCATAGCGGGCTTCGTAATAGACAGCCGCCGCCAGGCAATCGAGCGCGCGGGCCTGATGTAGCGAGCCGCCGGAGATGCGGAACGGCCTTGCCGCCGGATTGGGCAGGGTGGAGGTGGGGTTGGCGGCGTTCCACAGTCGGGCCTGGGCTTCGTCCAGGTCCTGCAGGCGCAGAATGGCCGGCTCCGGGTCGCCGTCCAGGGCGTTCATGACCCCGGTCTCCCGGTCCACCCGGGCGAAGGCAGGCGTAATCTCGTGGGGCGCGAAGCGGTCGGCGAGACTGCGCATGGCCGGATCCATGGCGCCCGCCAGGCGCTCCAGGGCCGCGGCGTCGATCTGTCCGCCCGTAAGTTTGGCCAGACGCTGCTCGGCCCGCTCGGCGCCCATATAGGGGGACGCCACGGCCAGGCCGGCGGCCAGCACGGCGACCAGGAAGACCTGGAGTCCGGCCAGATGATGATGTCGATGTTCGGTGTCGAAGAACCGACGAAATTTCAGCACGCTCAGCTCCCTGACGCGCCCACCCCCGTCATCGCTTCCCATAGGCCTGGCGGCGTCCGATTTCCAGCGGATTCGGAACGGCGTTTTCCAGAAATGACCCAGTTCAGGCGCATGCGTCGTAGCAGGCGCCCTGCGCGGGCAAGATGGGCGCCGTCGGGCGGCCCGGTCTAGCGGGGGATTTCAGCGATCTTGGTCAGGGCCACCTGCCGATAGACCGCGCTGATCTCAAAATAGTGGCGGAAGATCCCATGGAAGCGGTCGACCGCCTGCTTGACGCCCGGCCCGCCGATCTCGCTCTCATCATGCCAGTAGTCGTCCAGCACCATCATGCCGCCCACCTCTAGCAGGGCCGCGCAATAGGCGAGGTCCACCATCACCGCCCAGGCGGTGTGGCTGCCGTCCACATAGATGAGGTCATAGCGCTCGCCGCGCTCCAGCATCTTGGGGAGCTCATAGGTGGAGAAGCCCTTGTGGGTGGTCAGGGCGGTGAAGCCGAGCTTGCCCACATTGCGGTGAAACCGCGGCTCGACGGCATGGTATTTTTCTTCTGGATTGAGGGTCTCGTCGAACCAGGGATCGATCACGGTGACATCGAGCTTGGCTGGCAAGAGCCAGTCCATGAACGCCAGGTTGCGCCCCTCATAGGCGCCGATCTCCAGATAGCGGACCTGCCCACGGGTGGCGGCGAAGTCCCGCAGCAGGGGCGCCACATAGGGGATGTTGTTGTCGGCCCACTCAGTGGTGAACTCAAAACCCATGGCCTGGCAGTGGGCGGCGAAGGCGGCCCCGTCCTGGCTGGACCGGGGCTTGCCCAGCATGGTCTGGGCGAACTGGGGCGCAAAGCGGCCGTTCAGGGTGGCGAGCGCGCGGATCGGATCGGCCAAGACGAAAGCTCCATCAAAGGTCTGCCGATGGCATAGCCGCCAAGCCGTTAAGGAAGGGTCGCAGCCGCGCGCGGTGAAACAGCGCGGGGTCTTTTTCCAAACCTGTGTCGGAGGACGCGAGACTGTATCGTCCTTGGGCCATGGATCGGCCGTCCTGGGCCAAAACGAGGGAGAGACCCGATGCGGGTGATGGTGTTCGTCAAGGCGACGGCTGACAGCGAGGCCGGGATCATGCCCGGCAGCGACCTGCTGGAGGCCATGGGCCGCTATAACGAGCNNGAGACCAAGGAGGTGGTGGCCGGCTACTGGATCTGGGAGGTCAAGGACATGGACGAGGCCGTGGCCTGGGTGAAACGCTGCCCCAACCCCATGCCCGGTCCCAGCGAGATCGAGATCCGGCCCTTCTACGAGATGTCTGACTTTGACTCGATCATGACGCCGGAGGCGGAGGCCGTGCACGCCCGCGTGGCCGACAAATTGGCGGGTCAGGGGTAAGGGCCGTGCGACCGCCCTCGTCCTTCGAGGCCGCTCCGCGGCGCCTCAGGATGAGGGCGACTGGGACGCCCCGCCTCCACCCCCACCTCCTCATGCTGAGGTGCGAGCGAAAGCGAGCCTCGAAGCACGCAACGCCCCTCCCCCGTCACCCCCGGGCTCGACCCGGGGGTCCATGCACACCGCGGCCAGCCTCTGTGTTCATGGATGGTCGGATCAAGTCCGACCATGACGATGGGTAGGTGTGGGGCGAGGCCCTCAGGTCCTCACGCGCGGCCGGCGCCGGAACGCCACCCTCACGCCGTCACCACCCGGCCGTCGCGAACCTCCACCGGCCAGGGTGACAGGCGCTCGCCGAAGCAGGGGCCGGCGACGCACTCGCCGGTGAGCGGGGTGAACAGGGCCCCGTGGCCGGCGCAGAGGATGTGGCGGTGGTCCCGCGTCAGGTAGCGGTCGTCGAGCGCCGAAAGCGGCCAGCCGGCGTGGGGGCAGGAATCCACATAGCCGCGGATCTCTTCGCCTATACGGACCACGACGCCGGCGAACATGGCCGCCTCGGCGCGAAACCGGAAGCTCTTGGCGCCGGGTTCTCTGATCTCATCGATGGCGCAGAGATCTGTCCCGGCGGCGGGTCTGGCGGGGTTTCCGCTCAAGCCAGGGCCCCGCGGGTGATCTTCATGGCCGAGATCTCCACTCGCTCAAACACGCCGGCGGTCTTGTAGGGGTCAGCCGCGTTGAACGCCTCAACCTCGGCCAGGGTCTCGGCCTCATAGAGGATGAGCGAGCCGGCCATCTCGCCGGCCTCGTCCAGCAGGGGGCCGGCCAGTTTCACGTGCTCCAGGTGCTCGCCGATATAGGCCAGATGGGCCTCGCGCACGGCCATGCGCTCAGCGAGCGCATTCTTCTTGTCGAAGCACATCAGCACAAAGATGGTCATTCGGAGTCCTCGCGTTCGTCTTTCAGGGGGCGGGAGAGCAGGCCCGCAATGGCCGCATCAACGTCCACCTCGCCGGCCAGGATGGCGGCGACCGCCTCGCAGATGGGGGTCTCGACGCCAAGCCTGGCGGCCAGCTGGCGCACGGCGGGCGCAGACGCAACGCCCTCGGCCACCGAGAGCTTTCCAGCCAGGGCCTGGTCCAGGGTCTGGCCGCCGCCCAGGGCCAGGCCGACGCTCATATTGCGCGACTGCGGGCTGGAGCAGGTGAGCACCAGGTCGCCGAGGCCGCAGAGGCCGGCGACGGTCTCGGGCTGACCGCCCAGGGCCACGGCCACGCGGGTCATCTCGGCAAAGCCGCGGGTGATGAGCGCCGCGTGCGCGCTGCGTCCCAGGCCGCGGCCCTCCACGATACCGCAGGCGATGGCCAGGACATTCTTGATCGCCCCGCCCACCTCGGCGCCGATCATGTCCGG
>DJWR01000206.1 GCA_002441055.1 Caulobacteraceae bacterium UBA6225 | reverse complement strand
TCAATCCCGAGGCCGCCGAGGTGCTGGGCGAGGCCGCCCGCACCGTAGAGCCCGCGAGCTGAACCACCTCGCCGCCGTGGCGTCGGCGCTATGGGGGCGTTAATCCTTTTCGGCCCATAAACTCTGTTGGAAGAGAGCGTACCCCCATGCCCATGAGCCAAGCCGATCTGGAGACCGCCCTGCGGGAGGCCTTTCCCGAGGCCCAGATCGCCATTGAGGATCTGGCCGGCGACGGCGACCACTACCGTGCCCGTATCGTGTCCGAGGCCTTCAAGGGGCTGCCCCGGGTCCGCCAGCACCAGATGGTCTATGCGGCGCTGAAGGGAAAGATGGGCGGCGAACTGCACGCCCTGGCGCTCGAGACCTCCGTTCCAGGCTAGGCGGGGAAGCCATGCGCTACCGCCCGTTCGGCATTTCAGGCAAAGCGGTCTCGGCGCTCAGCCTGCTGCTGCGCGACCACGGTCGGGCCCAACCCCCAGGGGCGTGGCGCAGCCTGGCGGTCAGCGCCATGGAGTGTGGAATCAACGCCTTTGAGGTCGAGGCCGGGGTCGACACCCTGGCGGTCGGATTTCGCCAGGCGATGGAGAGCGTCGAGCGCCGCCTGCTGTTCGTGGCCTGGCGCATCTGTGGCGATGGCCGCAGCCCCACTGACGCCCGGGCCGTTGAGGACGCTGTGCGTCACGGCCTGGCCCAGACCGGGGCCGGCTATTTCGATCTCCTGACCTTGGATGAACCGGCCTACGCCACTCTCACGTCCGAGGGCGCCCGGATGCTCGACAATGCCCGCAGCGCAGGCCTTGCCCTGCAGATCGGCATATCCGGCTCCGGCGCCCTGGTGGATCAGGCCGTAGCGTCTGGCGAGTTCGACGCCCTTTCCTCCCCTTTCAACCTGACATCAGGCTGGAATATTCGCCGGCGCATTCGCGAGGCCGCACAGCGGAACATGTCGATCACCGGCTATGACGCCTTCCCCCCGGAGCTGTGCCGCCCACCAGCCCAGGCGCCGGCCAAGACCTCCCTGTTCCGCCGTTCAGGCCCCTCAGCCGCCACTGTCGGCGCCTATGGCTTCCTGCACGAAACCCGCAACTGGGCGGCCGACGAGCTGTGCCTGGCCTACGCGCTGACCGAGCCGTCCCTGGCCTGTATCCAGATCGAGGCCCATCGCCCCGAAGTGATTGAGCGTCTGGCCGGGGTACCTGACCGGGAACTGCCCACGGGTCTGGCCGCCCAGATCGAAATGGCCCGTATCGACACCCCGCCAGACGCGCGGCGGGCATAAGGTCGTCTTGACCCGGGGGCTTCGTCTCCCTAGCTGTCTTCTGAAACTGACTCCCACAGAAAAGGCCGTTCCCATGAGCGAGGCCATGACCGATCCCGCCCACGCCTTCATCGCCAAGACCCTGCAGGACCATCAGGTCGTGCTGTTCATGAAGGGCGTGCCCGAACAGCCGCGCTGCGGCTTCTCTGGTCTGGTCGTGCAGATCCTCGACCATCTGGGCGTGGACTTCGTCGGCGTTGACGTCCTGCAGGATGATTCCCTTCGCGACGGGATCAAGACCTTCACCGACTGGCCGACCATCCCGCAGCTCTATGTGAAGGGCGAGTTCGTCGGCGGCGCCGACATCGTCCGCGAGATGTTCCAGAACGGCGAACTGAAGCCGTTCCTCAGCGAACAGGGCGTCCTGGCTGCGTGAGCCGGACGTTTGAGCCCCCGCCGGGCCGGCGGGTCTTTTCCCGCAGCTTCACCCCGACCGCGGCCGATATCGACGCCAACGGCCATGTGAACAACGTGGTCTATCTTGGTTGGGCGCAGGATCTGGCCATAGCTCACTGGGACTCTTCGGCCGGTGAGGCGGAGTCTGACGCCATGGCCTGGGTCGCCCTGCGCCACGAGGTCGACTACCGACGCGCCCTTCTGCCCGGCGAGACGGCGCTTGGCCGCACCTGGGTGTCCGACAAGGCTGAGGGGCCCCGCTTCGACCGCTTCGTCCGTATTGATGGCCCCGACGGCGCCATGTGCGCGCAGGTGCGTACCGTCTGGTGCCTGATTGACCGCGCCACCGGCCGACCGCGGCGCGTCCCGGCCGAACTGGTCGCCCGTTTCGGCTAAGTCTTCGCCTCGCGCCCACAATGGGTCATGATAACGGCGCAGGAGGCGACGCATGGACGGTTTCGCCAGTCTCTTCTCGGCCTTTGGCCTGGCCAGCGCGGCGGGCTTCAACGCCTATGTGCCTCTGCTCACCGTCGGCCTTGTGGCGCGCTATACCGACCTCATTCGGCTGGCCGAGCCCTTTGATGTCCTGACCCAGCCCTGGGTTTTGGGCGCCATCGCCGTCCTCGCCGTGGTCGATTTCATCGCTGACAAGATTCCCGCCGTGGACACAGTCTGGCATGGGGTCGGCGCCCTGGTCAGTCCGGTGGCTGGCGCGGTGCTGTTCGCCAGCCAGCAGAATGTGCTCAGCGACATGCATCCCGCCATCGCCGCCATCGCCGGCCTCGTGGTGGCCGGCGGCTTCCATGGCAGCCGGGCGGCCGCCCGACCGATCTCCACCGCCGCCACTGGCGGGGTGGCCAATCCGGTCCTGTCCCTGGTGGAGGATGTGCTGTCTGGACTGCTCAGCCTGCTGGCGGTCTTCCTGCCGTTCATCGCCTTTGGTGTGGCGGGACTGGTCGCCGTCCTGTTGATCGTCGCAGTCGCCCGAGCTCGTCGCGTATGGATGGAGAGACGGACGCGACCTGGCTAGAGCCCCTGCCAGGCGATCAGAGGGTTAAGCAGGAACACCGGATCGCGAGACTGAAGACCCAGCTCCGCATAGCTGAAGGCGAGCTCCACATGGCCCGCCACCAGGGACTGGCACCCGTCCACACGCTTTCGCCCGAAGGCCAGGGTCACCGCCTCCCCCTGCCGCTCCACATAGAAGGCGAAATCGGCCTTGGTGGTGCAGCCGTTAGAGGCGACCTTGATGGTCAGTTCCCTGCGGCCGGCCTCTGCGGCGTAGAGGGGCTCCAACTCGGCCAGCGGCAGGCCCGCTGGCGCCAGGATCGGGGGCGGCGGCGCCGTGGCGCAGCCGGCCAGGAGCGCGGCCATCGAGGCCATCATCAGAAAACGGCGAGTCATGACGCCACTCGGCCACATCTCGTCGGACAGGGGAAGGCCGCGCCGGTCAGAGGCCGTTGGCGGTCGGCTCCGGAGGAGGGCTCCAACGCACAGCTAGACCTTGCGCTTGAGGCGAAAGAGCCGATATTCACCTCATAAATTGAGGCGAAAATGTATATTTGGGCCCGACCCGACTGGCCGAACTTCACCTGGGACGACCGGGCTCTGATCGAGCCGCTGGCGACCGCGCGTCTTAACCAGGGCCGACTGCTTGGCCGCATGCAAGGCCTGGGCTTTGACCTTCAGCTCGAGGCCCAGTTGCAAGCCCTCACCGAGGACGTGCTCAAGAGCTCTGAGATTGAGGGTGACCTGCTAGACCATCGCAGTGTCCGCTCATCCCTGGCACGACGCCTTGGCATACTGGAAGCCGCGACCACGCCCGCTGACCGCCGCATCGAGGGTGTTGTCGAGATGATGCTCGATGCGACTCGCAACTTCGACACGCCGCTGACAGAGGCACGCCTGTTCGGCTGGCAGGCCGCCCTCTTCCCCACAGGCTATTCGGGAATGACCAGGGTCAGAACCGGCGGCTGGCGAGACGATGCAAACGGTCCGATGCAGGTTGTCTCCGGCCCCGTCGGCCGCGAGCACGTCCACTTTCAAGCCCCACCAGCGGCGCAACTGCCTGCTGAAATGTCAGCCTTCCTGGACTGGTACGCGGCGCCGCCCGATACCGATGGCCTCCTCCGCGCGGGTCTCGCTCATCTGTGGTTCGTCACCATCCACCCCTTCGAAGACGGCAATGGCCGGATCGCCCGCGCCATCGCCGACCAGGCGCTCGCCCAATCTGAGGGGGCGCCGCAGCGCTTCTATAGTATGTCGAGCCAGATCCGCCGGGAGCGAGCGGACTACTACGCCATTCTTGAGCAGACCCAGGCCGGGGGCCTGGATGTCACCGCCTGGCTCCAATGGTTCCTGGCCTGCTTTACCCGCGCCGTCTCAGGTGCAGAGACCAGCAGTTCCAGCGTCCTACGCAAGGCCGAGTTCTGGCGCAGTCACGAGAAGGTCGAGTTGAGCGAGCGCCAACGCTCCATCCTCAACCGCTTCCTGGATGGTTTCGAAGGTCATCTCACCGCAAGGAAGTGGGCCGTCCTCGGAAAGTGCTCACCAGCCTCGGCCCAGCGCGACATCGCCGACCTCGTCGACAAGGGCGTCCTGGCGCGAAATCCCGGCGGCAGCAAGAACACGAGCTACACCCTCGTCTCAGGACGATAGGCTCCGGCGCCGATTGCAGGACGCCGGAGCCTCGACCAGGCTTAGGACGCGCCGCCTTCGGCCTCCCCCTTGGGCCGTTTGGGCATGAGCAGCGAGAAGATTACGCCGCCGGCCAACAGGCTGATGGTGATGCCCAGCGACCAGGGGGCGGGGAACTTGCCGCCGAAGAAGAGGTCGCCAGCAAAGATCTTGAAGCCGATGAAGACCAGCACAAGGGCGAGCGCCACCTTCAGATAGTGGAAGCGGTGGACGGCGTTCTCCAGGGCGAAATAGAGCGCCCGCAGCCCCAGGATGGCGAAGATGTTGGAGGTGTAGACGATGTAGGGGTCCTGGGTGATGGCGAAGATGGCCGGCACCGAGTCGATGGCGAAGACCAGGTCGGCGAACTCCACCAGCACCAGGGCCAGAAACAGCGGCGTGGCGAACAGCGCCAGCTTGCCGCTGACCGGGTCCGGCTGCCGGACAAAGAACTTCGAGCCCTGGAACCCGTCGGTCACCCGCAGGTGGCCGCGCAGCCATTTCAGTATGGCGTTCTCCGCCAGATCCTTGGCCTCATCGGCGTCGCTGGAGAAGGACTCCTTGAGCATCTTGGCACCGGTGAACAACAGGAATGCGCCGAAGATGTAGAGCACCCAGGCGAAGTTGGTGACGAGCGCCGCGCCGATGCCGATCATGATCGCCCGCAGCACGATCACGCCGAGAATGCCCCAGAACAGGACCCGGTGCTGCAGCTCCCGCGGAACGGCGAAATAGGCCAGGATCAGGGAGATGACGAAGACGTTGTCGAGCGCCAGGGTCAGCTCGAGAAGGTAGCCGGTGTAGTATTCCACCGCCTTCTGGGAGCCCAGATCGTACCAGATCCAGGCTCCGAACGAGAGGCCAAGGGCGATATAGGCCGAGGCGGCCTTCACCGACTCCCCAGGCCCGATGATGTGATCCTTGCGGTTGAAGACCCCCAGGTCGAGGGTCAGAACCGTCAGCACGATGGTGAGAAACAACAGCCACAGCCAGGTCGCCTGGCCGAGGAACGGCGTCTGTAAAAATAGCAGGAGAGCGTCCATCGGACCCCGCACCTCTCATAGTCACGGCGCTGCGTCTGCGCCTGGAGAGTGAAGATCCGACATCATCGCGACCACCGTCGCGACCAGAGGGGCCCGGACCGAGCCGCGGACATAGTGGCGCGCGATGCGGCGGTCAACGCCCTTAAGTCGCCACAGAGAATCTTGCGAGACGCGCAGGCCCTCGCACCCTGCCGCCGCGGGGGCCCCGCGAGCGACCGGACGCCAGACGCAAAAAGGGCCCCGGATCGCTCCAGGGCCCTTTGAAATCGCAGGTGTTCTAGGCCTTAGGAGGCGTAGAATTCGACCACGAGGTTCGGCTCCATCTTCACCGGATAGGGCACTTCGGCCAGCTCCGGCGCGCGGATGAACTTGGCCGACAGGCCCTTGGCGTCGACTTCGATATAGTCGGGAACTTCACGTTCGGCCGAGGCCATGGCTTCCAGCACCAGCGCCATGTTGCGCGAGCGCTCACGCACCTCGACCACGTCGCCCGCCTTCACGCGGTAGGACGGGATGTTGACGCGCTTGCCGTTCACCAGGACGTGGCCGTGGTTCACGAACTGGCGGGCGGCGAAGACGGTCGGCACGAACTTGGCGCGATAGACCACCGCGTCCAGGCGCGATTCCAGCAGGGCGATCAGGTTTTCCGAGGTGTTGCCCTTGCGGCGCGCGGCCTCGGTATAGGTGCGGCTGAACTGCTTTTCGGTCAGGCTGCCGTAATAGCCCTTCAGCTTCTGCTTGGCGCGCAGCTGCAGGCCGAAGTCGGAGACCTTGGACTTGCGGCGCTGGCCATGCTGGCCGGGGCCGTAGGAACGCTGGTTCACCGGCGACTTGGCGCGGCCCCAGATGTTCTCGCCCATACGGCGGTCGAGCTTGTACTTCGCGGAATGACGCTTGGTCATGAAACACTCTTCATCATCGACACGGCCCGGCGCTTCCGAGAGTGGAGGCGCGATCTCAACGGCGGGGCCCGTATCACCCGTAATAGGCTTCGCACCGCGCGGAGACCGCCGGTGGGAAGCCGCGGTGTATGGCGGGCGGGCCTGAGGGAGTCAAGCTCAAGGCGGCAGGCGTTCAGGTGCGGACGGTGGACAGGATCCCCGGACGGGCCACGTCATTGGCCGGCCGCAAGGCCTGCCCCTCCCCCTGCAACTTGCTCCTCACCAGGGCCGCCAGGGCCCGGGTCTCGGCGGCTGCGGGGCCATTGGGCTCCCACTCGGTGACCCCGCGCCCATAAGACAAGGCGCCCTGATAGGCCTGGCGCACCCTAAGGGCGACAGGCGAGACGGGCACGCCGGCGAAGCGCAGCGCCTCAAGCGTGCCTGACACCACCCGGGGCTCCTGTCCCTGGCGCGGCGAGGGGCACTGGTTCAGCAGGATCAGGCCAGGCGCCCGGAGCTGGCGCAGCAGGTCCACCGTCTTCAGCGCTGCAGCCAGGTCGAGATAGGTCGGCCGTGTCACCACAAGGCAGAGATCAGCCACCTTGATCGCCGCGACGATGTCGGCCTCCGGCGAGGCCGGGGTGTCGATCACCAGGACGTCGCAGCCGCTGCGTCGAGAGGCGGTGACCAGGGCGAAGAGCTTGGAGGCTGAGGTCTCCACCACCGACAGGCTATGGGCGCGGAGCGCTTCGCTGGAGGATCGCAGGGGGTCGGCGTCCGCCAGCACCGCCCTTTGGCCAGATTCCCTCAGGGCCGCGGCGAGGTTGACCGAGACGGTCGACTTGCCGGCGCCGCCCTTGCGCGAAATGACCGCCACGGTCTGCATGGTCGCCTCCTGATGGACGACCCTAGAACCAACTTATCCACAGAGACAAGATGTCACACCCCCAGGATGTCGCGACGCAGCGGTTTCCCGCCCTGCGGGGCATGTGTCGCGCCGAAATGCTGGGCGGCTAGGCGCGGACCCCGCCGTCCACCTTCGGATCCTCCCCCGTCACATAGCTTGCCGCGCTATCGGCCAGATACATGACCGCATGGGCCACCTCCTCCGGCTGTCCGGCCCGGCCGGCTGGCGTGCGGGCGCCAGACGCCTGAGCCGCGCCGCCGCCCATCATCGGGGTGTCGATGGGACCGGGGGAGACCGCGTTCACGCGGATATTGTCTCCAGCGAACTGTAGCGCCGCCGAGCGGGTCAGGCTGAGCACCCCAGCCTTGGACAGGGCGTAGGA
Source organism: Caulobacteraceae bacterium UBA6225 (assembly GCA_002441055.1). Taxonomy (GTDB): domain Bacteria; phylum Pseudomonadota; class Alphaproteobacteria; order Caulobacterales; family Caulobacteraceae; genus Phenylobacterium. Next base: position 4,597 of record DJWR01000206.1, on the reverse strand, counting down.
CATCACAGGTCCGGACCCCACATAGCCCAGGACCGAGGCGGTGTTGATGATCGAGCCGCCGCCCCGGGCCTTCAGCGCGGGAACCTGGTGGTTGATGCAGCGGACCACCCCTTCCAGGTTGGTGGCCATGATGTCGTTGTGGACCGACCAGTCGAAGTCCGGCCCCATCTCCCCGGCCCGGCCGGCGATGCCAGCATTGTTGAAGGCGATGTCCAGGCCGCCGAAGGTCTCAACACAGGCGGCCACCAGGGCGGCCACATCAGCTTCAACCCGCACGTCCGCCCGCCGGTAGAGCGCCTGGCCACCGGCCGCGGCGATCTCCGCCTGAACCTCGGCGCCCAGCCCTTCGCGGCGGCCACAGAACATGACCTGGGCGCCCTCGAGGGCGAAGGCCCGGGCGGTCGCCCGGCCGATTCCCGAGGTCGCGCCGGTGATCAGCACCACCTTGCCCGCGAACCGCCCATTGGCCGACAGGGTCGAGGCGCCCTGCGGCGGGGTCTTCAGATCCGCCGCAGCGGCCGATTGCGCGGCCAGGGCCGCCAGCCCTGCCCCGCCAGCGATCAGGGCGCGGCGAGAGGTGAGAGCATCAGACATGGGCGTTCCTCCAGGGGCTGGGGCCTGCGGGCCAAGCCTCATTCTGCGCCGATCATGGGCCGGCGCGCGCCTTGACCGCAACCGCCGGTCTGAGCCTAGGCCGCGTCCACCGCCTCAACCGGCGGCAGACGATAGACGCCGTCCAGCAGTTCGGGCTTTGGCAGATAGGTGCGCATGAACAGGGCGAACGGCCCCTCCGGCGCCGGCAACCAGTTGCTCTCCAGGTCCTCCCCCGGCGAGGCGCTGCCAATCCAGATGTCGAGAGAGCCGTCCTCATTATAGGCCAGCCCCTCCGTGCGATCGCCGATGGCGTAGCGATCCAGGCGGTTGTCGGCGAAGAAGAACTGACCTTCATCGGTCGCCTCATAGAGGCTGAGCGACCAGAAGGAGTTCACCGGCGGCAGGCGGTCGGCCGGGAAGTGCAGGCGGTAAGCTTTCAGCCCGTCATAGAGGGCGCGGGGCTGGTCGCCCCGGGCGCGCATATAAAGCGCCTCCACCGGCGGAAGAGCCGCAAGCCCCCCAAGCGCCACGGCGGCCCGGTAATGATAGTTCTGGCCGAAATCGCCCAGCGTCGCGCTGGGATAGGACCAGCCATCGATGAACTGATCGCCGGTCACCCCGCCCCGGCGCACAGCCACCCGAGCCTCGGCCAGACCCGCCTCGATCTCGGCGGCCTCGGCGGCGGAGAAGCGCCCGGCGTCGAAGCCCTCCTCCAGGCCAAGCGGCGCGATCTCTTCCAGCAGGGCCCGATCTGTGACCGGCGGCGGATTGGCCGCCATCAGGGCCGACAGGGCGGCGAAATATTCCTGCCACGGCGCGCTGCGCTTGACCGCGGGCGGGGGCGGCGGGGCCGCCGGCCCCTGGATCGACAGGCCCGACTGCACCTGCTGGGCGGCCTCCAGGTCGGCGGCGCTATAGACCACAATCCGCGCCAGGGCCCAGACGTGATCGGTGGGCGCGCGCACCACATGGCGCCCTTCGGCCGCCGCATTGGGCCCCACCAGGGTGAAGGTCCCGCCATGGGGTCCCGTCGTCCGGGTCCCCAGGATGGCGAAGTTGTTGGAATAGGCGTCCATCAGCGCCAGGGAGAAATAGCGATCCCCGGTCGCCGGCAGGCTCAGGGTCACAGGCCCCTGGGAGAGGTCCAGCTGGGCCGAGGAATAGAGGGTGTCGTTGTTGGGCGTGGTCACCGCCCGATGCTTTGGCGTGGCCAGATTGCGCACATGAGCGACGGTGTTCAGGCTCTGGCCAAACGACAGGCCTCTGGCCCGGGTGGCGGCGATCTCGATCAGTGGCAGGCCATAGAGCCAGGCCTTCATCGCCGCGGTTTTCAGATCTGGTCCCGACATCGCGCTCTCCCCGACCGCCTATAGGTTATCATTGATCCTCTATCAGCTTGGCCTGGCCGCGGGCGTCAAGTCTCCGGCTCTGCGTCCTTCCCACCCGCCTCGCGCTCGGCCTTCTGACGGGCGAGCTTATCGAGCACCCGGCCACGACCCCGAGACAGGGCGGTGACCACCCCGCGGAAGGTGCGCACCTCCTGGTCGCTGAAACTGGCCCGCCCCAGGGCAGACCGCAGATTCTGGATCATCGAGGGCCGCTTCTCCGGCGGGTGGAAGAAGCCGGCGGCGTCCAGCTCCGCCTCGAGATGACCATACAGCCCCATCATCGCGGCGTGATCGGCAGGCTCGGGCCCGTCCCGGAATTTGGGGGGTGGTCCAGCGCTCTGCGTCAGCCGCCACTCATAGGCTGTCAGCGCCACGGCCTGGGCGAGGTTGAGGGAGTGAAAGCGCGGATCCACTGGCACGGTGACCACCGCCTGACAGAGCGCCACGTCGGCCGTCTCCAGCCCGGCTCGCTCGGCCCCGAACAACAGGCCGACTTTCTGCCCCGCAGCCACCCGGCCAGCGAGCTGGGCGGCGGCCTCCCGGGGCGTAATCACCGGCAGTTGAAGCTCCCGCGGGCGCGCCGTGGTGGCGTACAGCACCTTGAGGTCCGCAGCCGCCTCCACGACGCTTGAGAAGACCCGCGCCCCATCCAGCGGCCAGTCGGCCCCCGAGGCCGAGGCCCAGGCCCGGTCCTGGGGCCATCCATCCCGGGGGTTGACCAGCCGCAGGTCCTCCAGGCCGAAATTGGCCATCACCCGGGCCACAGCCCCGATGTTCTCGGCCAGCTGGGGGGCGGACAGGATAATGGTTGGCGCAGGGGCGGAACTTACGGTCATCTGGGCGTTTTCGGTCCTATGGGCCGGGGCGTGCAAGCGTTTCGCCCGCATCTGGAGCATTTCCCCGCATGCGTCACCTTCTTCTCCTGGCCGCCGTCGCCCTGGTCGCGGCCTGCGACCCGGGTATGCCACAGACCGTCTCGACCACTCCGCCCCTCGACGCCGCGCGTCTGGATCAAATGGGAGAAGACCTGCAGGCCCGCGCTGGCGGCGCCCGTCTGGGGGTGGCGCTGATGAACCTGGAGAGCGGCGAGCTGTGGGCGATCAATGGCAGCGACCGGTTTCCGATGCAGAGCGTCTTCAAGGCCCCGCTGGGCGCCGCCGTCCTGGCCGAAGTTGACGCTGGTCGTCTCTCTCTCAGCGATACGATCACCGTCAGCGATGAGGACCTCTCGCCGCCCTTCAGTCCTGTGGCCGCAGCCTATCCGGGGCGACGGGACTATCGGGTTGATGAGCTCCTGACCCTCGCCGTCGGCGCCAGCGACAACACCGCGGCCGACCTTTTGATGGGACGGATTGGCGGGCCGGGCGCCGTCACCGCCTGGCTTCGCAGCCATGGGATCGAGCATATGCGGGTCGATCGCTATGAGCGGCAGTTGCAGCCTGAGATCTCAGGCCTCCCATCCTTCCGACCCGATCTGAAGACCGAGGCGGCCTATCGCGCCGCCATGGCCGAGACCCCCGACGAGACCCGCCAGACGGCGACCCAGCGTTACCTGACCGACCCGCGTGACAGCACCACCCCGCGGGACGCCCTGCTGTTCCTGGCCATGCTGGCCCGGGGCGAACTGCTGTCAGAGGCGTCCACTCGCCATCTTTTGAAGATCATGGAGGAGACGCCCACCGGCGCCGACAGGCTGGCCGCGGGCCTTCCAGACGGGGCGCGGCTGGCCCACAAGACCGGCACGGCCCGCACGGACCTGGGCCTCAATCCGGCGACCAACGACATCGGTTTGATCACTCTGGCTGACGGTCGCCGTTATGCGGTGGCGGTGTTTCTGTCCGGCTCGACCCAGTCCGAGGCCGAGCGCGAGGCGATCATCGCCGACGTCGCCCGGGCTGTGACCCAGTCCGTTGGTTAGGCTTGCGCCGCAGGGCGGCCCGGCCCCAGGCGCCGAATCGATGCGGCCAGACGAAGCCCGCCTCCCCCAGCATCAAGGACTCTGACGGCGAAGGATCGCCGATCAATCAGCGCCTGAAGCAGGTCACCCCCGCCGGGGTGGAACCCGGTGGCGCGCAGGGCGTCAACGGCGCGTCCATCATGCATGAACCGCGAGACGGCGATGGCGACCTCGTGACCGCCGGCGGGCCCGAAGTCACGGATATTGCTGATCTGTCCCTGCAACCGGCCGCGGCCATAGGCCGAGACAAAGTCCCACGGCTCGGCGACGAGCAGCAGGACGGGAGCCCCCAGCAGGGCCGAGCAGGTGGCGGGGGTTTCCACCGAACCTGATTAGCCCAAGCCCATGACGATCCCGTGTCGCGCACGATTGCGTCCATCCTGGCTTTGCGCCTCGGCGCAGGCCTTGTATACGGCCTCAACCCTCAATTCCGCCACGGAGCGCGCCTCGCCTATGGCCAAGATCAAAGTCGCCAATCCCGTCGTCGATATCGACGGGGACGAGATGACCCGGATCATCTGGAAGATGATCAAGGACAAGCTCATCTTCCCCTATCTCGACATCGACATCGCCTATTACGACCTGGGCATCGAGTATCGGGACAAGACCGACGACAAGGTCACTGTCGAGGCTGCCGAGGCCATCCAGAAATACGGCG
>DJWR01000158.1:3120-10300 GCA_002441055.1 Caulobacteraceae bacterium UBA6225 | reverse complement strand
GGTTCTAGATCAGATCTGAGGATTTCATGGCCCGCGTCACCGTCGAAGATTGCATCCAGAAGGTTCCGAACCGCTTCAACCTGGTTCTTCTGGCGGCCCATCGTGCGCGGGGCATCTCGGCCGGCGCCCAGCTGCTGGTGGACCGGGACAACGACAAGAACCCCGTGGTCGCCCTGCGCGAGATCGCCGATGATGTGGTCGACGCCGAGGAGCTGCGCGAGAACCTGATCTCCAGCCTGCAGCGTGTGGACGAGCACACCGAGGCTGAGGAAGAGGCCGAAACCCTGGCCCTGCTGGCCGACCCGACCCACGCCCAGATGAGTGAGCTGGAACTGATCCGGGCCCTGCAGAGCGACCGGGATGGCGGTCAGGAGGAGCGGTACTGAGCCCCGAAGGCGCAGACCGTCTTACCGTCCAGGCGGCCCAACCCGTCGCCGAGCCCAAGGACGCGCCCGCTCCGGCGCGTCCGCCCAAGATGCTTCGTCAGTATGAGCTGATCGACAAGGTCCGCTCCTACGATCCCACCGCCGACGAGGCGCTGCTGAACCGCGCCTATGTCTACGCCATGCGCATGCATGGCTCGCAGAAGCGCGCGTCCGGCGACCCCTATTTCGCCCACCCCATCGAGGTGGCGGGCATTCTCACCGAATATCGGCTCGACACCGCGACCATCGTCACGGCCCTACTGCATGACGTGATCGAGGACTGTCCAGTCAGCCGGGCCGACATCGACCAGCTGTTCGGCGAAGAGATCGGCGAACTGGTCGAGGGCGTCACCAAGCTCTCGCAGCTGGAAGGCAATTCCGAACACACCCGCCAGGCCGAAAACCTGCGGAAGTTCATCCTGGCCATCTCGAAGGACGTGCGCGTTCTGATGGTGAAGCTGGCCGACCGGCTGCACAACATGCGCACGCTGGAGTTCATCAAGAACCCGGCGAAGCGCGAGCGGATCGCCCGCGAGACCCTGGACATCTATGCGCCGCTGGCCCGCTCCATCGGCTGTCACCGCATCTGCACCGAGCTGGAAGAGCTGGCCTTCAGCCACCTGAACCCGGTGGCCCGCGACGCCATCGGCCGGCGTTTGTCGGCCCTGCGCCAGGAGCAGGGCGGGGCGGTGTCGGTGGTCTCCGACGAGGTGCTGAGTAAGCTGGCCGAGGCTGGCGTTCCGGCCCGGGTGTTCGGTCGGGAGAAGCATCCCTTCTCCATCTGGCGCAAGCTGCAGCGCAAATCGATCGGCTTCTCCCAGCTGTCGGACATCTACGCCTTCCGGGTGATCGTCGACTCCGAGGAAGACTGCTACCGGGCGCTGGGGGTCATTCACCGGGCCTGGTCCAGCGTGCCCGAGCGGTTCAAGGACTACATCTCGACCCCGAAGCGGAACAACTACCGCTCGATCCACACCACCGTCGTGGGCCCGCGCGGCATGCGCATCGAGATGCAGATCCGCACCGAGGCCATGGACCGGGTGGCCGAGGACGGGGTCGCCGCCCACTGGCGCTACAAGAACGAGAGCTACGGCTTCGACGCGGAGGCCCAGGCCGCGGCCGGCGGACGCGACCCGCTGGTCAATCTGCGCCACCTGGTGCAACTGCTTGAGCACGGCGGCGATGTGGATGAGCTGGTGGAGCACGCCAAGCTCGAGATGTTCCTCGATCAGGTGTTCGTCTTCACCCCCAAGGGCCGGCTGGTCAGCCTGCCCCGGGGCGCCATGCCGCTGGACTTCGCCTATGCGGTCCACACCGATGTGGGCGACACCTGCATCGGGGTGAAGGTCAACGGCGAGCTGCGGCCCCTTCGCACCCTGCTGCAGAACGGCGATGTGGTGGAGGTGATCCGTGGGGCCAAGCCCGTGGTGCCGCCGGACTGGCGCTCGCTGACGGTGACCGGCCGGGCCCGCTCGGCCATCCGCCGGCACATCCGTCAGAGCGAGAAGGAAGAGTTCACCAGGCTCGGCCGCGCCACGGTGGAGCAGACGTTTGAGCGGGCCGGCAAACGCCTGGCCGACGTCTCCCTGCGCCCCGCGCTAGACCGGTTCGCCACGGCCGCCGAGGATGATCTCTATGAGGCCGTCGGCCGCGGACGGGTGACGCCGACCCAGGTGCTGGACGTCATCTTCCCCGGCCTGAACGCTCAGGAGCGCGAAGCCGCCACCGCTCAGCGCCGGATCGAGGGCGGAGCGGGCGCGCGGCTCTATGTCCGCGGCAGCGGCCTGACCCCGGGGGTGACCCTGCATTTCGCCCCCTGCTGCAGCCCGGTGCCGGGCGACCGTATTGTCGGCATCCTGGACCCCGAGGGAGAGGGCCTGGCGGTCCACACCATCGATTGCGCGACGCTGGCTGAATATGAGGACCGCGAGGAGGTCTGGCGTGACCTGCAATGGACGCCGGAGGCCGAGCGCAACACCATCTCCCGGGCCAACCTTGCGGCCACCATCAAGAATGCGCCAGGCATGCTGGGGCAGGTCTGTACGGTGATCGGCGAGGCGGGCGGCAACATCGTCAACCTGCGCATGCACCACCGGCAGCGGGACTTCTTCGACGTGGACTTCGACCTCGAGGTCAAGGACGCCAAGCACCTGACCCACATCGCCGCGGCCCTGCGCGCCAATCCCAGCGTCGAGACCGTGGACCGGGCGAAGGGCTGAGCCCCGCACCCGGCCTCTCTGGTCAGCGGGTCAGTCGCTTCACCGTCAGGGCTGGATCGGCGGCGATTTCAGCCTCAGTGAAGGGCAGGGGCCACCAGGCCTCTGCCGCATAGAGCCGGGTCTGGTCCCCATAGTGGGGCGAGTCCGGATGGGCGCTCTGGCCATAGCTCAGAACTGCCTCGGCCTTGGGGCCGTCGGCCTCGAACTCCACCACCTGCACATAGCTTGAGCCATGGACCGGCAGATAGGCCTGGGCCTCATCGCTCCAGACGGAACGCTGGGCGTTCAGCACCCCGATCTCGCCATCCGCCCCATGGACGGCCAGCCGCTCGGCGCCCACTGGACGGACCTGCACCTGACCCCATGGAGCATCCAGCGCCAGGCCACGGGACTGGGTGAGCCGCACGGCCTTGGCCAGGGCGCTCAAGACCGCGGCGCGCACCTCTGGCGCCTGGCTCAGGCCCCGGGGCGTGGTCGCCGGCTGCTTTGGGTCGAAGGGGACCGCATGGAGGCGGGGGATCTTTTGGGCCATGGTCCAGAACTCCAGGAAGAGGTGGGTTCCGACGCTGTCGGCGTCTGCCCGGCGATCCCATCGGGCCAGGACGGCGCAGGCCGGGGCAAGATCGATCACGTCGCCGTCCACGGTCTGGCGTGGCGCCGCGTTGCAGGCGGCCAGCAGATCATCCAGCACAATATCGGCGCCATAGACCTTGTTGCGATAGAGGATGGCCGCGACGGCCTTGCGGTCAAACAGGCGGCCCGGCTCACCGTCGCGGCCCTCGCGCCATTCCGCGATCTCCATGAGGCCCGAGCGGGTTCGCAGGTTCTGCGCCACGCCCTCCTCGCCGATGATCCGGGGAAAGCCGGTCAGGGGGGCGGCGGGATTGCTCAGCCAGTAGCTGTCATTACTGTTGGCTACGAAGTCGTCTCTGAACAGGGCAGGCATGGCCCGGCCAGGCATCAGACCGGCGACGGGGGTTTCATCTGAAACGGGCCAGTCACAGGCCGCCCGGCCGCCGTCCAGGACGAAGAGACGAGCCGCTCGCCAGTTGGCCGCCGCCGGCGCATCGGCCGCGCAGGTCTGCATATGGGCGTCGCTCAGATTGGGCGTCGCGGTGATGTCGGCATAGAGGGCGCGCCCGTGGCGGTCGGCGGCAATGGTGTTCACCCAGGGCATGCCAACGGTCTCCACCAGGGTCTGATGAAGGTCCTCCACCGAGTCTGCGACGCCAAATCGGAGCCAGACTTCGGGGGCGCGCAGGTTTCCGCGGTTGGCGTCGCGCAGGGCGTAGGCGTGGGTGGTGTCCCAGGCCAGGCCGCTGGCGGGCGCCGTGACGATGGGGCCGTAGGCGCTTCGATAGACCGTCTTGTGGCGCGGCTCGGCTTCCCCCTTGACGGGAACCTCGACCTCGATGGCCTCAATCGGATGCGGCGCGCCGTCCACCAGATAGGTCATGGGATCGCCGGGCTTCAGATCCAGCTGAAAGAGCGAGAAGTGACGGTCGGTGGAGACGGTGTGGGTCCAGGCCACATCCTTGTTGAACCCGATGGAGACGCCGGGCAGCCCAGCCATGGTCACCCCCATGACATCGAGTTCGCCGGGGAGGGTCAGGTGAACTTGATAGAACCGGTTGGTCGTCGCCCAGGGAAAGTGCGGATTGGCCAGGACGAGGCCACGGCCCTGCGCGGTCGCCGCCTTGCCAAAGGCCCAGCCATTGCTGCCAAGGCCTGCATGTTGCGCCGGCTCAGGGGCCCGGAGAGCGGTCTCGCTCGCGCCGCCCGGCGGCGTAGCGGCCACGATTCCCGTCAGCCAGGCGCCGGCGCTGGCCTGAATCATCTTCTCGTCGTTGAGCCGCAGCAGGTCATCCAGGGTGATCGGGCGGACCCAGTCGGCGCCCCGGCAGGGGGCGGGCAGGGCGGCATGGCCCGTATCGCTGAGGTAGCGGTTATAGCCCGCCACATAACCCCGGACCATGTCCGCATAGCGCGGATCGACCTTGGTGAAGGCCTGGCGCAGGGCGTCCATATCGAAGATCGAGCGGAAGAAGACGTCGGCTTCGACATTGGGAATCGGGCGGAAGGAAACGGTGGTCTGGCCTTCGGCTCCAAAATGCAGCGCCCGCTCACCGCTCAGGGTGACGATCTGATCGGCCATCAGGCAGATGTTGTCCTGGGCGTAGGCATAGCCTGCGCCAAAGCCCAGGTCCTCGCGGTCCAGGGCGCGAATATGCGGTACGCCATGGGCCGTACGCCGAATCTCCACCTCTCCCGGTTTCAGGGGGCCATCTGTGGCCTGCGCCTGGGCCGCCCCAGCCAGGGCGATGGCCGCGACGGACGCGAGGGCGGCGCGCAGCAGCCGAGTCCCGCCGGTGGGCAGGGACGAAGGGGATGGGGGACTCATGGGCCGTTTCCTCGGGTATCGAACCGGGCGTCGATCACGCCTCTGACTCGACCCTAGCCTTCGCCGGGCCTGAGCTGCAATTCAATCGCAACGGGCGCGTCGTCGCGCCGCCGACCTCAAGCCGGTTGCGGCGCCTTCCAGGTCCACGGCGTCTTGGCGCCGGTGAAGGTTTCCGGCGTGCAGCGCAGATAGAGGCTGTCGGCCCAGGTGTGGCCCAGCAGGTAGGTCTTCTTGGCGCTGCCCACCACCACAAAGCCCAGGCGCTCCAGTAGCCGCCGGGAACTGGTGTTGTTCGGGTCCACATCGGCGGTGGCCTCAGTCAGGCCCCGGTCCTTGAACGCTCGGTCGATCACCGCGGAGACGGCCTCATGGGCATAGCCCTGACCCTGGGCCTTTGGGTGCAGGATATAGCCGATCTCCGGGTCGGCCCAGAACCCCACCTTGCCCACCACCTGGCCAGACTTGGTCTCTACGATGAAGTCGTCAGCCCGGGTGGCCATCATCCCCTCCAGCCAGAGGCGGGTCTCATCCAGGGTCTCGTGGGGCAGGGTGGACCAGAAGGCCATGGCGTGGGCCGAGGACAGGATCTCGTGCATGGCCTCGAGGTCGCTGGCCCGGGCGGGGCGCAGCGTCAGACGCTCGGTCGTGATAATCCCGGGCATGGGGGCGAACGGCTCCTGCGAATCTCCACCCCATATTGGCGGGCGGAGGTGACATCTAGTCACGCCTCAGATAATTCGCCCCAAGGAGGCGGCCAAATGACCACTGACGACGTCCTTGAGGAATTCCGCGGCGCCGGCGCCCTGCGAGAGGGCCATTTCGTCCTGGCCTCAGGCCGCCACAGCCCCATCTTCCTTCAGAAAAACCTGGTGTTCCAGTACGCTGATCGCACAGAGCGCCTGTGTCGCGCCCTGGCCGACCAGATTGTCGCGCAGTTCGGCAAACCCGATGTGATCGTCGCCCCTGCCGTGGGCGCCATCATCCCTGGCTATGAGGTCGCGCGCGCCCTGGGGGTCCCTTCGATCTATGTGGAACGCGAGGATGGCCGGTTCCAGCTGCGTCGGGCCTTCAAGATCGCGCCAGGCGCCAAGGTCGTGGTGGTGGAGGATGTGATCACCACCGGCGGCTCGTTCCGGGAAGCCGTGGAGCCCATCGAGGCGGCGGGGGGGCAGGTGCTGTGCTGCGCCTGCATCGTCGACCGGTCCGGCGGGCGGGCCAATGTGGGCTGGCCGCTGGTCGCCCTGGCCACGGTCGACTTTCCCTCCTACGCGCCAGATGAGGTGCCGCCGGAATTGGCCGCCTTGCCGGCCGAGGAACCGGGATCCAAGAGGCTGAACCGATGAGTTTCCTGCGTCTGGGGGTCAATATCGACCACGTGGCGACCATCCGGAACGCCCGCGGCGCGACCTATCCGGACCCCGTGCGGGCCGCCGAACTCGCGCTTATGGCCGGGGCCGACGGCATCACCGCTCACCTGCGGGAAGACCGGCGGCATATCTCTGACGGCGATATCGACGCCTTGGCGGTGGTCCTCAGGCGTCGAGGCCGGCCCCTGAACTTTGAGATGGCCGTCACCGCCGAGATGGAGGCCATCGCCCTGCGCCACCTGCCGCATGCGGCGTGCCTCGTGCCCGAGCGCCGCGAAGAGGTGACCACCGAAGGCGGGCTGGACCTGATCAAGGGGCACGACAATGTCGCCCCCGTGGTCGGTCGGCTGGCCGCGGCCGGCATCCGGGTCTCGTGCTTCATCGACGCTGACCTCAACCAGGTGGCTGCGGCCAAGGCCATGGGCGCCCAGGTTGTGGAACTGCACACCGGCGCCTACTGCGACGCCGTGCGTGACGGCGATCCCCGCGCCGCCGACCATCTCGCGCGCCTGACCACCGCCGCGGCCGAAGCCGGACGTCTCGGGCTTGAGGTCCATGCCGGCCATGGCATCGACTTCGAGACCGTCAAACCGATCGCAGCCATTCCGCAGGTGGTGGAGCTGAATATCGGCCATTTCCTGATCGGCGAGGCTATCTTCATCGGCCTGCCAGCCGCCATCACCCAGATGCGGGCCCTGATGGATCAGGTCCGTGGGGAGAAGGCGGCGTGATTATCGGCCTGGGCTCGGACCTCGCTGACATCCGGCG
>DJWR01000158.1:0-2989 GCA_002441055.1 Caulobacteraceae bacterium UBA6225 | reverse complement strand
AGGGCGGTGGTGCATGTGACGCTGACCGACGATCACCCCTACGCCCAGGCCTTCGTGATCATTGAGGCCGTGCCCGAATAGCATCAGGCCGCCATGGAATGGGTCATAAGGTCCGCTTCAAGGGGCGCCGGCTTGCTACGGGGCGGTCCAGGCGATAGCTAATCTCATTCCGCGCGGTCTTTTCGCGCCCAAGGACACCGCATGAGCGAGAACGTGCAGAGCGCCCCGGCTTCTGAGAAGCCTGACGCCATCCAGGAGATCGTGGAGATCGTGAAGACGGTCGTCTACGCCCTGCTGATCGCCCTGGTTCTGCGGGTGCTGTTCTTCCAGCCCTTCACCATCCCCTCGGCCTCGATGGAGCCGAACCTGCTGGAAGGCGACTACATCATCGTCTCCAAGTACTCCTATGGCTATTCCCGCCACTCCATTCCGTTCAGCCCGCCGCTGTTCGAAGGCCGCGTCATGGATCGCGCGCCGACCCGCGGGGACATCGTGGTGTTCAAGCTGCCCAGGGATGGGCGCACCGACTACATCAAGCGGCTGATCGGCATGCCTGGCGACCGGATCGAGATCCGGGGCGGTCAGATCATTCTCAATGGCCAGCCCATTCCGCGCGAAGCCATGTCGCCTGGGATCATCGACACCGGCTATGGCTTCACCCGTGAAGTCATGCGCTATCGCGAGACCCTGCCGGATGGCCGTACCTATGTGACTTACGACCTCGGCCCCGATGGGGAGATGGACAACAAGGGTCCGTTCCTGGTGCCTGAGGGCAATTACTTCTTCATGGGCGACCACCGGGACAATTCCCTGGATAGCCGCGCGCCCGAGGAGATCGGCGTGGGCTATGTGCCGGCCGACCATCTGGTGGGTAAGGCGCAGGTGATCCTGCTGTCCTGGGAGCGGGGCGCGTCCCTCTTCAAGCCCTGGACCTGGGTGACCGAAGCCCGGCCCGGTCGGTTCTTCAACATCCTCCAGTGATCCTTCGCCCATGAACCGGCGTGCGGCGGCGGTCGCTCAGCTCGAGGCGAGGATCGGACACCAGTTTTCGGACCGCGACCTGCTCGAGCGCGCCCTCACCCACGCCAGCGTCGGCGACGGCGCCAGCAAGGTGCGCCACTATGAACGCCTGGAATTCCTCGGCGACAGGGTGCTGAACCTGCTGGCGGCCGAGCGCCTGATGGGACTTGATCCCGAGGCGCGGGAAGGGGAGTTGAGCCGCCGGCTGGCCAATCTGGTCAACTATCAGGCCTGCGCCACAGTGGCCCGGGACATCGGTTTGGGGGAGGCTTTGCGCCTGTCGGCCAGCGCCACCAAGATCGGCGCGCGGGACTCCGACACCGTGCTGGGCGACGCCTGCGAGGCGCTGATCGGCGCGCTCTATGTGGACGGAGGGTTCGAGGCCGCCCGGGCCTTTTTCCTGCGGTTCTGGGCTGACGCCTTTGCAGGCCTCGACGCCCCCCGGGGCAAGGACCCCAAGACCCAGCTCCAGGAGTGGGCCCAGGGCCAGGGCCTGCCTCTGCCGACCTATGGCGTGGTCGCCCGCGAGGGGCCTGACCACGCGCCCGCCTTCACCGTCGAGGTGCGGGTCCAGGGCTATGATCCCGAAGCCGCTCAGGGGCGTTCTAAACAGGAGGCCGAGAAGGCCGCCGCCCTGGCCATGCTGTTGAAACACGAAGGACCACAATGACCCGCGCCGGCTTCGTCGCCATCATCGGAGCGCCCAATGCGGGCAAGTCCACCCTCACCAACCGTCTGGTGGGGGCCAAGGTCTCCATCGTCACCCAGAAGGTCCAGACCACCCGCTTCCCCGTGCGCGGCGTCGCCATCGAGGGCGAGAGCCAGATCGTGCTGGTGGACACCCCTGGAATCTTCGCCCCGCGCCGGCGTCTCGACCGGGCCATGGTCCGGTCGGCCTGGGGCGGCGCGGAGGAGGCCGATGGCGTCGTCCACCTGATCGACGTCCAGGCTGAGCTGGCCGTGGGGGAGGGTTCGGGCAGTCCTGCGGACAAGCGAGCGGTGATCGATGTGCAGACCATCATCGAGGGTCTGAAGACCTCTGGCCGCAAGGCGATCCTGGCCCTCAACAAGATCGATGGAGTTAAGCGCGAGCGCCTGCTGGCCCTCTCCCAGCGGCTCTATGACACCGGCGTCTATTCAGAGGTCTTCATGATCTCGGCCGCCGACGGCTCGGGCGTGGATGACCTGAAGCGCCGGATGGCCGAGCTGGTTCCGGAGGGCCCCTGGCTCTATCCCGCCGAACAGACCGCTGATCTGCCCGCCCGTCTGCTGGCCGCGGAGATCACCCGGGAAAAGCTCTATCTGCGGGTCCATGAGGAGCTGCCCTATGCGGCGGCGGTGGACACCACGGCCTTCGAGGAGCGCCGTGACGGCTCGGTGCGGATCGAGCAGACCATCTATGTGCAGCGCGACAGCCAGCGGCCCATCGTCCTGGGCAAGAATGGCCAGACCCTGAAGTGGATCGGCCAGAAGTCGCGAGAGGAGCTCACCGAGCTGTTTGATCGCCCAGTGCACCTCTTCCTGCACGTGAAGGTCGATGAGACCTGGGCCGACAAGCGCGAGTTCTACGGCGACGTGGGTCTCGATTTCGACGTCTGATGGAGTTCGAGGACGACGCCTTCGTGCTCTCGGCCCGGGCTCATGGGGAGACCGGGGCCATCGTCGATCTGCTGACGTCTGAGCACGGCCGCTACGCCGCCCATGTGGCCGGCGGGGCCTCGCGGCGGCTCAAGCCCTTCCTGCAGCCCGGCGCCCAGGTGCGGGTGCGTTTCCGGGCGCGGGTGGCCGAGCAGCTGGGCGCTGCGACCCTGGAGCCGATGGGGGAGGGGCCTGGCGTCCTATTCGATGATCCGCTCGCCCTGCATGGCCTCTCGGCCGCCGCTGCGGTGGCCGCCGGCGCCCTGCCGGAGCGTGAGCCTCATCACGGCGCCTATCTCGCCCTGGAGGCCCTGATCAGCGCCCTGGCGGT
>DJWR01000026.1:2023-6812 GCA_002441055.1 Caulobacteraceae bacterium UBA6225 | reverse complement strand
CGTCTAAAGGAGTCCCGCTCTAGAGGCTGATTGAGCACGTTTGGCTCCGATAACCGGTTCCCACTTGCCGGAACGCGCTCTACGAGGCCTTGGACACCGCCCCCCGGGCCTCCCAGCCCGCCACGGCGCCGACCAGAGCGCAGTTTCGATAGAGGCGGATCAGGTTCATCTCATTGATCGGCGCCAGGGTCTGGGCGAAGGTCAGGATGGTGCGGGCCGGCATGATGTAGCCGCCCTCCACTAGGCGGCAGAGGTCCTGTTCGGCCAGGCGGCTTAGTCGACGACGGGTCGTCTCGAAGGGCACGCCCGTCTCCCGGGCCAGACGCGCGACGCTGATCGGCATCTTGCGCGAGTCATCGATGACGGGGCCGTCAGGGTGGGCCGTGGCCGCATCCCCCCGCCCATCGCCCAGCCCCGCCGTGTTCAGATGGCTGAGGTGGAGGACGAGAAGCAGGTTCATATAGTCGACGCACAAGAGGCGCATCTCGCCGCCCAGGCGCAGGGCGTAGCTCATGAAATATCTGGCGACCGCCCGGTAGGGGTGTTCAGGCGGATGATAGGGCGGCGGCGGCAGGGGGCGGTCGTCGAAATAGCCAAGATCTACCAGCCGCCAATAGATGTGCGCGGCCAGGGCGTCGATGCCCATGACCGTGGCCGCATTGTCAGGGGTGTGGAAATAGGACTCCGGCACGATCACGCCCGCGGCGTCGGAGACGATGACGCCGCGGTCCTTCAGGCGATTGACCCGCCGCCGCACGGTCTCGAACCGAAGGTCCAGGCTGTCAGCGATCCGGCTGATGCTCACCCTCCGTCTGGCCTGGTCGGGCGGCGGGCGATCGATGGGGCCAAAGGCGACCTGCTCATCCAACCCCGAGGTCGCCGCGTCCACATTGGCCTGAATGATGGTCGCCACCAGCAGGGCGTCCATCGGATCGAGACGCTTGTCCCGACCCTGCCAAAGGGCCAGCAAGGCGGTCCTGGAGATGTTGAGCGCCGCGGATTCTCTAGCGCTCAGCAATGGCGGGTTCATGAGGGCGGTATGGTCCAGGCTTGGGGGCGAAGCCATATGACGCTGTCAACTCGAGGATTCGCAAACCCAAATCGGGCTTGGGCGGATGTGATCGGTTTCCTTTGACCTGGACAGATCCATCATGCCTTCGTCTCTCCAACAAAAAAGACAAGTTGGGGGAGCCGGACATGGCCCAGTTTGGAAGCTATCAGAACGAAATCTATCAGGGCGGCCTGCGCGGCGTGCTGCCCGGGGTGCCCGTCGACTACGCCACCCTCGTCGCCCGGGCGACCGCGGCCATGCCCAGCCATGTGCTGAATTACGTCCAGGGCGGCTGCGGCGATGAGTTCACCCAGGACCAGAACGCGGCAGCCTTCCACCACTGGGGCATGGTCCCCCGGATGATGGTTGAGACCAGCGTGCGGGATCTGTCGGCCGATCTGTTTGGCCACACCTACCACTCGCCGCTGTTCATGGCCCCGATCGGGGTGACCGCCATGTGCAGCCAGGACCAGCACGGGGATATCGCCGCGGCCCAGGCCTCGGCCATGACCGGCGTGCCCATGGTGGTCTCCACCCTCGGCAACGACACGATGGAGGATGTGGCGCCACATCTGGGCGCCACCCCGGGCTTCTTCCAACTCTATACTCCGCGCAATAAGGACCTGGCCGAGAGCCTGATCACCCGGGCCGAGGCCGCCGGATACCGCGGGATCATTGTCACCCTGGACACCTGGGTCACCGGCTTCCGGCCGCGGGATCTGAACGCGGGCAACTTCCCCCAGCTGCGCGGTCACGTGCTGAAGAACTACACCGCCGATCCGGTCTTTCAGAAGCTGCTCGGCAAGGACGCCTCGGAGTCTCCGGCCGAGGCCGTGGCCCTGTGGGGCTCGCTGTTTGGCCGGCCCATGCTGTGGGAGGACATCGCCTGGCTGAAGTCGGTGACCAAGCTGCCGATCATCCTGAAGGGCATCTGCCACCCCGACGACGCCCGCAAGGCCGTGGATATGGGCGCCGACGGCATCTA
The DNA here is from genome assembly GCA_002441055.1 of Caulobacteraceae bacterium UBA6225. GTDB lineage: Bacteria > Pseudomonadota > Alphaproteobacteria > Caulobacterales > Caulobacteraceae > Phenylobacterium. The sequence continues at coordinate 4,776 of DJWR01000026.1, read as the reverse complement.
CTGCTCCAACCACGGCGGCCGGCAGGCCAATGGCGGCATCGCGGCCATCGACATGCTGCCCGATGTGGTCAAGGCCAGCGGCGACGTGCCGGTCTGGTTCGACTCTGGGATCCGCTCGGGCTCTGATGTGGTCAAGGCCCTGGCCATGGGGGCTGCGGCCGTCGGCGTGGGGCGCCCCTTTGTCTATGGCCTGGCCCTGGACGGCGCAGCCGGCGCCGCCCACGTGCTGAAGTGCATCCTGGCTGAGGCCGACCTCTTCATGGCGGTCAACGGCATGCCGACCCTGGCCGACCTGCGGCGCGAAGGCGTGCGGCGGCTGTAGGCCGCTACCCTCCGCCTGTTCCCCGTTGGAAGCTCTCCACCAGGCTGCCGGCGACGAGGCGCCAGCCGTCCACCAGGACGAAGAAGATCAGCTTGAAGGGCAGGGACACCACCACGGGCGGCAGCATCATCATACCCATGCTCANNCATCAGCACGCTGGCCACCACCAGGTCGATGACCAGGAAGGGGACGAACAGCAGGAAGCCGATCTCAAACGCGGTCTTGAGCTCGGAGATCATGAAGGCTGGGGTGACCACCCGCAGGGGCAGGTCCTCGACGCTGTCAGGCTGCTCGATGCGCGACAGCCGGGCGAACAGGGCCAGGTCCTCCCGGTCCACCTGGGAGAGCATGAAGGTCTTTACCGGGGTGGACGCCGCGTCAAAGGCCTGGGGCAGCTCCATCTCCTGGTCGAGCAGCGGGCGGATGCCGTCCGCATAGGCCTGCTCGAAGGTCGGGGCCATGATGATGGCGCTGAGGAACAGGGCCAGGCTGATGATCACCGCATTGGGCGGGCTTTGCTGCAGGCCGAGCGCCGTGCGCAGGAGGGAGAGCACGACCACGATCCGCACGAAGGAGGTGGTCATGATGACGATGGAGGGCGCCAGCGACAGGACCGTCAGCAGGCCCACCAGCTGGACGACCCGCTCGGTCAGACCTGCGCCGGTGCCGAGATCGACGTTCAGGGCCTGAGCGTGGGCCACCGTCGGGCCGATAATGCTCACCAGGCTGACCAGGGCGGCGAGGCCGGCGGCGCGGCGCCAGTCGGTGGCGGGCAGGGTGGCGAGGGCGCGGAAGAACAGGCGCATCAGGCGTCGGCCTTGGGCTTGCGGGCTTTGCGGGTCGGGGTCTTGCGGGACGGTGGCGTCGGGCTTGGCGTAGGGATCGGCGCGGGCGAGGGGGCGTTCAGCACCTGGCCCTCTCCCAACAGCAGCAGGCGCTCCTCCCCATCGCAGGAGATGATCAGAAGGCGGCGACTGGGATCGAGCACCAGGGTTTCGACCACCGCCAGCCGCCGCTCGGCCCGGCTTGGCGCGAACCTGGCCATGGCCTCGGGCCCAAACCGGCGCAGGGCCACGCCGGCCAGGCCGATCAGGCCAACCGTGATGGCGAGAGCGAAAACCGCCCGGGCGAAACTGGCGAGATCCATGGGGCGCAGCACCTGTCCGGCGCGCGGGGGCCGGTCCTTGCTCCGGTTTGCCGCCAACACTCTTAAGGACCGATTAACCCTGTTTATTCACCATGTTGGGCATGAACCTGGCCGACATCCCCCTGTTCTCGATGCTGCGTGGCCGTATGGGCCATCTGGGCGAGCGCCAGCGGCTGATCGCTCAGAACGTCGCCAACTCCGAAACCCCCGGCTACACGCCGCAGGATGTGAAGGCCTACAGCTTCCAGGCGCAGATGCGCGGCGTGCAGATGACCCAGGCGGGTGCGCCGGCCCGCACCCAGGCCGCCCATCTCAGCGGCACGGTCAATCGCACGGCGGCGGCCTCGACCTTCAAGGCGATCCGCAGCAAGGATTCCGAGACCACCATGGACGGCAACTCCGTGGTTCTGGAGGAGGAGATGATGAAGATGTCGGAGGCTCGCATGGCCTATGACGCCGCCGTCGGCTTCTACCAGAAGTCCCTCAACCTGCTGCGCACCGCCGCCCGTCCGCCCGGCCGGTGATCCAGGGAGACTGAGCCATGGCTGAGATCAAATCGACCCAAGGTGCTGCCCAGGCCATCGCGGCCACCGCCCTCCGCGCCCAGCAGGCCCGCATGCGGGTCATCGCCGAGAACATGGCCAACGCCAACTCCACCTCGCAGCAGGCCGGCGGCGACCCCTATCGCCGGCAGGTGCCGGTGTTCGAGCCTGCCAAGATCGACGCAGGCCAGGGGGTGCGCATGGCTAAGGTGCAGCCCGATCAGAGCGCTTTCCGCACCGAATACGAGCCCGGTCATCCGTCGGCCGACGCTCAGGGCTATGTGAAGCTGCCCAACGTCAACACCCTGGTGGAGGCGATGGACATGCGTGAGGCCCAGCGGGCCTACGAGGCCAACCTCAATGTGATCGAGACCGCGCGCGCCATGGAAATGCGCGTCCTCGACCTGCTCAAGCGCTAGGGACCCCTTAAGCCATGATGACCCCGCTCGCCGCCGCGAAGGCCTATGCCGCCACGCAAGGTGCGGCTCTTCCCGCCGTCGGCGGCGGCGCGGCCGCAGGCGGCGCGGACTTCGGCGCCATGCTGAAGAACGTCATGGAACAGGCGGTGGAAACCTCCCGCACCGCTGAGACCCAGATGGCCGCCCATGTCCAGGGTAAGGCCCAGCTGGTGGACGTGGTCACGGCGATCTCAGCGGCCGAGACCAGCCTGGAGACCGTCATGGCCGTCCGCGACCAGGTGATTTCCGCCTATCAGGAAATCATGCGGATGCCGATCTGACGG
>DJWR01000026.1:0-1974 GCA_002441055.1 Caulobacteraceae bacterium UBA6225 | reverse complement strand
GGCGAATTCGTCGCCCTGGTCGGCGCGTCAGGCTCTGGCAAGACCACCCTGCTCAAGACCATCAACGGCCTGATCGCCCCCGATCGCGGGGACGTGCGGATCGAAGGGGAGGCCGTCGACGCCCTGACCCCGCACCTCCTGCGCCGGCGCATCGGCTACGTTTTCCAGGAGGTGGGCCTGTTTCCCCACCTGACGGTGGCTGAGAACATCTGCATCACCCCCAAGCTGCTCGGCTGGGACAAGGCGAGGCGAGCCGTCCGCGCCGCCGAACTTCTGGACCTGGTGGCGCTGCCACAGGAGATGGGCGGCCGCTTCCCCGCCGCCCTGTCCGGCGGCCAGCAGCAGCGGGTCGGCGTGGCCCGCGCCCTGGCGGCTGAGCCGCATATCGTCCTGATGGACGAGCCGTTTGGCGCGCTCGATCCCCTGACTCGGGATGCGCTGGGCGACGACTACCGCGCCCTCCATGAGCGGCTGAACCTCTCCACCGTCATGGTCACCCATGACATGACCGAGGCGCTGCTGCTCGCCGACCGCATCGTGGTGGTGGCCGAAGGCCGGCTGATCGCCGATGGGACGCCCCAGGCCCTGGCCGCCTCGACCGATCCAGAGGTCGCCGCCCTGCTGGCCGCCCCCCGCCGCCAAGCTGAACGGCTGCGCGCCCGCCTGGGAGAGAACGCATGAGCCCGCAGGTGGAGGCGGCCTTCGCCCGCCTGCCGGAATATCTCGCCTGGCACGTCCTGCTCAGCGCCTCGGCGCTTGGGCTTGGCCTGCTGATCAGCCTGCCGCTGGCGGTGGCCGCCAGCCGCAACCACCATATCCGCTGGCCGGTCCTGGCCGGCGCCAGCCTGATCCAGACCATCCCCAGCCTTGCCCTGCTGGCTCTGTTCTTCCCGCTGCTGCTGGTGATCTCGGCGGCCAGCGAGGACCTGTTGGGCTACGGCTTCTCAGCCCTGGGCTTCCTGCCGGCCCTCTTGGCGCTGACCCTCTATTCCATGCTGCCCATCGTGCGGAACGGGACCACCGGCATCCTCTCCGTCGATCCCGCCATCATCCAGGCGGCCGAGGGCGTCGGCATGACGCCTCGCCAGCGCCTGTTCCAGGTGGAGCTGCCGCTCGCCGCGCCGGTCATCATGGCCGGCGTGCGCACCGCCGCGGTCTGGACCATTGGGGCGGCGACCCTGTCCACGCCGGTCGGCCAGACGAGCCTCGGCAACTACATCTTCTCAGGTCTTCAGACCGAGAACTGGGTGCTGGTTCTGTTCGGCTGCGGCGCCTCGGCCCTCCTGGCCATGGTCACTGACCAGCTGCTCGGCCTGATCGAGGCCGGGGCCGCCAAGCGCGACATCAGGCGCGCCGCGATCGGCGCGGCCGGCATCCTGATCGGGATCGTCGTCGCCCTGACGCCGCTGATCAGCTTCGGCAAGCCCGCCAGCTATGTGGTCGGCGCAAAGAACTTCTCCGAGCAGTACATCCTGGCCGAGATGATGGCCGAGCGGATCGAGGACCTGGGCGGCGAGGCGCGGATGAAGGAGGACCTGGGTTCGGCCATCGCCTACCGCGCCTTGGCGTCGGGCGAACTGGACGTCTATGTCGACTATTCCGGCACGCTCTGGGCCAATGTCCTGAACCGGCAGGACAATCCCGGGCGGGAGGCCGTGCTTGAAGAGCTGACCCGTGAGCTCGCCGAGAGGGACGGTGTGCTGGTCCTGGGCTCCCTGGGGTTCGAGAACGCCTATGCGCTCGCCATGCGCCAGGACCGTGCGACGGAACTGGGGATCGAGACCCTGGATGATCTGGCCCGGCGCTCGGGCGGCCTGACCATGGGCGGCGACCTGGAGTTCTTCGCCAGGCCCGAATGGACGGCCATCAATGAGGCCTATGGCTTCGACTTCCGCGCCCGGCGCTCCTACCAGCCGACCTTCATGTTCCGGGCGGTGACGTCCGGGGACGTGGACGTGATCTCGGCCTTCTCCA
>DJWR01000196.1:12492-24745 GCA_002441055.1 Caulobacteraceae bacterium UBA6225 | reverse complement strand
TCAAGCGCGCCCGCTTCCTCGCCCTTCTTCCCTACGTCGTGAAGTAAGGGACCAGGATCATGAAGGTCATTCTGCTTGAACGCGTCGAAGGCCGTGGCGGCCTCGGCGAAATTGTAACCGTCAAGGACGGCTACGCCCGTANNCGCCCGTAACTTCCTGCTGCCGCGCCGCAAGGCCCTTCGCGCCACCACGGCGAACATGAAGGTCTTCGAGGCCCAGCGCGCCACCATCGAAGCCCGCAACGCCGAAGCCCGCGCCGACGCGGCCAAGGCTGGCGAAGGTCTCGACGGGACCACCTACGTCCTGATCCGTCAGGCGGGCGAAAGCGGTCAGCTCTACGGATCGGTCTCCGGCCGTGACGTCGCTGACGTGGTCAACGCCGAAGGCGGCAAGGTCGAGCGCTCGATGGTCGTGCTGGACAAGCCGATCAAGACCCTGGGCATGCATGCGGTGAAGGTTCGCCTGCACGCCGAGGTGATCGTGACGGTCAACCTCAACATCGCCCGCAGCCAGGACGAAGCCGATCGTCAGGCCCGCGGCGAGAACATCATCGCTTCGCAGTTCGAGGAAGAACGCGCCGCCGCCGAAGAGGCCGCCGCCNNAGCCCAGGCTCCGGGCCGCTTTTTCTTTGCCTGAAAGATGGCCAGCCAGTGTTGCAGATATGTCATTCTTTAGGCGCGCAATACGCACTAGCTAATGACTCAAGGGCCACCAAAGGACCTGGGGTCGGCGACGCCGGACCCCAACGACGGGGATTTACATGCAATATCGTACGCTTCTTCTCGCGGCTGTCTCGGCGACCAGCCTGATGTCCACCGCCGCCCTCGCGCAGACTGCGACGGGCGCTACGCCCTCAGCCGCCGAGGTTCAGGAAATTGTCGTCACCGGCACCCGCACCACCGGCCGCAGCCGCCTGGACACCCTGGCCCCGGTAGACGTGGTCACCAGCCAGAGCCTGCAGCAGCGTGGCGTGACCGAGCTTGCCGCAGCCCTGTCGACCACCGTGCCCTCCATCAGCTTCCCTCGCCCCTCCAACACTGACGGGACCGACGCCGTCCGTCCGGCAACCCTGCGTGGCCAGGGCCCCGACCAGACCCTGGTGCTGGTAAATGGCACGCGGCGTCATGTGAGCGCCCTGCTCAACACCAACGGCTCGGTGGGCCGCGGCTCGGCCGCCGTCGACCTCAACGCCATCCCCTCTACCGCCCTTGAGCGCATCGAGGTCCTGCGCGACGGCGCGGCCGCCCAGTACGGCTCCGACGCCATCGCCGGCGTCGTCAACCTGCGCCTGCGCGAAGCCGCCACAGGCGGCGGCCTGTCCTTGACCTACGGTCAGTACGAGACCGAGTTCGACGGCTTCTACGGCCGCGACGGCAATATCTCCGATGGCGCCACCACCACGGTGTCCGGCTGGCAGGGCCTGCCGCTTGGCGCTGACGGCTTCCTCACCCTGTCGGCGGAATACCGCGATCGGGAGAACACCAACCGCAGCGACATCGACCGTCGCGTGACCCCCAATCGCATCACCTCGCGGTTCGGCGACGCCGACGTGGAAGATGTCTCCTTCTACGCCAACGCCGGCAAACCCCTGGGTGATGTCTGGGAAGCCTATGGCTGGTTCGGCGTGCAAGAGCGTGACGCCTCCAGCGCCGCCACCTTCCGCACCCCCACCGACGCCAACCAGAACGTGCCTGCGGTCTATCCCAACGGCTATCTGCCCAAGCTCGCCACCGACACCAGCGACCTGAGCGCTGCGCTTGGCCTGCGCGGCGAGATCGCTGGCTTCAACGCCGACTTCAACGTCGCCTATGGCAAGAATGATATCAATTTCGGCGTCCGTGACACCATCAACCCGTCCTATGGCGCAGCGTCGCAAACTTCCTTTGAGGCCGGCGGCCTGGAGTACAGCCAGACGGTCTTCTCCGCCGACTTCAGCCGCGGCGTCGACGTGGGCCTCGCTGGGCCGCTGAACGTCGCCTTTGGCGTGCAGGCGCGCACCGAGACCTTCGAGATCAACCAGGGAGAGCCGACCTCGTACAACCGCGGTCCGATCACCAATGTCTCGTTCGGCTCGCGAGGCTTCACCGGCTTTAGCCCGAGCAATGAGGTGGACGTCGATCGGGATGCGGTCGGGGTCTATGTGGATCTTGAGGGCCAGCTGACCGACAAGTTCTCGGCGTCCGCCGCGGTCCGCTATGAGGACTATTCAGACTTTGGCTCCAACACCTCGGGCAAGGTCTCGGCGCGCTACGACTTCACCCCGGCCTTCGCCCTGCGCGGCGCGGTATCGTCCGGCTTCCGGGCGCCCAGCCTGCAGCAGCAGTACTATACGGCCACCTCGATCCTCTACATCAACGGCGTGCCTTTCGAGACCGGGACCTACCCCTCGGTCAGCCCCGTGGGCGCCGCTCTAGGCGGTCAGGCCCTGGACCCTGAAACCTCGCGCAACTACGCCCTGGGACTGGTCTATCGTCGCGGCGCCTTCGAGCTCACCGTCGACGCCTACCGCATCGAGGTCGAGGACCGCATCGTCCTGAGCGAAACCTTCCAGGGCTCGGCCACCGCCGCGCCGGGGACCAACGCCCGGGTGATCGCCGATCTGCTAGCCCCCTTCGGCGCCAGCGCCGCCCGCTTCTTCATCAACGGCGTAGACACCGAAACAACCGGGGTCGACGTGGTCGCCCGCTATCGGATCGTCGATCCCCAGGCTGGCGTCTTCGACCTGACCGCGGCTGGCAACATCAACGAGTTCGAGGTCACCAAGACGCCGACGGCCAGCGCATCGATCCTGCCGACTCCGACGAGCCTGTTCGGCCGCCAGGCCGTTCTGCGCTTCGAAGAAGGCGCGCCGAAGCAGAAACTGACCCTGCAGGGCGACTGGAGCCGGGAAGCCTGGGGCGCCACTCTGCGCACCACCTTCTACGGTTCGGCCCTCTCGCCGGGCACCCTGGCCAATGGCAGCGCTGACAGCGAGACCGGCGTCCGCGGCGTGGTAGACCTTGAGGCCCGCCGGACGTTCCCCATGGGGGTCACCGTCGCCCTTGGCGCCGATAACCTGTTCGACGTCTATCCCCGGCAGATCCCGCCGAACCTGAACACCACCGGCGCGGCGCCGTTCAGCTCCTTCTCGCCGTTCGGGTTCAATGGCCGGTTCCTCTACGGCCGGGTCAGCGTCCGCTGGTAGATCCCGCGGTCTGAGACGACCTTGAAGGGGGCGGGCGCAGGTCCGCCCCCTTTTCGTTGGGCCGCCGGGACAACCTTTCCACAGGCTCGCGATTTCCTGTTGAGCGCGACACTTCGTCGGCAGTCGCGGGGCGGCCATTAAGCTATCAGCAATCTATGGCCCTAGTTCCCGCCCTGGATCTGCGCATGCCGCAGGACGATGAACCCCACCTCGCCCAGGCTCCGGCCAATGTGGAGGCCGAGCAGGCCCTGCTGGGGGCGCTGCTGTATGACAACGCCGTCTTCGAGCGCCTGGGGGACAACCTGCAGGCGCGGCACTTTTTCGAGCCGTTCCATGGCCGCCTCTATGGCGCCATCGAAACCTCGATCCGCAAAGGTCAGCTGGCCGAGCCCATCCTTATCGCCGAGCAGTTCGCCCGCGACCCGGCGTTCGAGGAACTGGGCGGCCTGCGGTATCTGGCCAATTTGGTGGACCGGGCCCCGCCGTCCACCCACGCCCCCGACTATGCCCGAGCCATCTACGACCTGGCTCTGCGCCGGGATCTGATCCGCATCGGTCAGGAGATCGCCACCGGCGCCCAGACCACTGATGGCGAAACCTCGGCCCGCGACCAGATCGAGGCCGCCGAACAGCAGCTCTACGCCCTCGCCGAGACAGGCTCCGTCAGCCAGGGCTTCATCCCCTTCGCCGACGCCCTGCACGGCGCCGTGGCCATGGCCGCCGAGGCCCATGCCCGGGACGGGGGCCTGGCGGGCCTGTCCACCGGCCTCATCGATCTCGACCAGAAGATCGGCGGCCTGCATCCCTCCGACCTTGTGATCCTTGCGGCCCGTCCCTCCATGGGGAAGACCTCGCTGGCCTGTAACATCGCATTCGACGTGGCCCGCAACTATGCCTGGGAGCCGCGGCCCGACGGGACCCGCAAGACGGTGAGCGGCGGCGTTGTGGCCTTCTTCTCCCTGGAAATGTCGGCCGAGCAGCTGGCCATGCGCCTGCTGGCCGAGGCTTCTGGCGTCTCGGGCGACCGCCTGCGCAAGGGTGAGATCGACGCCATGGAGTTCGGCCGCGTCCGGGACGCCGCCCTCGAGATCCAGGAAGCGCCCCTCTATATCGACGCCACCGGCGGCCTGAGCCTGGCCAAACTCACCGCCCGCGCCCGGCGCCTCAAGCGCACCACGGGCCTCGACCTGATCATGGTCGACTATCTCCAGCTGGTCACCGTGGGCTCCGGCTCCAGCGACAACCGAGTGCAGGAGGTCAGCGCCATCACCCAGGGTCTGAAGGCCCTGGCCAAGGAACTTTCGGTGCCGGTGATCGCGCTCTCGCAGCTCTCCCGTCAGGTGGAGAACCGGGAGGATAAACGGCCCCAGCTTTCCGACCTTCGGGAATCCGGCTCCATCGAGCAGGACGCCGACATGGTCATGTTCATCTATCGCGAGAGCTATTACCTCAGCCGCACCGAGCCGCGGGAAGGCACCGAAGAGCACTTCAAGTGGCAGGAGCAGATGGATCAGGTCCGCGGCCTCGCAGAAATCGTCATCGGCAAGCAGCGTCACGGCCCCATCGGAACGGTGAAGCTGTCCTTCCACGAGGACCTGACCAAGTTCGGCAACCTTGCTCGGGACGGCCGCTACGACCCCCACTGATGCAGCCGGGCTTGCGCCCGGACCGTCGGCGGTTCAAGGGGAGCAGATGGCCCCCAACTTCCGCGCCAGACTGAGCATCGACCTCGACGCCCTGGCCCACAACTACCATGTGATCGCCGCTGAAGCGGTCGGCGCGGAGACCGCTCCCGTGGTCAAGGCCGATGGCTATGGCCTGGGCGCGGCGCCCATCGCCCGCCGGCTGTGGACCGAAGGCGCCCGGACCTTCTTCGTGGCCAGGCTAGAAGAGGGCGAGGCCCTTCGTGACGCTCTGGCGCACAGGTCGGCGCGTATCATCGTCCTCGACGGCTTTACCCCTGGCTCAGGTCCGCGCCTGGCGGCCGCCGGCCTCACCCCGGTGCTGAACACTCTTGATCAGGTGGCCGCCGCCAGCCAGTTCGCCCGGAGCGCGGCCGCCCCCCTGCCCTGCGTTCTGCAAGTCGACACCGGTATGAACCGGCAGGGATTGGGCCAAGAGCAGGCCAGCGCCCTCGTCCAGTCCGATCGGCTCGCGGGCCTGGAGATCGAGCTTGTGATGAGCCACCTGGGCGCTGGCGCAGTCCCTCACCATGTGCGCAACACCCAGCAGTTGGCCGCCTTTCGGTCGGTGCGGGCGCTATTTCCGAAGGCCAAGGCCAGTCTCGCCGCCTCAGCAGGCGCCTTCCTGGGGCCAGACTATCGCTTCGATCTCGTTCGCCCCGGCATCAGCCTCTACGGCGGCGGCCCCCAGGAACGGCCCGACCCTCGGCTGAAGGCGGTGGCGCGACTGGAGGCGCCTATCCTCGACATCCGACATGTCAGCGCCGGAGAGCTCATCGGCTACGGCCTGACCATAGCCGCCGAACGGGCGACGCGCGTGGCCCTGGTGGGCGCGGGCTATGCCGACGGCGTCATTCGCGCGACCCGCCGTGGGGGCCAGGCCTGGGCGGCCGGCGCCCTGCGTCGCCTCTATATTGTCGACATGGACCTCACGGTTCTGGACCTGGGAGACGCTTCAGCTCGCCCCGGAGACATGGTCGAATTGCTCGGCCCCCACGCCCTGCTGGATGAACAGGCCCAGGCGGCCGACAGCATCGCTCACGAATGCCTGGTCCGCCTTTCGGCCCGGGCCCAACGGGTCTACCTCGGCGCCGGCCAGAGCGAGGACGCCTAAGGCGGCCAAAACCTGGTCTGCGGCGTTAGACTGCCGCATCAGCGAATCAGGAGCTCCGCTTGGCCAGAGACGGCGCGGTCTATGTCTGCCAGTCCTGCGGCGGCGTGCAGGGCAAATGGGCCGGCCAGTGTCCGGCCTGCGGGGCCTGGAACACCATGGTCGAGGAGGCGCAGTCCCGTCCACCCGGCGCCCTGGCTCCGGCGAAGTCTGGCCGAGGCCAACGGGGTCTGGTGTTTGAAACCCTTGAGGCGGAAACCCCGGCCCCGCCGCGTATTTTGACCGGCGTGGCCGAGTTCGACCGTGTCTGTGGCGGCGGCGTGGTGCCAGGCTCGGCCCTGCTGGTGGGTGGCGATCCAGGGGTAGGCAAGTCCACCCTGCTGATGCAGGTGGTTGGCCAGGCCTCTCTGCGCGGCGCCCGCTGCGCCTATATCTCGGGCGAGGAAGCCGTCGAACAGGTCCGGGCCCGCGCCCATCGCATGGGTCTGGCCCAGGCCCCGGTGCAGTTGGCTGCTGAAACCTCCCTTCGCATCATCCTGGATGGCCTGAAGCGCGACACCTTCGACCTGGTGATCATCGACTCCATCCAGACCATGTGGAGCGACGCCCACGAGGCGGCGCCCGGCTCGGTCACCCAGGTGAGGGCGGCGGCCGGCGAACTGGTCCGCATCGCCAAGAAGCGTGGGGTGGCCGTCATCCTGGTGGGCCACGTCACCAAGGAAGGCGCCATCGCCGGTCCCCGGGTGATCGAGCATATGGTCGACGCGGTCCTGACCTTCGAGGGCGAGCGCGGCTATCCCTTCCGCATCCTGCGGGGGGTGAAGAACCGCTTTGGCACCACCGACGAGATCGGCGTGTTCGAAATGGCCGACTCTGGGCTCATGGAGGTGGTGAACCCGTCGGCCCTGTTCCTCAACACATCTGGCGAGCGGGCCGCGGGCGCGGCGGTGTTTGCCGGCATCGAAGGCTCCAGACCTGTGCTGGTGGAGATCCAGGCCCTCGTCGCCCCCAGCGCCTATGGCACGCCCAGGCGGGCTGTCGTGGGCTGGGATTCCGGCCGGCTTGCGATGGTGCTGGCAGTGCTTGAGGCTCGGTGCGGTCTTGGTTTCGGCGACCGGGATGTCTATCTGAACGTCGCAGGGGGTCTGCGGGTCACCGAGCCTGCGGCCGACCTCGCCGCCGCCGCCGCCCTGGCCTCATCGGCCCTCGATGTCGCCCTGCCCCAAGACTGCGTCGTGTTCGGCGAGATCAGCCTGTCTGGCGACATCCGCCAGGTCAGCCGAATGGATGGTCGTCTAAAGGAAGCCGCCAAGCTCGGCTTTGGTCAGGCCCTGGCCCCCATGGAGGCGGAGGGGGCGCCGGGCATGAAGCTCAATCCCGTGGCGAGGCTCGCCGACGCCATCACCAGGATTGGCGAGCAAGACTGGAAAGGTCGCTCTTGACCCTGTTCGACCTCATCGCCCTGGGGCTGTTGTCCATCTCGGCGGGCGTCGGTTTCTTTCGCGGCGCGGTTCGGGAGATGGCGACGGTGCTCGCCCTGTTGGTGGCGGGGGCCACGGCCCTGTGGGGCCTGCGCTTTTCTGGGCCAGTCCTCAGAGGCGTCGTCGAGCCGGCCTGGGCGGCCAATGTGGCGGCGATCCTGATCGTCTTCGTGGCGGTCTATGTGGTTCTCAGGCTCATCGGGGGCGGTATGGCCGACCGGGTTCAGGCCACTGACGTACTTGGCTTTCTCGACCGATTGATCGGCGCGGGGTTTGGCCTGGTTCGCTCCCTGGTGGTGTTGGGCGCGTTCAGCCTGGCCTTCAACGCCGCAACCCCGCCAGATCGAATGCCGCAATGGATCGCCGGTGCGGCGCTTTATCCCTTGACCAAGGCCGCCGGCGAGGTGCTGAAAGCCTTTGCGCCAGAGGGAATGGATGTGGCCGATCGGCTACGGCCCGCGATTGCGGGCGCGGTTCGCGACGGCGCAGGTGATCCGCCTTCGGAAGAAGGCTATGACCAGCGCGCGCGCGACGACATCGACGATCTGGTGGAGAAATCCCGATGAGCCCGGCTTCTGAGATCTGGTCCCCCCCGGTCAGAGACCCCGATGATGACAGCCTGAGGCTGGAATGCGGCGTCTTCGGCGTCTATGGCGCGGCGCAGGCGGCCGGGCTCACCGCCCTGGGGCTTCATGCCCTGCAGCACCGGGGCCAGGAGGCCTGCGGTATCGCCAGCTTCGATGGCCAACGCTTTCACACTGAACGGCACATGGGGCGGGTTGGCGAGGCGTTCGGCGACGCCGATCTGGCCCAGCGCCTGCCCGGCGGGGCCGCTATCGGTCACACCCGCTACTCCACCGCCGGCGGCAGCTTCATCCGCAATGTCCAGCCCATGTTCGCCGACCTGGAGAGCGGGGGCATCGCGCTCGCCCACAACGGCAACCTCACCAACTTTCTGACCCTGCGCCAGAATCTCGTGGCCGAAGGGGCCATCTTCCAGTCGACCTCGGACTCCGAAGTAATCCTCCATCTTGTGGCCCGCTCTCGGAAGGGTCGGATGACTGACCGCTTCATCGACGCCCTGTCCATGATCGAGGGCGGCTACGCCCTGGTGGCGCTCACCAACAAGAAGCTGATCGGGGTCCGCGACCCCCTGGGCATCCGGCCGTTGGTGCTGGGCAAGCTCGACAATACATATGTGCTGGCGTCGGAGACCTGCGCCCTGGACATGATCGGCGCCCGCTTCATCCGCGACATCGGACACGGCGAGATGGTGGTGATCGACCACAACGGGGTCGAGAGTCTGCGGCCGTTCCCGGCCGCCCGGGCCCGCCCCTGTATCTTTGAGTATGTCTATTTCGCCCGACCGGACTCCGTCGTGAACGGCCGCTCGGTCTATGAGGTGCGCAAGCGCATGGGTCGTCGCCTGGCCCAGGAAAGCGCCCCGCCCTGCGACGTCGTAGTGCCTGTGCCTGACTCCGGCGTGCCTGCGGCCCTGGGTTATGCGCAGGAGACGGGCGTCCCCTACGAGATGGGCATCATGCGCAACCACTATGTGGGGCGCACCTTCATCCAACCGACTCAGGGCGCCCGTGAACTTGGCGTGCGCATGAAGCTGTCCCCCAATCGCGCCGTCCTGGCCGGCAAGCGGGTGATGCTGATCGACGACTCCATCGTCCGCGGCACCAACTCCCTGCGGGTCGTCCGCATGGTGCGCGAGGCCGGCGCCAAGGAGGTCCATCTCCGCTCTGGCTCGCCGCCGATCATGTGGCCCGACTTCTACGGGATCGACATGCCTGAGCGCGCGCAGCTCCTTGCGGCTAACAAGAGCCTTGAGGAAATGGCCAAGATGCTGGAGGTGGACAGCCTGGGCTTCCTGTCGGTGGATGGCCTCTACTGGGCCATGGAGTCGGACCCCCGCGATCCGGCGGCGCCCCAGTTCACCGATCACTATTTCACCGGCGACTACCCCACCCGCCTGCTCGACCGCGAAATCGCCGAGGGCCGGAATGCGGCCGATGAGCGCCAGCTGACCTTCCTGGTCGACGCGTGATCGGCGCTGTTCGCCGCGCGCTCGCCCGGTTCAAGATCGATCCCTACATCCTGGCCATCCTGGCCACGGTGGTGTTCGCCTCCCTCGTGCCGGCCCGGGGCCAGGCCGCCGAAGTGGTGGGGATTGCGACCAAGATCGGCGTCGCCCTGGTCTTCTTTCTGCATGGCGCCAAGCTCTCGCCGCAGGCCGTGGTGGCCGGCATCGCCCATTGGCGGCTGCACCTCGTGGTGCTGGCGACCACCTTCGCCCTGTTTCCCCTGGCGGGTCTGGCGGTTTCTGGCCTGCCGGGCTGGATTGTTCCAGCCGCCCTGGTTCCGGGCCTCATCTATCTGGGCTGCCTACCCTCGACCATCCAATCGGCGGTGGGCTTCACCGCTATCGCCCGAGGCAATGTGGCCGCCGCCGTCTGCGGGGCTTCGGCCTCGAACATTCTCGGGGTCCTGATCACCCCTCTGTTGGTGGGCGTGCTGCTGAGCGCGGAGGGCGGTGGCCTGTCATGGGGCGCGTTTGAGGCCATCCTGCTGCAACTGCTGGCGCCATTCATCGCTGGTCAAATTCTGCGCCCCTGGATCGGCGGCTTTATCCAGCGCCATGCCAAACAGGCCAGTCTCGCCGATCGCGGTTCGATCCTGCTGGTGGTCTACAACGCCTTTTCTGGCGCCGTCGCCGTCGGCATCTGGAGCCAGGTGTCCATGGGCGATCTGGTGCGCCTGTCGCTCATCTGCCTGGTCCTGCTCGCCGCCTCCACGGCCTGGACCATCTGGATCAGCCGACGCCTCAAGTTCCCGGTGGAAGACGAGATCACAATCCTCTTCGGCGGCTCCAACAAGAGCCTGGCAGCCGGCGCGCCCATGGCGGCCGTCCTGTTTCCAGCCGCCACAGTCGGCTTCGTGCTTTTGCCTATCATGCTCTATCACCAGTTCCAACTGATGGCCTGCGCGGCCATCGCCGGACACTATGCGAAGCGGGCCGATGGCCCTTCAGAGACCAGCTAGACAGCACCCATGACCGACACATCCCTCCCCCTCGCCGGCCGCGTGGCCCTGGTGACTGGCGCCAGCCGTGGCATCGGCCGGGAGTGCGCCATCGCCCTGGCCCAAGCTGGGGCCCATGTCATCGGCATGGCCCGCACCCAAGGGGGGTTGGAGGTCCTGGACGACAAGATCCGCGCTGTTTCAGGCCAGGCCGCGACGCTGGTTCCCATGGACCTGGCGCAGGGCGACGGGATCGACCAGTTGGGGCTCGCAATCCATGAGCGTCATGGCAAGCTGGACATCCTGGTCCACGCCGCGGCCGTCCTGGGGGGGCTGAGCCCAATCTCCCACATTGACCCGCCCGCCTGGGACAAAGCGGTGGCCATCAATCTGACCGCCACCTATCGCCTGCTCCGTAGCACCGAGCGGCTGCTCAAGGCCGCGCCGGCTGGTCGCGCCCTGATCTTCACCAGTGGCCGGGTGGCCAGGCCCAAGGCCTTCTGGGGCGCCTATGGCGCCACCAAGGCCGCTACCGACCATCTGGTCCGCACCTGGGCCGATGAACTTGAGAACACCAGCGTCCGCGCCGCCCTGATCGACCCTGGCGCCATGCGCACCAAGATGCGGGCCGAGGCCATGCCGGGTGAGGATCCCGACAGCCTGCCCGATCCCGCCGAAATCGGGCCGATGATCGTGGAACTGGCCCAGGCCGATCTGGGTCAACCCGATACGCCGGTCAGCTTCGCCGGGTGGAAGGCCGCGAAGGCGTCTTCCGGCCACTGACCGGGCCGGCCCGTGTCGGCCGGGCCTTGGCGCCGCCGAAACCGGATGACTTGGTCGAGCGGGCAGGTTTGCCGGCCTTGGCGGGCTTGCCTGCCTTAGCCCCCAGGCCCTTCTTGGCGCCGGGTTTGGCGCTGCTAGCCTTGGCCTTTCGGGGCGCCGTGCGAGATGGGCCAGGCGAACGGGCCTCGCCATCGGCATAGGGGTTGGCCCCCGACTTCACCGTCAATCGCACGGGCACCCCAGGCAGGTCGAAGCTCTCGCGGATCGAGTGGATCAGGTAGCGGCGATAGCTATCTGGAAGCTGGCTGGCTCGGCTGGCGAACAGCACGAAGGTCGGCGGCCGCGCCTTGGTCTGGGTGATGTATTTCGGGCGGACCCGGCGCCCATTCACCGCCGGTGGCGGGTGCCTCTGGACGGCCATGGCCAACCAGTCGTTCAGGTCGCGGGTCTTAACCTTGGTGGACCAGTCGTCGTGGGCCTTGAAGACCGCGGGCATTAGCCGGTCGAGGTTGCGACCGGTCTCCGCCGACAGGGCGATCATCGGCGCGCCGCGAACCTGGGGAAGCTTGCGGGAGACCTCTTCCTCAAGCTCCTTCAGACGGATCTGCGGATCTTCCACCAGGTCCCACTTGGCCAGCACAAAGACCAGGGCGCGGCCCTCGCGCTCCACCAGGTCTGCGATCTGCAGGTCCTGAATCTCCAGAGGATGGGTGGCGTCCATCACCAGCAGGACCACCTCGGCGAAGGTGATGGCGCGAATGGTATCCTGGGTGGACAGGCGCTCAAGCTTCTCCTGAACCTTGGCCTTTCGGCGCAGACCCGCGGTGTCCACCAGGCGTATGGCCCGGTCATCCCAGGTCCAGTCGACGGGAATGGAGTCGCGGGTTATCCCAGCCTCTGGGCCGGTCAGCAGCCGGTCTTCGCCGATCAGACGGTTCACCAGGGTGGATTTGCCCGCATTGGGCCGCCCGACAATGGCCAGTTG
>DJWR01000196.1:10133-12380 GCA_002441055.1 Caulobacteraceae bacterium UBA6225 | reverse complement strand
CGCAGGAGCTCGCCGAAAACTTCGTCCATCGGCGCCACGCCCTCACGGGAGTCCATGACGAAGAGAATGAGATCAGCCTCTTCGACGGCAAGCTCGGTCTGCTGCCGCATCCGCGCTTCGAGACTCTCGTCGGTGACATCCTCAAAACCCGCGGTGTCGATCAGTTCCAGATCGATGTCGCCCAACCGGCCAGACGCGAACTTGCGATCCCGGGTGACTCCGGGCAGGTCATCGACAATGGCGAGCTTGCGCCCGGCCAGTCGATTGAAAAGCGTGGACTTGCCCACATTCGGGCGGCCGACGATGGCGATTTTGAGCGGCATGGGCGCCCCCTGGCGCGCTGGAACAGAACCTGGCCTCCATAGACCAGATTCCGCTCAAATAGTGCTAATCCGCGCTGCAAGCGCGGTCCTGTGACACAGAAGCTTACGGAGTGGGTCGCTGCGTCTAACGCAGGGCGATCACCTGCGCCTCATCGGTGACCACATAGACCATGCCATCGACCGCGATGGGCTCCAGAAGAACCGGCGCGCCGAGGTTCATCTTGCGATCAACCACGCCAGTCTTGGCGTCCAGAACGGCGAGCTCCCCCGTCGAAGAGGCGACGACAAGCTTGTTGGAGGCCAACAGGGGCCCCGTCCACAGGGGCTTGGCGCCCGGACGGCCGCCGAAACCAAAGACGCCGCCGACCTTCTTGGGGTCAACGCCATCATTCAGATCGCGAATCCAGTAGACTTGCCCGCTCTCCCGGGAGACGCAGATCACCTCACCCGCCTTGGACACCACATAGACCACGTCGCCTGCAGGCCAGGGCGTGGTGGTCGAGGTCACCGGCAGGGTCCAGCGCGGGGCGCCCGTACGCAGGTCGATCGCGGCGAAGGCGCCCGCGTGACTCACGGCATAGACATCGCCGCGGTAAATGGCCGGGCGACCAGAAATGTCGCGGATTTCAGAGAGGGCGTTGGTGCGGCTGCCGCGGGACAGGCCCTCGTTCCAGAGGTCGTTGCCGTTACCGCTTCTCAAGGCGACCAGCTCGCCGGAACTGAAAGCCGCGACCACCGTGTCGCCAGACACGGCCGGCGTTGAGGCGCCCAGAATCCGAGCCGGCTCGCTCAGGGCCTGATAGGTCCAGCTGGGTGCGCCCGTGGCAGTCTCAAAGGTCAGAAGGGTGTTGTCGACCGCAACGGCCATCACCCGGCCGGCCGTCACGGTCGGCGCGGCGTGGATCGGCTGCTCTGTCTCACGACGCCACTCGACTGCGCCGGTGGCTGCATCGAGACGGGTCACGAACCGATAGCCAGAGGTCACATAAAGCTTGCCCTCGGCGTAGGCCACGCCACCGCCAAAACCCTCGCGCTCATCGCGCCGGGGGGGCTGAAGATCGGCGCTCCAGACCGTCTGGCCGCTCTTGGCGTCAATGGCCGAAACCTGGGCCGAGCCGTCCATCACATAGAGACGACCGTCCGCCGCCACTGGCGGAGCGGTGACATGATGCCCGCGACCCGAGCCTTCGCCAAAGCCGCGGCGCCAGGCGATGTCGAAGTTCACCGGCGCTTCGATGTGCTCCGGCGCCTGTTCGGCGACGCCGCCAGGCAGGGGCCAAGCCGCCCGCGAATAGGGCGTCGGCAGGAAGAAGTCCGCCCCGCTCAACGTCTCTGAGGGCTCAACCGTGTCGTTGAAGGCGAGCACGGAAATGCGCTCCCCCTCACCGGCCACTTCCTGAGGGCCGTCATCGCCGCTGAACGGATTGAGACGGTTCACCGTCGAGCAGCCGGAGATCGCGACGGCGCTGGCCAGCAGGACGGTGACCATCGAGGGGCGGGAAAGGATCATTGCGAAGCCGAACCTTGCTGCTGCGGCGCCTCTGCGGCGGCCGCGTCGTCGGAAGCGGGCTCAGGGAGCGCGCGCGAAGCCTTCACCACATCGGGCAGAGCCGAGGCGGCGCCAGAGTCGATCATGGCCCGGGCCGCCTGGGCCCGCTGGCGCTCGACATCCGAAACCCCCGGCATCAGGGCCAGCACGCCGAAGTCTGAACGAGCCTCATCCATTTCACCCCCCAGAAGCTTGGCGAAGGCCAGGGCCTCAAGGGCCAGGGCGCGATAGGGACGCCCTTCCTCGGTCAAAGGCTCCAGCCGGGTCTTCAACTCCGACAGGGGGGCGGTATCGAGCAGGGCGAAGGCGGATTTGAGGCGGGCGGCGTCAGCCAGCACAGGGTCGGACGCCTTCTCGGCGGCCTCGTCGAACAGT
>DJWR01000196.1:0-10055 GCA_002441055.1 Caulobacteraceae bacterium UBA6225 | reverse complement strand
GGCAGGGCGCGCAGGGCGAGCGTCTTGTAGCGGTCGGCGCGGAGTTGCTCCTCGACCTCGTCAAAAACGTCAGTCACGAAATGGAAACCCCGCGCTCAGGCGACAAAATCAGAGGCGGCGAACCTATAGTGCAAGCGGGCGCGCCGCAACGTCGCCACGCCCTCGCCGCGCAATCGAATCTCGACGAGGTCAGCCCGCCTTGGGGAAATAGATTTCCGCCGGCCCTGGAAAACGTCTCTCTTGCACGTCGGCGGCGTAGGCCTGCGCCGCCCGCAGGATTTCACCCCGCAGATCGGCGTAGCGGCGAACAAACTTTGGCGTCCAGTCGAAGAGGCCCAGCATGTCGTCCGTCACCAGGATCTGACCGTCACAGCCAGCCGATGCGCCGATGCCGATCGTCGGAATGTCGACGGCCTGGGTGATCTCCCGCGCCAGTCCCTCGGCCACACCTTCCACCACCAGGGCGAAGGCGCCGGCGGCGGCGGTCGCACAGGCCTCTTCCAGGATCATCGCCCGCTCGGCCTCTCCGCGCCCCTTGGCCCGGAACCCGCCGTCCACCAGCACCGCCTGGGGCCGCAGGCCCACATGTCCCATGACCGGCACGCCGCGTTTGACCAGATAGGCGATGGTCTCGGCCACAGTGGGACCAGACTCCACCTTCACCGCCTGGGCGCCGGTCTCCTTCATGAGGCGGGCGGCATTGGCGTAGGCCTGCTCGGCCGAGCCTTCATAGGAGCCGAACGGCATGTCCACGACGACCATGGCTTTGCGGGAGCCCCGCATCACCGCCTGGCCGTGCAGGATCATCATCTCCAGGGTCACACCCACCGTATTGGGCAGGCCGTGGATCACCATGCCTACTGAGTCGCCCACCAACAGCAAGTCGCAGGCCTCGTCCAGCAGTTCAGCCATGGGGGCGGTGTAGGCGGTCAGGCAGACGATGGGCGTCTTCCCCTTTCGTCCGGTGATGTCGGGCGCTGCGAGGCGCCGCACCGTCTCCTGGCGTTGGGCGGACAGGGTCAGATCTCCTCAATGATGCGGGTCAGGACGAGCCCCATGGCCACCACGGCAAGGCCTGCGGCCAGCCAGATGGCTTCGATTCCCGCCGGCCCGTTCAGCAGCCACTCCGCCTGCGGCGCCAGCTGGCGCACGCCGCTCGTCAGCACCCGCGCCGACTCGCTGGACGCCGCTTCGGCCCGGGAAAACAGATTCGACATGATCAGCTGGCTCGCGCCAATCACGCCGCCCACCAGACCCGCGACGCCAATCAGCGCCCGCCGCGCAGCCCAGCCCCGGTCCAGCCTGCGCTGGACCCGTTCGGCGAAGACATCAGCGTCACCCAGTTCCGGGGCGCGGGCGAACAGGCGCTCGATGGTGCGTTCCACCTCCATCTCAGCCATTGCCACGCTGTCCCTCCATCGCCTCGCCCTCAGGCGCCAGTCGGGCCTTGAGCTTATCCAGACCACGTTTGACATGGGATTTGACCGTTCCAAGCGGCAGGTTCAAGGCCTCCGCCGCCTCCGCATGAGAAAGACCCGCCCCGTAGCAGAGACTGACACAGAGCCGTTCGGCGTCCGCGAGGCCTCTCAGCGCCTCGTCCAGATCCATACGGCGCCCTGGATCGACAACCGCGGGCGTCTCCGGCGTCTCATTGGCCTCCAGCCGGGCTCGCAGCCGCTTGTCCTTCTGCGCCCGGCGCATGCAGACCCTGGCGGCGATCTTCTTGACCCAGGCCCCAAAGGCGCCCTCGCCCCTGAAGTCCGCGATGGATTCGAAGGCCGCGATGAAGGCGTCCTGAGCCAGATCATCGGCTTCGGCCGCGTTCACCCCCATCCGCCGCAGCAGCGCCCGGACGGCCGACCCATGTCGGCGCACGAGTTCGCCAAAGGCCTGCCGGTCGCCAGACGCCGCGAGGCTGGCCAGCTCCACATCGTGCAGACTGGAGAGTCGGTGTCGTTCGGACCGCGACATGGCTGTTCCCCGCCGCGCGCGGTCAGGACCTGTCCCGACCGATGAAGGACATCAGGATGAAGGCCAGGCCAATAAAGCCCGGGAAGGCGGCGATGCCCAGGAAGATGTAGGTGGCGTCAGGCTCTTCAAAGCCGATGGCGTAGCCAAATGCCGCCAGACCGACCGCCACGCCGACCCAGATGATTCCCGTTCGCAGGTCCCTGGCCGGCGAGGCCTTGGGCTTGACCTTCACGTCCTGCGTCAGGGCCGTGATCAACTCGGGCGGCAGCTGCTGGCCCTGCTCATAGGCGGCCTGAATGGTCTTGTGCAGTTCCGCCCGTTCTTTGGCCTTGAGATAGCGCGGCACGACGATGATCGCGACGATGGCGCTGAAGATGATGGCGACATTGAAGACGCTTGAGATAATGCCGGCGATGGCGACGTCCATGGGAGTTTTCCTATCTAGGCGCGGTCGGGCGCTTCTGGCCCGTTCACAGCATAAGAGGCGCGCGCCGTCGCCGACAGATGCAAGCTCGGCCATGAAATCTTGGTCATGATTGAAGCAAAGCCTCCGCCAGAGCCGAGGCGCGGAGGGGCGCAGACGGCGGAATTCCCCTCGTCCGCTCCAAGGGGCGCGCGGGGCCCGGCTCTTTTTTTCGCGACGGACGCCCAGGCGTGGCTGTAACCAGGGCGCGCCTGCACACGAAGGGCAGCGCATTGACCGGCTGCGCCAGCGACACACCTTCGGCCCGCCCTGGGGACCCCATGACCCGCCTGAAACGCTATCTGCCCCTGCTGCTCCTCGCCGTCGGACTCGTTCTGGTGTTCACCAGCGATCTCGGACGCTTCCTCAATCTGGAGGCCCTGCAGAACAATGAGGCGACCCTGCGCAAGCTCGTGGCCGACAACCTGCCGCTGGCTCTGCTGACCTTCATCGGCGTTTACGCCCTGTCGACAGCGCTCAGCGTGCCCGGCGCGGTGATCCTGACCCTGGCCGGCGGATATCTGTTCGGTATCTGGGTTGGCGGCGCCGCCACAGTGGTGGGCGCCACCATCGGCGCGGTCGCCGTCTTCTACGCTGTCCGCACATCTCTCGGGGCAGCCCTGCGGCAGCGGGCCGAGGCCTCCCAGGGGCGTTTGAAAGCGATCATCGATGGGGTGGCGGCCGGCGCCTTCGGCTACATCCTGACCCTGCGGCTCATTCCCCTCGCCCCCTTCTGGCTGGTCAATGTGGCGGCCGCCCTGGCGCACGCCCCCTTGGGCCCCTACGCCCTGGCCACCTTCATCGGGATCATGCCCGCCACCTTCATCTACAGCGGCATCGGCGCGGGCATAGGCGATCTTCTGGCGAGAAACGAGGCGCCGGACCTGGGGGTGATCTTCCAGCCCAACATCCTTGGCCCCCTGGTGGCCCTTGGTCTGCTGTCCCTCGGCGTCACCCTCTATCAGCGCCGCCGCGCGAAGTCGGGAGAGACCCTATGACGGGCAAGATCATCAAGGCCGACCTGGCCGTCATCGGCGCTGGCTCCGGCGGGCTGTCGGTGGCCGCAGGCGCGGCCCAGCTGGGGCTGAAGGTCGTGCTGTTCGAAAAGGGCGAGATGGGCGGCGACTGCCTGAACTATGGCTGCGTCCCCTCCAAGGCTCTGATCGCCGCCGCCTCCGCCGCCCATGACGCCAAGCACGCCAGGACGCTGGGCGTGCATGCCGGCGACGTCGCGGTCGACTTCGCCCAGGTCATGGCCCATGTGCACGCCGCCATCGCGACCATCGCGCCCCATGACAGCCAGGAGCGGTTCGAAGGGCTGGGCGTCACGGTGATCCGCGAACCGGCGCGCTTTCTCGACGCCCGCACGGTGGCTAGCGAAAGCCTGCGCGTACGGGCGCGCAAGATCATCATAGCCACCGGCTCCAGCGCCGCGGTTCCACCCATCCCGGGTTTGGACGCCGTCCCCTATCTCACCAACGAATCGGTGTTTGAGCTCAACGAGACGCCGCGTCGGTTGATCGTCCTGGGGGGCGGGCCCATCGGGGTGGAGTTGGGTCAGGCCTTCCGCCGCCTGGGCAGCGAGGTGGTGATCGTCGAGGCTGACCGGATCCTAGGGCGCGAGGACCCGGCCGCCGCCGCCGTTGTGCTGGATCAGCTTCGCGCCGACGGGGTGGAGCTGATGGCCGGGCGCAAGGCGATCCGGGTCGAGCCGGGCCCCACCCTGGTCGTGGAAGATGAGTCCGGTGAGACTCGTATCGCCGGGTCTCACCTTCTTGTGGCCGTGGGCCGCAGGCCCGCCCTGGACGATCTGGACCTGCAAAAGGCCGGCGTCGAACGGGATCGCAATGGCGTCATCACAGACAAGTCCCTGCGCAGCAGCAACAAGCGCGTCTATGCGGTGGGTGACGCCGCCGGTCGGGGCCAGTTCACCCACCTGGCCGGGGCGCATGCAGGCCTGGTGGTCCGCCGCGCCATCTTTGGTCTGCCCGTGAACGCTGAAGGCCTCGCAACGCCGCGGGTGACCTATGCCGATCCGGAATTGGCCGCCGTGGGTCTGAGCGAGGCCCAGGCCCGCGAGGCCCATGGGAATGACATCCGCGTCGAAGTGTTCGACTTCGCCGGCAATGATCGGGCCATCGCCGAGGGCGACACCCGGGGCATGGGCAAGCTGATCACCACCGCAAAGGGCAAGGTGCTGGGCGTAACCCTGGTGGGGCGTCATGCCGGCGATCACATCGCGCTCTGGGCTTTGGTCCTCTCGGCCGGCCTGAAGCTGAGCCAGATCACCGGCATGATCGCCCCCTATCCGACCCGCGGCGAGATCAGCAAACGCCTGGCGGGCCAATGGTACACCCCGGCGCTTTTCTCCCCGCGGACCCGCAAGGTAGTGTCGATCCTCAAGCATCTGGCCTGAGACTGCGGGCCTTGGCGACAAAGCCGAGGTCCAGGCGGCGCTTGAGCCACAGGGCTGTCCGCCCTCGCCACCAGAGCCCGCCACGCAGGGCGAGCCCGGTCCCATCGCCCAGGTCCATGATCGACAGCCAGCGCCGCTGGGGGTCATAGGCCCGTAAGGGCGCGCCTCGGGCCCTGGCGATGAGGTTCGCCGCCAGGATGGGCGCGGCTCGGACGCCAAAGACTCCTGCTGGAGGCCTTGCTGCGCCCTCGATCACGGCGCAATCGCCCGCGGCGAAGACGTCCGGATCGTCTGGGGCGTGCAATGACGGCGTGACACGCAGACGGCCCGCTTCATCGGTCGGCAGGCCGAGTCCTTTGATCAGGGGCGGCGCCACAAGCCCGCCGGCCAGGATGAGCATGTCGCAGGGCAAGCTGCGCCCGTCAGCCAGACGGCAGAGGCCAGCATCGCGGGCCACCGCTTCGCCTTCAATCACCCTGACCCCTCGCCGAGCCAGACCCTGTGTCAGGTCAGCCAGGGCCGCCGGTGGGGCCCACCGAGCCCTCCCCCGGCTGACCACCGTGACATCGGCCATCCGACCATGGCGGGCGCATAGCCCGGCCAGGGCCGCGGCGATCTCGAACCCGGTCTGGCCACCGCCGACAACCACGATGGCCGGCGTCCTCGCCCCCGCGTTGAGGCTCGCTCCAAGCTGGCTCTGAAGCTCGAACAGGCGCGAGAGGGGTTTGACCGGCCAGACTTCTGAGGCCGCGGCCAACCCCGCAGGGTCGCTCACCGTTGAGCCCACATTGAATGACAGCAGATCGAAGGGAACAGCCTCACCATCGGCGGTCACAACGGTGCGTCCCGCCAGATCGACGAGCTCAATCCTGGTCGGCAGGTGGGTCACGCCCTGGCGCTCCGCCAGCTTCGAGACATCGATCCGCGCGGCGCTCGACGCCAAGGCCCCTGACAGGACCCCGCTCGCAAGACCCGAATAGTCAAACGTCGCCGGCGCGACCAGGGTGACATCCAGCCCGGAGGACCGAAGGGTCCCGGCCCGAGCCAGAAGGTGCAGGTGGGCGTGACCTGCGCCCACCAGGACCAGTCTCATCGGCCTTGCGCCCTCTCCGTTCAGTCCGCAAGGCGGCCCGATAGCGCGGTCATATAGGCTTCGATCCGCGCAGCGTTCGCCCCGAGATCTGAAAGACCCACCCGCGACGTCGAACGCATGTCGATGGCTGACCCAGCCTCGGCCGACCGGACCCGGATGACCACATCATCCTTGAAGCCGAACCAGAAGGTCTCGGCGGTGGCCTCGATCAGGCCGGCCCCGGCGTCTGTCGAAACGATCGTCCAACCCTGCGCGCGGGCCTCGGCTTCGGCTGCGGCGAAGGCGTCGGCGGGCGCCTTGGGGGTCACCAGGGTTGAAAGCTCCGGATAGGCCTCCTGGCCCACCTGGCCCAGGCTCTTGCCCGCCAGGGGGGCGAAGCGCGGCCCCTGATAGGCCGGAAGGCTGATCAAAGGCGTCGAGATGTCCACCACTGGGTTCGCCTCCTCGGCGGTCCGCAGGGCGGTCAGCGCCTCGGAAAAGACCGGCGCATCCTCCGCGTTGGTGGTCACGTCATGGATCGGGGGAATATCGGCCGACTGTCCGCGGACATAGGCCAGGTAGCCCAGGCCCAGGACAGGAATCACCAGGGCGACAAGGGCTGCACGCCATCCGGTGCGGGGAGAGCGGGCCAGGGTCGCCACCACGGCGACCAAGGCGATGACTAGGGCTGCGATCAGCAGCCGCGGCCCCCATTGGACGATCAGAACACCCAGACCCAGACGCCAGGACCAGAGGTCGAACTTGACCCCAAGGGCCGCAGCCATGAACCAGACGGGAAGCAACAGGGACAGAACAAGCGCAATACGGGCGATCAGCAGCCGCATGGGGTGAACCTTCCTCGGAAATCAGCAAGCGGGACCGTTTCACGATCCACGGTCTCAGGATAGGGGGCTAGGCTTGAAACCAATCGGCTCGGGGGCCCGAATAGGCCTAAGGACGCCCTGTCACCACCTCACAGCAGCCCGCCTGCTCATCTCGTTAGGAACCGATGACCCAGACGGCCCTGTCCCCCTTCGCCACCCACCGCGGTCCTGCGACCCCAGGACGTTTTGTCGATCCCGCGATCACGGCCGATGGCTCCCCCCGCGCCCAGGTCGGCCTCACCGCCTTGGAGACCCTCTGGTTCAACACCGGCAGCCTATGCAACATCGCCTGCCTGAACTGCTATATCGAAAGCTCACCCACCAATGACGCCCTGGTCTATCTGACCGCGGCCGATGTGGCGGCCTATCTGGCCGAGATCGAACACCTCGCCCTGCCCACCCGGGAGATCGGCTTCACGGGCGGTGAGCCCTTCATGAACCCCGACATCCTGGTCATGCTGGACCAGGCCCTGGCCAGCGGCCGTCAGGTGCTGGTCCTGACCAACGCCATGCGCCCCATGATGCGGTGGGGCGAGCGGTTAGCCGCTGTAATCGCCAAGGGCGGCCCACAGATCACCTTCCGAGTCAGCCTGGATCACCACACCCAGGCCGTTCATGACGCAGAGCGCGGCGCCGGCGCCTGGGACAAGGCCTGGGCGGGCCTGACCTGGCTGAACGAACAGGGGGCGAAGATCGCCATCGCCGGTCGGCGTGTCGCCGATGAAACCGAGGCCGAGGCCCGGGCGGCCTTCGCCGCCCTCTTCCTCGCCCGGGGTCTTCCGGTGGACGCCGCCAATCCTGGCGAGTTGGTCTTCTTCCCGGAGATGGAGTCAAAGGCGGAAGTTCCCGAAATCACAGAGGCTTGCTGGGGTATTCTCAACCGCTCTCCTAATGAAATGATGTGCGCCACCAGCCGCATGGTCGTGCGCCGTCGCGGCGCCCCGGGACCAGCGGTAGTCGCCTGCACCCTGACCCCCTACGATCCGCAGTTCGAGCTCTCCTCGTCCCTCGCTGGCGCCAGATCCCCCGTCAGCCTCAATCACCCCTTCTGCGCGCAGTTCTGCGTCCTCGGCGGGGCCAGCTGCAGCGCATGAGTGAGATCAGCCGCGCCCTGGCGGTGATCATCCCGACCTTGAACGCCGAGGCGGGCCTTGCGGCCACCCTCGCCGCCCTGCCCCCCGTCGCTCAGCGGATTGTGGTCGATGGCGGCTCAAGAGACGCAACCGTTGAGGTCGCCAGAGCCGCCGGGGCCGAGGCGCTTCAGAGCCCCCCCGGGCGAGGCGTTCAGTTGGCCGCCGGCGCCGCCGCGGCGCAGACCCCATGGCTTCTGTTTCTTCATGCCGACACCAAGCTCGACGCCAGGGCCTGGGGAGCGCTGGAGGCGCACCTCACCGCGCCTGAACAGGCGCAGAGGGCCGCCGTTTTCGGCTTTCAGTTGGATGATCGCGCCTGGCAGGCCCGGTTACTGGAATGGGGGGTGCGTCTTCGGGTGGCGCTGCTCGCCCTGCCCTATGGTGACCAGGGACTGCTGATCCACAGGGACCTCTATGAGGCGGTAGGCGGCTACAAGGCCCTGCCATTGATGGAGGATGTCGATCTCGTCCGCAGGCTGGGCCGCCGTCGACTGCGCCTGTTGCCGGGCGACGCCATCACCTCCGCCACACGCTGGCGGCGACGCGGCTGGGCGCGTCAGACCCTGCTGAACCTCCGCTGCCTGACCCTCTATCTGACCGGAACGCCCCCGGCTGAGATCGCGCGACTCTATGGCCGCTGACCGCGCCCATCGACACCTGGTGATCTTTGCGCGCCAACCCAGGCTTGGGGTGGGCAAGCGCCGGCTAGCCGCCGATCTGGGCGATCTGGCCGCCCTGCGGTTTGGCCGCTACGCTCTGGAGCGACTGTGGCGCGAGCTCGGCGCCGATCCGCGCTGGACGCTTTGGGTGGCCACCTCGCCCGATCGCCCAACGCACTGGGTCCGTCGCGGCCGCCCCACGCCCCAGGGCCAAGGGGACTTGGGCGCGAAGCTCCGGCGGGTGACACGAAACCTTCCCGCCGGGCAGGTCGTGATCATTGGCGCCGACACCCCTGGCGTGACCCGCACCGACGTCGCCCGCGCCTTCGCCGCCCTGGGTCCGAAAGCTGCGGTCATGGGGCCGGCCGCAGACGGCGGCTACTGGTTGATCGGCCTGCGCCGACGCCCGCGGGAGCGCCTCCCCTTCGACGGAATCCGCTGGTCGAGCGAACAGACGCTCAAGGATACGATCCGCGCCCTGGGCGCCGCCCCCTACGCCCTGTTGCAGGTGCGTGAGGATGTTGATGACGGCCCAGCCCTTCGGCGGGCGCTCACCCCCCGGCGGTTGCGCTGAACTTCCGCGGGCAGATCCCCGCCAGCTTCTCGGCCAGCGCCGGGTCCCATAGGCCAGGGTCTGTGATCACCGCATAGTCCAGCCCCGTATCGATGGGCGAGGGCTCGCGCACCTCCGGCAGACCGCGGGCCAGGGCGGCGATCAACTGGCGGGCGGTGTCGGCGTTGCTCTGCAGCACCTCCAGCACATTGGACACCTCCACATGGGCGGTGGCCTCGCGCCAGCAGTCATAGTCGGTGANNTCATGCCGATCACCGAGCAGCCCCAGGACCGATAGAGATGGCTCTCGGCCTTGGTGGAGAATTGCGGCCCTTCCATCGCCAGATAGACGCCGCCCTCCACCGTGGGCGCGCCAGCCGCTCGCGCCGCCGCCGCCGCCGCAGCTGACAGTCGCGGACAGACCGGCTCGGCCATGGAGACGTGGGCCACGAGCCCCTCTCCAAAGAAGGAGGCCGGCCGAGACACCGTGCGATCGATATATTGATCCACCAGGACAAAGGTCCCCGGGGGGAGCTCCTCGCGCAATGAGCCCACCGCTGAGACCGAGAGGACGTCGGTGCAGCCGGCCCGCTTCAGCACGTCGATATTAGCCCGAGCGTTCAGCGCTCCAGGGGGGATGCGATGACCGCGCCCATGGCGCGGGAGAAAGACCAGGCGAACATCATCCAGCTCGCCGGTGATCAATTCATCGGAGGGCGCGCCCCATGGGGAGTTGATCGAGAGGGTCTGGCGGTTCTTCAGTCCGTCAAGGTCATAGAGACCCGACCCGCCGATGATGCCCAAGGTCCATTGCTTCATGTCGGGGCCGCCACTCGAAATGTCTGACTTGAGGATGCGATCAGCCGCTTTGGTCTGATCCCTTCATGCCCTAGCCAAGGCCAGG
>DJWR01000108.1:1700-24380 GCA_002441055.1 Caulobacteraceae bacterium UBA6225 | reverse complement strand
ACTTCTCGTCCCTGGCCATCTTCGCCGGCGCAGTCGGCGTCGGCGTCGGTCTTGGCCTGCAGGGCGTGGTCAAGGAGTTCGTCTCGGGCCTGGTGCTGATCTTCGACCGCGTGGTCAATATCGGCGACTATGTGGAGCTGGAAGACGGCCACAGGGGCCAGGTGCAGGAGATCGGGCCCCGCGCCACCCGTATCCGCAACAACGACAACATCGACATCATTGTCCCCAACTCGCATCTGATCGAGGGGACCCTGGTCAACTGGACCCTGCATGGTCAGACCCGCCGGATCCACATTCCCTTCTCCGTCGCCTATGGCGCCGACAAGAACGAGGTTCGCGACGCCGTGCTGGCCGCCGCGCGGGCCCTGCCGTTCACCATGCCGGAGAGCGAGGTTCACAAGTCGCAGGTCTGGCTGGTGGGCTTTGGCGACTCGGCGCTCAATTTCGAGCTGCTGGTCTGGCCAGACCTCAACGCCGCCAAGCGGCCCAACGCCATGCAGGCGGCCTATACCTGGGCGATTGATGACGCCCTGCGCGCCGCCAATATCGAAATTCCCTTCCCCCAGACCGACCTGCGGATCCGAAGTCTGTTCGGCCATGAGGGGGGCAAGGCCCTCGACGTGCTCCAACTGAAACAGCCCTATGAGGCTGCACCCTCGAAGGTGACGGCCGCCACCACCAATGACGCGGCCGAAGATGTGAGCCGGCCGGTCGAGGAGCCCCAGCCCGATGCGCCTGCGGACCCGGCGCCTTGACCTGGACGCCGATCGGCGTCCAGACGGGCCTTGTGACCATGAGGGTTCGCGCCTAACTTCCGCCGCTTCCGCCCACAGCCAGGGACAGACAGCTCGATGGCCGCACATTATCTCGAGTTCGAGCGACCCATCGCTGAGCTCGAAGCCAAGATCGAGGAGCTCCAGCGCCTGTCGGAGACCGCCGAGGGCGGCGGCATGGACACCGAGATCGAGGCGTTGCGCGCCCGGGCCGCCGAACTGCGGGTCAAGGCCTACGCCAAGCTTGATCCCTGGCAGAAGACCCAGGTCGCCCGCCATCCCGAGCGCCCCCATTTCGTCGACTATGCTGGCGGTCTGATCGATGAGTTCATCGAGCTGAGGGGCGACCGGAAATATGCCGATGATCAGGCGCTGATTGGCGGCCCTGGCCGTTTCCGCGGCCGTCCGGTCATGATTCTCGGCCACGAGAAGGGCCACGACACGGCCAGCCGGGTGAAGCACAATTTCGGCTCAACCCGTCCGGAGGGCTATCGCAAGGCCATCCGCCTGATGGACATGGCCGAGAACTTCAACCTGCCGGTCATCAGCTTCATCGACACCGCCGGCGCCTATCCTGGCGTGGGCAGCGAGGAGCGGGGGGTGGCCGAGGCGATCGCGCGGTCGACCCAGCGCTGCCTGACGCTAGGCGTTCCCATGATCTGCGTGGTCAGCGGTGAGGGCGGCTCCGGCGGCGCCATCGCCATCGCGTCGGGCAACCGGGTGCTGATCCTGGAGCACGCCATCTATTCGGTGATCTCGCCAGAGGGCGCCAACTCCATCCTGTGGCGGGGGTCCCGGACGGCCGAAGAGGCCGCCAAGGCCATGAAGATCACGGCCCAGGACCTGCTCAAGATGAAGATTGTCGACCGCATCGTGCCCGAGCCGGCCGGCGGCGCCCATTCTGATCCGGCGGCCATGCTGCAGACCCTGGGAGATGCGCTGGAGGAGGAGCTGGACAAGCTGGCGCCTCTCACCCCCGACGAGTTGCGGGCCCAACGGGCCCAGCGCTTCTACGCCATCGGCCGCTCCGGCCTCTGACCCGGCGACCGGAAGCGGCCAGGCCTTCACGGCGCGGCTTGCCTGAACGGCGTTCAAGGGTTTGAGTGCTTCAAACAATTGTTTGGGAGGACGTGATGGCCTTGAAGACCCGTTTCACCGAGATGTTCGGCGTCGAGCATCCGGTCGTGCAGGGCGGCATGCAGTGGGTGGGCCGCGCCGAACTGGTGGCCGCGGTGGCCAATGCTGGCGGCCTGGGCTTCATCACCGCGCTGACCCAGCCGACCCCGAAGGATCTGGTCAAGGAGATCGAGCGCTGCCGGTCCATGACCGACAAGCCCTTCGGCGTGAACCTGACCATCCTCCCGGCCATCAACCCGCCGCCCTATGCGGAATACCGCCAGGCGATCATCGATTCCGGGGTCAAGATCGTCGAGACCGCCGGCAACAAGCCCGCCGAGCATGTGGAAGAGCTTAAGAAGCACGGGGTCCTGGTGATCCATAAGTGCACCGCCGTCCGCCACGCCCTGTCGGCTGAGCGGATGGGCGTGGACGCCATTTCCATCGACGGCTTCGAATGCGCCGGCCACCCGGGGGAAGACGACATTCCCGGCCTGATCCTGATTCCGGCCGCCGCCGACAAGGTGAAGATCCCGATGATCGCCTCGGGCGGTTTCGGCGACGGGCGCGGCCTCGCCGCTGCGCTCGCCCTGGGCGCCGAGGGCATCAACATGGGCACCCGCTTCATGTGCACGGTGGAGAGCCCGATCCACGAGAATGTGAAGCGCCAGATCGTTGAGAACGACGAGCGCCAGACCGACCTCATCTTCCGCACCATGCACAACACCAGCCGGGTGGCGCGCAACGACATCAGCCGCCAGGTGGTGGAGCTGGAGCGCTCCGGCGCCAAGTTCGAGGATGTGCGCGACCTGGTGGCTGGTAGCCGCGGTCGGGTGGTCTATGAGACCGGCGATCCCGAGCATGGCATCTGGTCGGCGGGTATGATCCAGGGCCTGATCCACGACATCCCCACCTGCCAGGAGCTGATCAGCCGGATCGTGGCCGAGGCCGAGGAAATCATCGAGGGCCGTATGGCTCGGATGGTCGGCCGCAGGTCCCCGGCTATGGCGTGATGGAACCTGGGTGATCGCACGCAAGCTTGGCGGATGGGACGACCCGTGTAATCTGGGGACTCCCCCAGTTCCCCCATTTGCGTCTGATCACCCTTGTCCCCTTCGACCGCGCCGAAAGCTGACGCTGCTCAGCTGATCGAGACGATTTACGCTGTCGCAGCGCGTCCCGAACGATGGGAAGAGATCATCGCCGCCGTCGGCGCGGCTCCCGAGGATGTTCCCGAGACTGACGCGGCCCTGGCCAATCTCCGTGGGCTGGAAGATGTGTCCGGCGGCGCAAAGCCAAGCCTGGGCGTCATCCTGTTGTCCCCCACCGGCGGAGTCGTGGGCTGGAACAGCGCGGGCGAGTCGCTCTTTCGTGACCGGCTGGGCGTGGTGGAGAGCCGTGGGATGCGGTTCTTCAATCCCTCCAACCACGAAGCCCTGGCCCATGCCCGCGCCCGGCTGCTGGAGTCCCGCGCCAGCCAGGTGATCGTCAAATTCGTCCAGACCGATGATGACGATCCGCACTTCGCCTACATGTCGCCCCTGGCCGAGACGCCGCCGGAACTGATCCTTGGAATTGATGGGGTCGACCGGGCGTCGGCGGCGCTGATCTTTCCAGCCGTGGAGGCCACAGACCATCTGTGGCGAACCATCCGGGAGAGCTTTGGCCTGACTCCGGCCGAGACCCGGCTGGCGGCGCGGCTGAAGGATGGCCTCACCCTGAAGGAGGCCGCCGAGGATCTGAACGTCTCCCTCAACACTGTTCGCAATCAGCTGCGGGCCGTGTTCGAGAAGATGGGATTGAACCGTCAGAGTGATCTGGTTCGGGCGCTCGCCCAGCTCAGCGCCCTGTCCTCGTCCCTCCAGCCCGCGGCGCCGGACACCGTCACGGCGACTGAGGCCGGCGCCCGAGGGACGGCCCCGCCTGTTCAGATCCATCGGCTGGCGGATGGCCGGGCGCTGGCCTACCGGGTCTATGGAGATCCAGCCGGGCAGGCCTGCATGATGGTCCACCAGGGGCTAGGCTCAAGTCTGCTGCCACGGGGAACCGATCAGCTCGCCCATGATCTGGGCCTCTACATCGTCTGCGCAGAACGACCGGGCACAGGCCGCTCCGACTCATCGGCGGAGCTGAGCTTCGGGTCCATCGCCAGGGATCTGGTGGCCCTGACCGACGCCCTGAACCTGCGCCAGGTGCGGGTTGCAGCCTTCATGAACGGGATCGGCTTCGCCCTGGCCTATGCCGACGCCCTGGGCGCGCGGGCGGAACGTCTGCTTCTAGTGTCTGGCCGGCCGACAGGGGTGGAGGCGGAAACCGAGCGTGACCGCCGCCATCCGATGATCCTGCTGCACCGCCGAATGGCCAGGTCAGCCTGGGCGGTGGGACCGCTCTATGCCCTGCTGCGCCATCGTCTGTCCCTGCGACAGGTTGAGACCATGGTGCAGACGGCGGCCTCGGCGCCCGGCGACGCGGCCTATCTGCGCAGCCATCCCGACGTGATCGCCTTCATCTACGACTATATGAGCGAGTGTCTGAGCCGGGGATCGAAGGGCGCGGCGCGAGAACTCACGCTCTGTGTAAACACCCCTCGCCTGGACCTCCCGCGACTGACTGCGCCGATCAGCGTCTGGTATGGGGCGGATGACCCCGGCGCCTCGGCCGATCGGCTGCTGGCCTGGCTTGGCCGCCCTTGCGCGGAGGTGCGCATCGTCCCTGGCGTCGGCCACTACCTGCCGCACAAGCACTGGCCCGATGTTCTGGCCTGGCTGGCGGCCGACGAAGCCGGTTAGGGCAGAACGTCTTTCAGGGCCTCGATCAGCGCCTCGATAGCCTCGATAGTCGTCGCCCAGGAGCACATGAACCGCACCGAGCCGTCGATGAAGCGATAGACGAACCAGCCGCTGGCGTGCAGCCGCTTCAGGGTCGCCTCGTCCATCTCCACGAAGACCGCATTGGCCTCCACCGGATGGCGGAGCGGCAGGGGCATCAGCTCGGCCAGGCGCCTCGCCATAGCGTTGGCGTGGACGGCGCGCTCGACGAAGGCGCCGCTCTCCAGCATGCCGACGAAGGGGGCGGCGTAGAAGCGGCTCTTGGACGGCAGCTGGCCCGACTGTTTCAGGCGGGCGTCAAAGCGAGGGACGAGATCCTTGCGGAAGATGACGATGGCCTCGGCCGGGGTCATGCCCGCCTTGGTCCCGCCGATCACCAGCAGGTCGACGCCGAGGCCTGCGATGGATTTTAGGTCAAACCCTGCGGCCGCGGCGTTGGCCAGGCGCGCCCCGTCCAGATGCACCCCATAGCCGCGCTCGCGCACCGGCCGGGTGAGGGCGGCCAGGGCCTCGGTGGAATAGACCGTGCCGTACTCGGTGGCGTTGGTGAGGGACAGGGCCGCAGGCGGCTGGGCGTGGGCGCTTTCGGCCCGCGCCAGGGCGGCGTGCAGGGCCTGCGGGTCGATGCGGCCCGAGGCGCCGTCCAGCCCCTGGATCGCCAGACCATGGCCGAAGAAGCCCGGCGCGCCGGTCTCGTCGGTGGCTACATGGGAGTCCCGATGGGCCAGGACGCCTTCGAAGGGCCGGGCCAGGGCCGCCAGGCAGATGGAATTGGCCGCCGTGCCGGAGGTGACGAAGCGGACCTCGGCGGCGGCGTCCAGCATCTCCCGGATCAGGTCGGCGGCCCGGGCCACGGTGGCGTCGGCGCCATAGCTGGCGGCGAAGCCCGCATTGGCGGCGTTGAGCGCGGCCATGGCTTCGGGGGCGGCCGGGGCGGTGTTGTCGGAGGCGAAGTCGTAGCGGGCGGTCATCCCGCCGTTCTACCCCACGCCCTCACATCGTCCACGAAGAGATCGGGCTCCTCCATGGCGGCGAAATGACC
Organism: Caulobacteraceae bacterium UBA6225; assembly: GCA_002441055.1. Taxonomy (GTDB): domain Bacteria; phylum Pseudomonadota; class Alphaproteobacteria; order Caulobacterales; family Caulobacteraceae; genus Phenylobacterium. The sequence continues at coordinate 18,621 of DJWR01000108.1, read as the reverse complement.
GCCGCTCGGCATGTCGGTCCAGCGGACGATATTGTAGCCCCGGTCGGCGAAGGACCGGGGCGGGGCGGGGTAGAGCGCCTCTCCGGGGAAGTTGGCGAAGGCGGTCGGCGTCTCGCAGCGCTGGCCCGTCTGCAGGGCCACGCCCCCTTCCTCCAGCATGCCGCGATAGTACCAGGCGCCGGTGGCGAAGCTGTCGGTCATCACATAGAGCATGATGTTGGTGAGCAGCCGGTCCTTGGAATAGACCGCCTCGAAGGACTTGGTCCGCAGGTCTGACCAGTCGTGGAACCGCTCGGCGATCCAGGCGGCCTGGCCGACCGGGTTGGAGGCGCCCAGCCAGGCCAGGGACTGCGGCTTTGAGGCCTGCAGACGGAAATAGGCGCCCATCACGTCCATCATCCCGGCCTGATGAGTCATCCAGGCGGTCTCCTCCGGGGTCTGCGGGCCGCCGGGCGCGCGGAAGGCCATCATGTTCAGGTGGATGGCGCGGGCGTGGGCTGCGTGGTCGAGCCCCAGCCAGGAGGTGATCATCGAGCCCCAGTCGCCGCCCTGGGCCAGATAGGTCTGATAGCCGAGGATCTGGGTCATCAGAGTGTTGAACAGCCGCGCGGTGGTCCGCTGGCCCATGGGTCGGGACGGTTTCGAGGAGAACCCGAAGCCGGGCAGGGAGGGGATGACGAGGTCAAAGGCATCGGCGGGGTCGCCGCCGAAGCGGGACGGAAAGGCCAGCTTCTCGATGACCTCCCAGAACTCGTAGTGCGAGCCTGGCCAACCATGGGACATCAGCAGGGGCCGTTTGCCGCCGGCCTCGCCCACCACATGGACGAAATGCAGGTCGAAATCCTCGACCCGGGCGGTGAACTGCGGGAACCGGTTGAGCTCGGCCACCGCCGCGCGCCAGTCATAGGCGCTGGTCCAGTGATCGCAGAGGCCCTTCAGCCAGGCCCCGTCGCAGCCATAGGCCCAGCCGTCCGGAACCTGCGGGATCGGCGGCCAGGCATAGTTGGCGACCTTGGCCAGCACATCGGCCACCCCGGCCTCGTCCCATTGAACCTCAAACGGCTGAACCTGGCTCACGGCGCGCTCCCTGCATTCTGTTGCGCAGGAGGGTGCCCGGCTTGACCCAGGGCGCGTCAAGACCGATCGGCCCTCTCAGGCCGTGGGGCGCAGTCCCCGGGAGATGGCCGGGATCACCTCGGCGATCAGTTTCCGCGCGCCGCCCGGGGGCAGCTTGCCGACCATCTCCAGCACGATGCAGCCGTGGGTGGTCGCCCAGAACATCTCGCCGATCCGCACCGGATCGCCGGCCAGGTGGCCGGACTCCACCAGGCTGCGGACATACTGGCTCATGGTCGCCCGGGCGCGGTTGGCGGAGCGGGCAAGCTCCGGATAGTCCGCCTCATTGGGCTGATACATGTCGAACATCAGTTTGTAGGTCTGAGGATGTTCGAAGGCGAAGGTGACATAGGCCTCGCCCACCGCTGCGCCTCGAGCTCTGGCGTCCCCAGGCTTGGCGTAGGCCGCCTCCAGGGCTTCGGCGAAATGGTCGAAGCCGGCCGTGCGCACGGCCGCCAGGATGTCGTCCTTGTCCTTGAAATAGCGATAGGGGGTCATGGGGCTGACCCCCAGCGCCGAGGCCAGCTGGCGCATGGTCACCGCCTCCGGCCCCCGCTCGGCGAACAGCTGCTCGGCCACCTCGCAGAGGCGATCGCGGAAGTCGGCGACGTCGGACTCGGTCAGGACCCGGGGCATCAGACCTCAGAACAGCAGGTTGAACACATGAACCGTGACAACCTCACTGTTACATTTACGTCGTAAAATCAAGCTGGCCGGATGTCTGAAAGGGTATCGGGTCCCGCCGCCCTGCGACAGCGGCACCTCAGAACCAGACTCAGGCCTCGACCTCGAAGGTCATGCCGGCATTGGCCCGCAGCCGTTCGATCAGCTTCATGCCCATGGCCGCGCCCGGCGTCCAGACGCCCCCGGGGACGTCGAAGGCTTCGTTGATCAGGCAGATGGCCGCCTCGCCGATCATCTTCGAGGTGCAGCCATAGCCGGGGTCCTTGTCGCCGGTGACGGCGACCCGCATCTGCTCGCCGCCCTCGCCCAGGCCAATGAACAGCACGTCGAAGAAGCCGGTCTCCCGCTCTTCCTTGCTGGGGCCTTCGCCGGGCTTGGGGCCGCCCTCGGCGCCCAGGGCCGGCGCCGGCGGGGCGTTGGGGTCGACCACCACCATCTCGTCATAGACCAGACCCTCGCTATAGGCATGGCCGGTCAGCAGGTTGGAGCGGTGGACATTGCGTGTGTTGATGGCGGCCATGACGAAGGGGCCGACCGTGGCGCCCAGGTCCTTGTCCTCTTCGACCTTGTCGCCCCGGGGCTGTTCAGGGCCCTTGAAGCCCGGCGTCAGGGCGAAGGGATCGACCATCAGGGCGAACAGGCTGGGGTCCTTGGACAGGGCCGCCATGGTGGCCTTGAGGCTGGCGGCGGTGCCGCCAGAGAAGCCGCCCTTCATCTTGCGCACGCGCCCCTTCACCCGGGGCAGGGGATGGCCGAACTTCGCCTTGGCCTCCTGCGCCAGATAGAAGACGCCCAGCTCGAAGGGGATGGAGTCGAAGCCGCAGGAGAAGACGATCCGCGCGCCGGTCTCTTTCGCCTTGGCCTCATGGGCGTCGATCATGTGACGCATCCAGACAGGCTCGCCGCAGAGGTCGAGATAGTCGGTCCCGGCTTCGACGCAGGCGGCCACCAGGTCGGCGCCATAGAGCTGGTAGGGGCCGACGGTGGTGATTACCGCCTTGGTCCGTTCCACCATGGCCTTCAGCGAGGCCTTGTCGTCGGCGTCGGCCACGACGAACGGCGTGTCGGCCGGCGCGCCGATCTCGTCGCGCACAGCGGCCAGCTTGTCGGCGCTACGCCCGGCCATGGCCCATTTGACCTCGCCGCCGACGCCGTAGCGCTTGGCCAGGTGTTCGGCCACCAGCCGGCCCGTGAAGCCGGTGGCGCCATAGACGATGATGTCGAATTCGGCGTCTTGTCTCACAGGGCGTCCTCCGTCTGGTCCTGGGCCACGAAGCCCGGCCAGTTGTTCATATAGGTGATGAAGGTGGGGCTCAGGCCTTCGGCGGCCAGATGGGCGCGGGTCACGGGCAGGGCGATGGGCGCAAAGTCCGCATCGGCCTCGACCTTGCGGGGATAGTCATGGTGCAGGATGGCCGCCCGGCCGATCAGCACATAGTCGGCGCCGGCGGCCAGGGCGTCGCGGGCCTCCTTGCCGCTCATGATCTTGCCGGCGACGCCGAGGCGAACGCCTGATCGCGGCAGCTCGGCAAAGTAGGACATCAGGCTCCGGCCCTTGAACTCGGCCTCGGTAGGCTCCTTGCGCACGTCCCACAGGGACATGTCGAGGAAGTCCAGCGCCGGATGGGTCAGCATCTGGGCGGCCAGATCGCGGATCTCGGTGAGCTTGAGGCCGAAGCGCTCCGGCGACAGGCGCAGGCCGAGCAGGAAGTCCTCGCCGCAACGGGCGCGGATGCCCTCGATAATCTCGACGATGATCCGGGCGCGGTTCTCGGGCGAGCCGCCATAGGCGTCGGTGCGGTGATTCAGGTCCGGGGACAGGAACTGGCAAAGGATGTAGCCGTGGGCGCCGTGCACCTCGACCCCGTCGAAGCCAGCCCGCTTGGAGCGCTCGGCGCCGGCGATGAAGGCCTCGATCAGGTCGGCGACCTCGGCCTCGGTGAGCGCCCGGGCGCCCGTTTCCGGATCCTCGGACGGACAGACCGGCGCCTCGCCGATCAGCTCTTTCGGCGAACGATTACCGGCATGGTGTAGTTGCAAGACCGCCACGCTGCCCTGCGCCTTGATGGCCGAAGCCAGACGGGTCAGGCCGGGCAGGTGATCATCGGAGAAGACGCCCAACTGGCCGGGGAAGCCCTGGCCGATCTTCTGGACGTGGGCCGCACAGGTCATGGTCAGGCCAAAGCCGCCCTTGGCCCGCATCGTCAGCCAATGGAACTCGTCGTCCGACAGGGTCCCGTCGGCGTGGCTCTGAGTGTTGGTCAGGGGCGCCAGCATGAAGCGGTTCTTCATCGCGGGCCCGTGCGGGAAGCTGAGGGGCGCAAACAGGTCGGGCGCGGCCATGGTCTCGTCTCCGGCGTCAGGTGAACCCTGTTCATAGACGAGGCCGACGCCGCAACGAAGGGGCGACGTAGCGGAAGGGCCGGCTTGTCTCGCTTGGCGGCGCGGGCCATCCAAGGGACCAAAGCCACTTCAGGAGGTCACATGCGCGCTGTCTGGTACGACAGAACAGGTCCCGCCCGGGATGTGCTGCAGCTCGGCGAGCATCCCACGCCCCAGGCTGGGCATGGCCAGGTGCTGATCGCGGTCAAGGCGTCGGGGGTCAATCCCTCTGACGTGGGCATGCGCGGCGGCGCGTCCGGGGCGCCCATGGCCTATCCGAAGATCATTCCCCACAGCGACGGGGCGGGCGTGGTCGAGGCGGTGGGGCCGGGCGTCTCGGCCTCCTGGATCGGCCGCCGGGTCTGGTTCTACAACGGCCAGCGCAACGGTCGGGCCTTCGGCGCGGCGGCGGAGTACATCGAGCTGGACGTGGACCTGATCCGGCCCCTGCCCGACGAGGTCTCCTTCGCGGAGGGCGCAACGCTTGGCATTCCCTGCATGACGGCGCACCGGGCGCTGTTCCTGGCGGGGCCCGTCCAGGGTCGGACCGTGCTGGTGACCGGCGGCGCCGGCGCGGTCGGGCATTATGCGGTTCAGTTGGCCAAATGGGCTGGGGCCACGGTGATCGCCACCGTCTCCAACGCCGACAAGGCCGAGCGGGCGCGGGCCGGCGGCGCTGACCACACCATCGACTATCGCCGCGAGGACGTGGCTGCGCGGGTGCGGGACCTGACCGGCGGTCAGGGGGTGCATCACGTGGTCGAGGTGGACTTCGGCGGCAATGCGGCTTCGACCCTGGCCAGCGTCAGCCTGAACGGCTCGGTGGCCTATTACGCCACCAAGGGCGCGCGCGAGCCGGTGATTCCGGCCGGCGTGCTGATGGGGCTGAATCTCTCGATCCATGGGGTCTATCTGCCGGTCAGTCCACATGAGGCGCGGCGCCGGGCCCAGGCCGACATCACCGCCTGGATCGGGACGGGGCAGGCCATACTGTCGGTGGCGGGGACCTACGCCCTTGAGGACTGCGCCGCGGCCCACGAGGCCGTGGAGGCCGGGACCAAGGTGGGCACCGTGGTGGTCGAGCCGTGACCACGCCCACCGACGCGATCCTGGCCCGCCGGCGCCTGACCAACAAGCTGATCGCAGCCAGGGAGGCGGCGCGGCTCAGGCCCTTCTTCGTCCCCGGCGTGAATGTGATCGTCGGCGACGGATCGCTGATCAGCGGGGTGGACGCGGTGATCGCCGCCTTCGCCGCCCAGTTCGCCGACCCGGACTTTGTCGCCTTTGTTCGCACGCCTGAGGCGGTGGAGCTGGACGCAGACGGCGAACGCGCCGCCGAGCGGGGCGCCTGGGTGGCTGTCTCCCGCAGTCAGGGCGAGCACATCGCTGGCTGGTACCTGGCCGCCTGGACCAAGGTCCGCGGTCAGTGGCTGATCGAGAGCGAGACCTTCATCACCCTTCAGGGGTAACGGGCTCCGCGGCGGGTTTGCGATAGACATACAAGAGCAGAACCTGGGCCGTGATGATGAAGATGGCGGCGCCTGACAGCAGGAAGGCGTCGTCATAGACCTTGGGCGAGAGGACGAACTCGCCCTTCATGATCCTGCGCCAGCCGGCAAAGTGCTGGGTTGACCCCACCACAAGCCCGAAAACCCCCAACACAGCGCCCAGATAGCGGCTGATCCAGAAGCCCGGATTGGGCGTCACCATCAGCAGGCCCAGCAGGCCGATGACCGTGCGCTGCGTCCGGCAATAGGGACAGACATAGACCAGGCCAGAAAGCTCCATGGCCCAGGTCGCGATGCTGATCGCGATCGCGATCAGGCCCAGCAGGCGCATGCGCCCGGTCCAGAAGTCCAGCTGCTGCATGACGGCCCCCGCTCGATAGGTCAGGGATGAAGAATGTTATATTGTAACCAGCTGTGTAATCCCCCGGTTCGCTTGCGCCTAGCGGCGAAGGAGCCGGCGCAGGAAGGGGCGGCGGTCGGGCGCTCCATCCGGCGTGACCTGGTTGGGCAGGGTTTTCCTGGAGACCAGCACCTCGATATAGGCCGCGCGGATGCCCTGGCTCAGGTCATCAATGGTGTGAATGGTGGTCGATAGACCACTGGCGCGGTCGAGATAGTCGGCGATGTCATAGCCCCAGTCGACGGTCACCAAGGCGCCATCGGGGTCCATGGGATTGCCGTGATATTCGGCGGGCGCGAGGTGCTCCACCGAACCATCCCGCCGCCGCCTGGCCCGACGGACGGAGGGCTCTGCGCCCCGCACGATGGGCACGGTGCAGATGTGGAAGCCGCCGGGCTTCAGGGTCCGGGCGATCTCGGCGATGGCCCGGTCTGGGGCGAACAGGTGCTCGAACACGTCCTGGGTGATGACGATGTCGAAGCTGGCGTCGGCGAAGGTCTGAGCCTCCAAATCCTCGCTGCGATAGCCGTGGATGTGGGTCTGCCCCCAGGGAGTGGCCGGATCGTACTGGGTGGCCACATAGCCCGGGCACTGCGCCCGCAGCCGGTTGCTCGACACCGAACAGCCGGAGCTCTCGTGAATGGCCAGGCTTCGCCAGTCAGGCGCCAGCTCGCTCAGCACCCGCATCAGGGCCCGCTCCCGCGGGATCGAGCCACAGCCTGAACACTTGAACCCGTCCCGGAGCCAGTGGTCGCTTGAGGCGAAGACCACCTCGGCCTCGCAGACGGGACACCGGCCGCTGGACTCCAGAACCGGCGGCGCGCTCACCTAGACCAGGGCCCCGTGGCAGTGCTTGAACTTCTTGCCCGAGCCGCAGGGGCAGGGTGCGTTGCGGCCGGTCTGATCCCAGCCCGCGGGCAGGGACGAGATCGGCAGAGCTTCGCGCTGTTCCCGCGACATGCCCGCGGGCAGGGCGCCGGCAGTGGCCGCGTTCTCGCCGGTGAGCGGGTCGAGATGGACCTCCATCAGACGTTCCGGCTGCGGCTGCGGCGGCGGCGCAGGCTGCTCCTGCTGAAGCACCACGGTCATCATCCATTTGGTGACGTTGTGGCGCAGGTCTGTGAGCAGCTTCTCGAACAGGGAGAAGGCCTCGGTCTTGTACTCGTTCAGCGGGTCGCGCTGGCCATAACCGCGCAGGCCAATGACATTGCGCAGGTGGTCGAGGTGCATCAGGTGCTCGCGCCACTGCAGGTCGATGGTCTGCAGTAGGAAGCTCTTTTCCAAGAGGCGCATGCGCTCGGAGCTGTAGCTGACTTCACGCTCGGCGGCGCGAGCCTCAGCGGCCTCGGTGATCCGCTGGTGGATTTCTTCGTTGGCGATGCCGTCCTCGGCCGCCCACTCTCGGATCGGCAGCTCCAGGCCCAGGATCTCGCGGACCCGTTCGTCCAGGCCGTCCACATCCCACTGTTCGGCATAGGCCTTGGGCGGCATGTGGCGGTTGACCATGTCCTCGATGGTGTCGGCGCGCATCTCGGCGATGACGTCGGTGAGGTCGTCGGCCTCCATGAACTCCTGGCGCTGCTCGAAGACGGCCTTGCGCTGATCGTTGACGACGTCGTCGTACTTCAGGAGGTTCTTGCGGATTTCGTAGTTGCGCTGCTCGACCTTCTTCTGGGCCGTGGCGATGGCGCCGTTCAGCCACTTGTGGGTGATCGCCTCGCCTTCCTGCACACCGAAGGTGCGCATGATGGAGTCCAGTCGGTCGCCGGCGAAGATGCGCAGCAGGTCGTCCTCGCAGGACAGGAAGAACTTGGAACGACCCGGGTCCCCCTGGCGGCCCGTCCGGCCGCGCAGCTGGTTGTCGATCCGGCGGCTCTCGTGGCGCTCGGTGCCCAGCACATAGAGCCCGCCGGCGGCGAGGGCCTTTTCCTTCAGCTCGACGATCTCGGCCTCGATCTCCTGGCGCCGGGCGCCGTAGGCTTCGGCGTCCGGCTCGATCCCCAGACCGCGCTGCTCGTCGCGCCAGCGCGACAGGCGCATGTCGATGCTGCCGCCCAGCTGAATGTCGGTGCCGCGGCCGGNNCCGGCCATGTTGGTGGCGATGGTCACCGCGCCGGGCACACCGGCGTCGGCCACGATCAGGGCTTCCTGCTCGTGATAGCGGGCGTTGAGCACATTGTGCGGAATGCCGGTGCGGGTCTGGCCCTCATGCTCGAAGACGTGGGTCTTGAGCAGTTCCGACAAGAGCTCGGACTTCTCGATGGACACCGTGCCCACCAGGATCGGCTGACCGCGGACGTAGCAGTCGGCGATCTGCTTGAGGATCGCCTGGTTCTTTTCGGCGCTCGTCCGATAGACTTCGTCGTCCTCATCGACCCGGCTGACCGGCCGGTTGGTGGGGATCTCGACGACTTCCATCTTGTAGATGTCGCCGAACTCCTGGGCCTCGGTCGACGCCGTGCCGGTCATGCCCGACAGCTTCTTGTAGAGGCGGAAATAGTTCTGGATGGTCACCGAGGCCAGGGTCTGGTTCTCGGGCTGGACCCGGGCGCCTTCCTTGGCCTCGATGGCCTGGTGCAGGCCTTCGGACAGGCGGCGGCCCTGCATCATGCGGCCGGTAAACTCGTCGATCAGGATCACCTCGCCGGCGCGGATGATGTAGTCCTTGTCGCGGGTGTAGAGGACGTTGGCCCGCAGGGCCTGGTTCACATGGTGGACCGCAGAGACGTTGGCAGGGTCGTAGAGGCCGGCGGAATCTTCCTCCAGATGGCCGCTCTGCTCCAGCATCTCTTCGATGCGTTCGGAGCCCACCTCGGTGAGCAGCACCTGGCGCTGCTTTTCGTCGAGGTCGAAGTTCTCCGGGTCCTTGATCAGCTCCTTAACCAGGACGTCGATGGTCTTGTAGAACTCGCTGCGGTCCTCGGTGGGGCCAGAGATGATCAGCGGGGTGCGGGCCTCATCGATCAGGATGGAGTCCACCTCGTCGACGATCACGAAATTATGGCCCCGCTGGACCATTTCCTCGGCCTCATAGACCAGGTTGTCGCGCAGATAGTCGAAGCCGAACTCGTTGTTGGTCCCGTAGGTGATGTCGGCCTGATAGGCGGCCTTGCGCTGGCCCTGGGACAGGCCATGGACGATGACGCCCACGCTCATGCCCAGGAAGCGGTAGATCTGCCCCATCCACTCGGCGTCGCGCTGGGCCAGATAGTCATTGACCGTGATGGCGTGGACGCCCTTGGCCTCCAGAGCGTTCAGATACACCGGCAGGGTGGCCACCAGGGTCNNGTCTTGCCCTCGCCGGTGCGCATTTCGGAAATGCCGCCCCGGTGAAGCACCATGCCGCCGACCATCTGCACATCGAAGTGGCGCAGGCCGATGGTGCGCTTGGAGGCCTCACGCACCACGGCGAAGGCTTCTTCCAGCAACTGGTCGAGGGTTTCACCCTTGGCCAGGCGGGCCCGGAATTCCTCGGTCTTGCCGCGCAGGGCCTCGTCCGACAACGCCTCCATCTTGGGTTCGAGGGCGTTGATCTTGGCGACCCGGGCCTGGAAGGCCTTAACCTTGCGGTCGGGAGAGGAGCCGAAGAGCCGTTGGAAAAACATGTGCGGGGGCGTCCGAGAATGCGGTCGATGCGGGGTCGCGGGCGTTGCGCACGGCGCGCCGTCTGACCTTCGCCTGCCCGGAATCCCGCTCTTTGAGCGAGGCCGAGACTTAAGCAGCGGCCCCCGCAGTGTCAACGCAAGGCCCGTCTTAGAGGGCCGATCTGAGGCCGCCCGGCAAGGAAAAGGGCTCCGCCGTCGCCGGGGAGCCCTTCCTGATCAGCCGTGCGGATCGAAGTTTAGTAGACTTCGAACAGACCCGCCGCGCCCATGCCGCCGCCGATGCACATGGAGACCACGGCATGTTTGGCGCCGCGGCGCTTGCCTTCCTGCAGGATGTGGCCGGCCAGACGGGCGCCGGTCATGCCATAGGGGTGGCCGATGGCGATGGAGCCGCCATTGACGTTGTACTTCTGCGGGTCGATGCCCAGCTTGTCGCGGGAATAGAGGCACTGCGAAGCGAAGGCCTCGTTCAGCTCCCACAGGTCGATGTCGTCGATCCTCAGGCCATGACGCTCCAGCAGGCGCGGGATGGCGAAGACCGGGCCGATGCCCATTTCGTCAGGCTCGCAGCCGGCGACGACCCAGCCCTTGAAGGCGCCCATGGGGCTCAGACCGGCCTTTTCGGCGGCCTTGGAGTCCATGATCACCACGGCGGCGGCGCCGTCGGACAGCTGGCTGGCGTTGCCGGCGGTGATGAACTTGCCTTCGCCACGGACGGGCTGCAGCTTGGCCAGGCCTTCCAGGGTCGTGTCGGGACGATTGCACTCGTCGCGATCAACCGTGTAGTCGACGACGGTCTCTTCCTTCGTCTCCTTGTTGACCTGCTTCATCTTGGTCTTCATCGGGACGATTTCGTCCTTGAACTTCTGCGCCTGCTGGGCCGCGGCCATGCGCTGCTGGGATTCCAGCGAGTACTGGTCCTGGGCTTCGCGGCTGACCTTGTAGCGCTCGGCCACGATGTCGGCGGTGTCGATCATCGGCATGAAGACGGCCGGATACTGCTGCACCAGGGCCGGGTCGATGTTTTCACGACCGCCGCCGCCGCCGGGCATCGACAGGGACTCCACGCCGCCGGCGACGACCGCATCGGCGCCGTCGTTGCGCACATAGTTGGCCGCCGTGGCGATGGTGTTCAGACCCGATGAGCAGAAACGGTTGACCGTCGAACCTGAGGTGGTGATCGGCAGGCCGGCCAGCAGGGCCACCTGACGGCCCAGATTGCCTGCGCCATGGGCGACATTGCCCATAATGCAGTCTTCGATGGCGGCCGGATCGATTCCCGAGCGTTCGACCGCGTGTTTCACCGCGTGCGCGCCCATGCTCATGGTCGGGGTCATGTTGAAGCCCCCGCGACCCGACTTGGCGAGCCCGGTACGGGCATAGGAAACGATAACGGCTTCGCGCATATGTAATTCTCCCGAATGAAAACGATCCGGCGCAGCGCTTGTGATGCGGAGGCCGAGCTATGATCGCCGCAACCTTTGCATCCCGCGGGGGAAATGGCTAGGGACGGACTGCGCCTTCGGTCCTGTCCGGCGCTCCAGGGAAGCTGCCCATGACCCGTGCAAAGCCTGTTCGTTTCGGCGGTCTTGCGGCCGTCCTCACCGCCGTCAGCCTTCTGCTCGCCGCCTGTGGCGATCGCGGCGGCGACGAGCGTCCGCCGCAGCCTGGAGATGAGGCCGTCGCCCGGGTCGACGGCAAGACCGTCTGGGCCTCGGACGTCAAGCGCGAGGCCGTCGCCCAGGCCCTGATCGGCGAGGGCGAGCCCCTCGACATTTCCTCGGACCTGTTCCGCCGGGTGCTGGACGAGGTGATCGACCAGAAGCTGCTGGCCGCAGAGGCCTTGAAACGGAATCTCGACGAGGACCCCGTGGCCCAGCGCCGGCTGGCCGCGGCGCGGGAGCGGATCTTGGGGGACATGCTCGTGGAGAGCGTGGTCTCTGACGCGGTCAATGAGAACGCCATTCGCGGCCTCTATCAGGAACAGCTCAAGCTCGCCCGGCAGTCGGAGGAGATCCGCGCCCGGCAGATCCTCGTCGCCACTCTGGAGGAAGGGGAGGCGGTCAAGAACCTGCTGGCCACCGGCGCCTCCTTCGAGGCCCTGGCCATGGAGCGCTCCACCGATGCGGCCACCCGCTTCAATGGCGGCGATCTCGGCTATTTCACCACCGACGTCATGCCTGAGGCTTATGAGGGCGCGCTGAAGGACGCCAAGGCCGGCGAGGTGGTCGGCCCGTTCGAAGTCGAGGGCGGCTTCGCCGTCGTCCGGATTGAAGATCGCCGGCTTGAGGAGCCGATCACGCTGGAGGCCGCCCGCCCCCAGATCATCCGCTTCCTGACCTATGATCAGGTCCGCGACCTGCTGGAAAAGCTGCGCGGCCGGGCCAAGGTGGAGACCCTCATCGGCGCAGCCGAGGACGTGCCCGGCGCGCCGGTGGAGCCCGCAGACGCCGCCCCGGCGGAAAAGGCCGCCCCTGCCGCAAAGGCGCCCGCCGCCAAGACCCCGAAAGCCAAGTGATGGCCAACAAGCCCGTCGACAAGTCCAAGACCTCCAAGGCCTCCGCGCCCGGTCAGGGCAAGACATCGTCACGACCCGTCGAGAGCGTCAGCGAGGCGGTAGGCCAGACCATCGAACGCGCCCTGGATCCCCTGGCCAGCGCCCTGAAGCGGGCGGCGCTCAAGCGGGCCGACAAGGCCAGCCGCGCCCTGGACAGCGCCCCTGTCGCCACGCCCAAGCCGGCCAAGGGCGCCCTGCCGGTGTCGCCCCTGGTGGTGCCGTTTCCGACCATGCCGCCGGTGGCCGGGGTCCGCCTGGCGGTCGGCCGGGCGGGCTTTTACAAGCACGAGCGCGATGACCTGCTGCTGGTGAGCTTCGATCCTGGGACGACCGCGGCGGGGGTCTTCACCCGGCACAAGGTAGGCTCGGCGCCGGTGGACTGGTGCCAGAAGCAGCTCGCCGCAACCAAGGGAACTGAAGCCCGCGCCCTGGTGGTCAACGCCGGCTGCGCCAACGCCTTTACCGGCAAGCCCGGCGCCGATGCGGCGCGCCGGGTGGCCTCGGCGGTGGCCAAGCGGTTCGACTGCCGCCAGCGCGATGTCATGCTGGCCTCCACAGGCGTCATCGGCGTGCTGCTGGACGACGCCAAGATCACCCAGCGCCTGCCCGAGGTGGAGCAGAAGCTGTCAGCCGACGGCTGGGACGCCGCAGCCCGGGCGATCATGACCACCGACACCTTCCCGAAGGGCGCTACGGCCGAGGCTATGATCGACGGGGTCCCCGTCCGGATCTCGGGCATCTGCAAGGGTTCGGGCATGATCGCCCCGGACATGGCGACCATGCTGGCCTTCGTGGCCACGGACGCCGCCATCTCCGCGCCCGCCTTGCAGAGTCTGGTGAACCTCTATGTCCGCACCACCTTCAACTGCGTGACGGTGGACGGGGACACCTCGACCAACGACACCCTGCTGTTATTCGCTACCGGCCAGTCTGGCGCGCCGAAGATCACCCGGGCCGGCGACAAGCGCCTGGCCGATTTCCGCGAAAAGCTGGAGGCGGTGCTGCTCGACCTCGCCCTGCAACTGGTGCGGGACGGGGAGGGGGCGACCAAGTTCGTCAAGATCACCGTGGCCGGGGCCGAGAACCCGGTTTCGGCCCGCAGGATCGCCCGGTCGGTGGCCGAAAGCCCGCTGGTCAAGACCGCCTTCGCCGGCGAGGACGCCAACTGGGGCCGCATTGTCATGGCCGTGGGCAAGGTCGACGAGCCGGTGAACCGGGACGAGCTGTCTGTCCGCTTCGGCGAGCACTGGGCCGCCCTGGACGGCCTCATCGCGCCCACCTATGACGAGGCCAAGATGAGCGCCTACATGAAGCGCCAGGAGCTTGAGGTCACCATCGATGTGGGCGTCGGCAAGGCCAGCGCCAGCGTCTGGACCTGCGACCTGACCAAGCAATACATCGCCATCAACGGCGACTACCGGTCCTGATCGTTCAGGATCGGTGGGTCAGGGCCTCGCGCAGGGCCTTCTCCGAATAAGGTTTGCTGATGATCGGCACGCCGGACAGGTGCTCGGGCAGGTCGGCCTGGTCGCCGAAGCCGGTGCCAAAGGCGAAGGGCACGCCATCGGCCAGCAGCCGGTCGGCTACGGGCAGGCTGGTTTCCTCCCCCAGATTGAGATCGAGGAAGGCGAAGTCCGGTCGGCCTGCGTCGAGGCTCTCAAGCGCCGCCCCGACGGTGGAGGCCAGGCTGATTTCGCCAATGCCGAACTTCTGCAGCACGCCCTCAAGATCGAGGGCGATGATCATGTTGTCCTCAACGACCAGCACATGGGCGGGTCCGGCGACCTGTCGCTCCGGGCTCGGGGCGTGGGCCGCCCCGGCCGGGCGGGGCGGGGCCTCGACCACATAGCGGCCAGGCAGGCGCAAGGCGACCTGCAGCCCGGCCGGCTCAAAGACCACCTCGGCCTCGCCCCCCAGTTCATGGGGAATGGAACGCTCGATGATCGTCGAGCCAAAGCCTCGCCTGGACGGCGTCTTCACCAGGGGACCGCCCTCCTCACGCCAGGCGAGCTCCAGGGCGCCTGAGGGATCGGTCCGCCAGGTGACGTGGACCTGGCCGCGGCTGTCGCAAAGGGCGCCGTACTTGGCCGAATTGGTCACCAGCTCATGCACCACCAGCGAGAGGGTGGAGAAGGCCTGGGGCTCGATCAGGATCTCTGGCCCGGTGAGGATCAGCCGGTCGGCCTTCGCGGCCAGATAGGCCTCGGCTTCGCTGCGGATCAGCTCGCGAAGGGCCCCTGGGCCCCAGTGCTGCTGGGTGATCTGGTCATGGGCCCGCGCCAGGGCCTGAACCCGGCCGGAGACCACATCAAAGAAGTTCTGGACGCTGGTGGCCCCATCGCGGCTCTGGGAGATCAGGCCGCGGATCAGGCCCAGGATATTGCGGACCCGGTGGTTCAGTTCGGCGATCAGAACTTCCTGCCGGTGCTGAGCCTTGCCCCGTTCGGCGTTGGCCAGGTCGGTCAGGCGCATGACGACCTCAAGCAGCGTCAGGCGCAGGCTTTCCACCGCCGCCAGCTCTGAGGCCGACCAGGGTCGAGACTGACCCCGGACTGTCTCTTTCCAGGCTTCAAAGCTCTCCCGAGGGGTCAGTCGGGCGCCGAGGGGGCCGACCGTCACCGCCTTGTTCGGGTCGCCAGCCCAGGCCACCTCGCGGACAACCTCGGCCCGCTGAAAGATCAGATAGTCCCCAGGCTCTCGCGAGAGGGGCACGGCGATGACGCCGGCGGCCTCGCGCCAGTCCTTGGCCTCTGGCAGGTGGGCGGCCAGATGGTGCGTATGGAACACGCCAGGGATGGGGTGGTTGTCCAGGAAGGCGACCAGGGCATCCAGTCGCTCAGCCGCCAGTCCGGTCCCGTGGGTGGCGGTCTGGCCGCCCATGCGTAGGGTGACCCCGTCGCAATTGGCCAGGGCGCACAGTTCGCCGAAATAGGGCGTGAGGCTTTCTGGGCCAGACGCGGTGGCCACTGAACTCACCAGCCGGTCATGCAGGTTGCGCGCCCGCTCCACATGACGGG
This sequence comes from Caulobacteraceae bacterium UBA6225, assembly GCA_002441055.1. Lineage (GTDB taxonomy): Bacteria > Pseudomonadota > Alphaproteobacteria > Caulobacterales > Caulobacteraceae > Phenylobacterium. The sequence goes on along the minus strand of DJWR01000108.1, from coordinate 3,352 downwards.
CGGCCACCTCCTGCTCACGGCTCTCCAGCATGTAGGAGAAGATCTGACCAAACAGCTCGGCGGCCGTCCGGCGCTCATAGGAGATGTGATGCGGGCCATAGTGGTGGCAGGCGAACAGGCCCCAGAGCCGGCCATGGCGCAGGATAGAGATGGAAAGGGACGCCCCGACCCCCATGTTGCGCAGATACTCGATATGGACCGGCGAGACCGCCCGCAGCATCGACATGGACAGGTCCAGTGGCCCGCCGCTTGGGCCCAGGGCCGGCCGCACCTTTGGGGTTTCGGCATTGATGTCGGCAATGATCCGTAGCCAGCTACGCTCATAGAGCGCGCGGGCCTGCTTCGGGATGTCCGATGCGGGATATCGCTGGCCAAGGAAGGAGCCGACCCCGGGGCGCACGGATTCGGCGATCACCTCGCCGGCGCCGTCCTGGTCGAAGCGATAGACCATGACCCGGTCGAACTCCGTCAGGGCGCGGACCTGGCGGGCGGCCTCGTGAACGATCTCGTCAATGGTCTTCCGCTCGGCCACCCGATTGGCCATGGAGCGAACGGCCGACGCCGCCTCCAGGGAGGACTCCGCCCGGCTGGGCTCGGCCTCGATGACCAGCAGATCGCCCGAATAGTGGACAGCGACATCGAACGGTTCGCCCCCAACTCGCAGAGGCAGGTTGAACACCCGCTCGACGGAGTCGGCGCCGCGCATGATCTGCAGCCGGCCGCGGATCTCGTGGATGGCGTGGCCGCTTAGCACCTCTGTCAGGGGCTCGCCGATCAGGTGTTCAAGCCGATGACCTAGGAAGGCCTGCGCATTGTCCGAGGCATGCGCCACTGTCCATTGGCTTGTCACGGCCAGCAGGAAGCCAAACGGCTGGATCTGGCCCAGCAGATGGATGGGCTCGCGGTCGCAATTCGTCAGGTCGACATCGGACAAGGCCGCGAACTCGATCTCATTTCCTGGGGGCGGGGAGACGCGAGGGCGGGCTGGCGTCGGCGGGGAGCTTCACCGCCCATGCAATAGCAAAGCAGGCTCGGAGTCTGTCGGGTAGCGGACCATTGGAGCCGATTGCCCGGGCGGGCGTGACGGCTTGGGCGCCTATCGGACCAGGGCCGGGGCGCCTTGGAAGGCGAGCGCGAAGGCCCCAAAGACCTGGCGGGCTCCGCCGATGGCCGCCCTGGTCTCGGCCGCATCTACGGTCTGGACGTCGAGCCAGTCGACAAAGCTGCGCCAGTGGCCGAGCCCCTCCCCGTGGGCCAAGTAGCCGTCGGGGGCGCCAGGTTGGCTGGTCAGCAGGCGGCGACGCAGGATAGCGCCCCCCAGGCGGGAGCCTTCCAGCACATAGAGCGCCCCCAGGCGGGTCGCCCGGTCTTCAAGGGTGACGGTTATCGTCGACGGGGGCGGCGACAGTCCGAGGAGCGCCAGATCTGCGGCCAGGGCCCCGCTGCGCCGCCGCTGTGGCCAGGCCGGTGGCAGGTGTTGAGCCGGCGCGGCGTCCAGGTCCAGTTCAAGGGCGGGCAGGACCGCGGCGTGGGCCAGGAGAAAGGCCTGATAGTCATCTTGTCGGGCAAGATCGAAGGCGCCGCCAAGCTGGTCGACGCGGTCGTGATCCTGGCGCGTCGCCGCGCGCAGGGTGGTTCGGAGAGTCATGCAG
>DJWR01000108.1:0-1648 GCA_002441055.1 Caulobacteraceae bacterium UBA6225 | reverse complement strand
CCTTCGCCGCCGCCACGGCCCTGATCGGGACGCCGATTACGGGTCTGGCGCAGGGCCGCCGGGACGTCATTGCGCGGATCGCGCGAGCGACCCGAGGGCAGACGGGGCTCTTCCGGCGTGACGTCGGCGATGGCCTTGGTCATCAGGGCCAGGCCCTTGTCATTGCGACGGTCGAAGGACGGGATGGTCTGGCGCGTCACCTTCTGGATGTCGCGCAGCAGGTTGCGTTCGTCATCGGCGCAGAAGGCGATGGCCGAGCCGTCGGCGCCGGCCCGGGCGGTGCGCCCGATCCGGTGCACATAGGCCTCGGGCACGTTGGGCAGTTCGTACTGGACCACGTGGCTGACGGCGTCGACATCGATGCCGCGGGCGGCGATGTCGGTGGCCACCAGGGCGCGGATCTTGCCAGCCTTGAAGTCGGCGAGCGCCCGCTCACGCTGGCCCTGGCTCTTGTCGCCGTGGATCGCCGAGGCTTCCACGCCGCCCTGTTCCAGGCTCTTGGCCACCCGGTCGGCGCCGCGCTTGGTGCGGGTGAAGACGATGACGCGCTTGAAGTCCTTCTCGGCGAACAGTTCGGCCAGCAGGGCGCGCTTGCGGGTCTGTTCGACGAACAGGACCTTCTGGCTGATGCGCTCGACGGTGGTCGCCTGCGGGGTGACCGAGACCTTGAGCGGATCCTTCAGGAGCTCGCCGGCCAGCTTGCCGATCTCCGTCGGCATGGTGGCGGAGAAGAACAGGTTCTGCCGCTGGGCGGGGATGTGCTTCACGATGCGGCGGATGGGCACGATAAAGCCCATGTCCAGCATCTGGTCGGCCTCATCGAGGACGAAGGTTTCGACGCCCTGCAGTGTGACGGTCTTCTCGCCCAGATGGTCGATCAGCCGGCCCGGGGTGGCGACGAGCACGTCGACGCCCGGCGCCATGGCGCGCATCTGGCCGCCATACTTCACGCCGCCGAAGATGACGGTGACGGTCAGGCCCAGGTGCTGGCCATAGGTGCGGAAGCTCTCGGCGATCTGGGTGGCCAGTTCGCGGGTCGGCGACAGGACCAGCACCCGGCAGCCGCGGCGGGGCGCGGGCTTGGGATCGGCCGCCAGGCGGTGGAGAATGGGGAGGGCGAAGGCGGCGGTCTTGCCGGTGCCGGTCTGGGCGATGCCCAGGATGTCACGGCCGGAGAGCACGCCCGGAATGGCCTTGGCCTGGATCGGGGTCGGGGTCTCATAGCCTTGGTCGGCCAGGGCCTTGAGCAAAGGTTTGGCCAGGCCGAGTTCAGAAAATTGGGTCAAGCGACTTACAGTCTTTCGGAGTGCGCCGAAGGCGGCCTCATGCTGTGCATGGGTCGCGGGACGCGGGTCAGTTTGGGGAAAGCCCCCGCGTGGCGGGGCGATCTATGCGATCTTTTCAGGGCGCTCAACAGGCCGAACCCCCGTTTCAGGAGGCCCTCACGCGGGCTGGAGCACCAATAGCGCCAATCAGGGCGCGACGCGTACATCGTCTTTCGCAGGTGCGAAGTCAACCCGTAGCGGCTGGCGGGGCCCGTCGCCCGGCAGTTTGTCCCAGCCTGTTGCATTCGTGGCGAAGGCGCGGAAAGGAGAGGCATGACGGAAAAGCCCATACTCCTGGTCGCCGCCGCGGCCCTGATCGACAC
>DJWR01000115.1:2046-3892 GCA_002441055.1 Caulobacteraceae bacterium UBA6225 | reverse complement strand
TCGGCGCCGCTCTCCAGGGCCCGCGCAAAGCGGTCCGGGCGGTTGGCCGGGGTGAACAGGAGCGAGCGGAACTGGACCAAGCATCCTCCGGATGGGCGATTGCGAGTCGACAGCCAGGATATGACACTCCCCGGCCAGCCAGGGCCAGGGCGTCCCCAGCGTCAACCGGGGCGCATGCTAAGGCCGGGGGGCTGACGGCGCGCATCCAGGGGAGGAAGAAGCCCATGTACGACCTGTTGAAGGGCCTCACCGTGGTCGAGGGTTCGGCCTTCATCGCCGGCCCCACCTGCGGCCTCTATCTCGCCCAGCTGGGCGCCGAAGTGATCCGCTTCGACAATATCGGCGGCGGCCCGGACTTCCGTCGCTGGCCCTTGGCCCCGTCGGGCGCCAGCCTCTATTGGGAGGGGCTCAACAAGGGCAAGAAGTCGGTCGCCATCGACCTGTCGCGCCCCGAGGGGCGGGAGTTGGCCCAGCGCCTGGCCGCCGCGCCCGGTGAGGACGCTGGCCTCTTCGTCACCAACTTCCCCGTCGAGGGCTTTCTCGCCTATGACAAGCTCAGGGCCATTCGGGACGACGTGATCTGTGTCCGGGTCATGGGCTGGGCCGATGGCGGGCCCGGCGTCGACTACACGATCAACAGCGCCGTGGGCGTGCCGTTGATGACCGGCCATCCCGATGATCCGCGGCCGGTCAACCACGTCCTGCCGGCCTGGGACCTGCTCACCGGCGCCTTCGCCGCCTTCAACATGGTCGCCGCCCTCCTCGCGCGGATGCGCACCGGCCAGGGGCGCGAGATCCGCATTCCCCTGTCCGATGTGGCGGCCTCGGCCCTGGCCAATATGGGCATGACAGCCGAAATCCTGGCGGGCGAGGGGGAGCGGCCCCGCCAGGGCAATAATCTCTTCGGCGCCTTCGGTCGCGACTTCGTCACCCGCGACGGCCAGCGGCTGATGGTGGTGGCTATCACGCCGCGTCAGTGGACCGGTCTGATCGAGGTGCTGGGGGTGGGCGAGGCGGTAGCCGCCGTGGAGGCCGCCCGTGGGGTCGATTTCCGCAAGGACGAGGGCGTGCGCTTCGCCCATGCCGACGCCCTGATGCCGATCTTCGAGGCCGGCTTCACCCGCGCGGCGGCCGCCGACCTGATCCCCAGGTTCGATGAGCTCGGCGTCTGCTGGGGGCCTTACCAGACCTTGGAGCAGGCCCTGCAGGACCCGCGGCTCTTCAAGGGCAATCCGATCTTCTCAGACCTGACCCAGGTGAGCGGGCAGACCTATCCGGTCCCGGGCTATGCGGCCACCCTGCCACAGGACGCCCGACAGCCGGCCCGTCCGGCCGCCCGGCTCGGCCAGCACACCGAGGAGGTGCTGGCCGAACGGCTTGGCCTGGACGCAGGCGAGATCGCCCGTCTGCACGACGCCGGGATCGTCGCCTCGGCCTAGACTGAGGCTCAGGCCTTGGGCTTGGCCATGTTGGCCAGCGCCGTGCCGATCTCCATGGGCATGGGGAAGACGATGGTGGTGTTCTTGTCCGCCCCGATGTCCGACAGCGTGTTGAGATAGCGCAGCTGCATGGCCTCGGGGATGGTGGCCAGGGTCTGGGCGGCCTCCAGCATGGCGTGGGCGGCCTGCTTTTCACCTTCGGCGTTGATCACCCGGGCGCGGCGGTTCCGTTCAGCCTCAGCCTGGCGGGCGATGGCGCGGATCATGCTCTCGTCGATATCGACGTGCTTGATCTCCACATTGGCGACCTTGATGCCCCACTCCTCGGTCTGGCTGTCGAGGATCGCGCGGATGTCCTGGTTCAGCTTGTCCCGCTCGGCCAGCATGTCGTCCAGGTCGTGCTTGCC
>DJWR01000115.1:0-1978 GCA_002441055.1 Caulobacteraceae bacterium UBA6225 | reverse complement strand
AGCACGATGGTCCGCAGGTCCACCTTCACCATCTGCTGCACCACCGGGATCAGCAGGATCAGGCCTGGTCCCTTCACGCCGGTGAAGCGGCCAAGGGTGAAGACCACGGCGCGCTCATATTCCCGCATCACCTTCACCGCCTGCAGCAGGATGATGACGACGAAGATGGCGAGGGCGCCGAAACTGGCGATATCGAACATGGTCTTGGTCCTTCTCCGCCGTCAGGCGGGGTTGTCGGGTTCGACGATGAGGGTGAGGCCATCGCGGCCGGCGACATGCACTGCCTGGCCCGGAACAAGTGGGGCGGTCGACCGGGCGTGCCAGTCCTCGCCCTGAGCGTGGACATAGCCTTCGCCGCCCGCCCAACTCTGGACGACGCCGGTGGCGCGCAGCAGGGACTCAGCCCCGGTGGTCACCCCGCGCTGGGCCGCGCGGACCGCCGCCCGCAGGGCGATGGCCACGAAGGCGACGCTGACCCCCACCGTGGCGATGATCACATAGGGCGACAGCTTGAAGCCCGGGGTCTCGCGAAACAGCAACACTGAGCCCAGCGCCAGGCCGACGGCGCCTGCGGTCCCGAACAGGCCAAATCCAGGGGAGAAGGCTTCGGCCACCAGAAGGCCGACGCCCAACAGCATCAGCGCCCCGCCGGCATAGTTCACCGGCAGCATGTTGAGCGCAAAGAGGCCAAGGACCAGGCTGACCGCGCCGACGGCGCCGGGCCCCACGGCGCCGGGCGACATGAACTCGAAGATCAGGCCATAGACCCCGATCATCAGCAGCAGATAGGCGATGTTGGGATTGGTGATGATGGCCAGCGCCTTGGCCCGCCAGTCCGGCGCCAGGGTCTCCACCTGAGCGCCGGCCGTCCGCAGGGTCACGGGTTCGCCATTCAGTCGCACCGTGCGCCCGTCGGCCTGGGCCAGCAGACCGTCCAGGTCCCGGGGGAGCAGCTCGATCACCCCTTGATCCAGGGCTTCCACGGCGGTCAGGGTGGCGGCCTCGCGCACCGCCCGCTCGCCCCAGGCGGCGTTGCGGCCCTGAAGGTCGGCCAGGGATCGCATATAGGCGGCCGCATCATTGGTGACCTTGGCCGTCATGGCGTCGCCGCCCGACGCCTCGGCCTGTTCGCCGTCCTCGCCCTCGGGCTGAGCCGGCGCCAGGGGATTGGCGCCGCCCATCTGCACCGGCGTCGCCGCCCCCAGGTGCGCGCCCGGCGTCATGGCCGCCAGATGGCTGGCATAGAGGATGTAGGTCCCGGCGCTGGCGGCCCTTGCCCCGGCCGGGGTCACGAACACCGCCACCGGAACCGGCGAGGCCAGGATGTCGGCGATGATGTCCCGGGTCGAGGAGTCCAGACCGCCCGGCGTGTCCATGCGGATGACCGCCAGACTGGCCTGGCGCTCGGCCGCCGTGGCCAAGCCACGCTGCAGATACTCCGCCGTCGCCGGTCCCACCGCGCCGTCCAGGTCGAAGACCATGACCAGGGGCTTCGGCGTCGGCTCTGCGCTCGAGGTCTGGGCGGCGCCCAGGCCCGCGCCGGCCAGGACCATGACCAGGCCGGCCAGAATGAGCCCCGCCGCCTGTCCCCATCCGATCCCGTTCGGCGCGCGGCCGGACATCACACTCTCCCTTGGCGTTCGCGGGCGCAGGCTCCACCCGCCATGGTGGCGTGCAGCATAACACCGATGGCGCCCGGGAGGTCGACTTCTCGCCGCTCACGCTTGATCCGGCCGGCGCAAGGCGCCACCAGAAACCATCCATCTCAGGGAGCCCCGCCATGAAGACCCGCGCCGCCGTCGCCTTCGAAGCCAAGAAGCCGCTGGAGATCGTCGAACTGGACCTGGAGGGGCCCAAGGCCGGCGAAGTGCTGGTGGAGATCAAGGCTGCGAGCCTGAACTTCCCTGATCTGCTGATCGTGCAGAACAAGTACCAGATCAAGCCACCGCTGCCCTTCGTGCCGGGCTCGGAATACGCT
>DJWR01000147.1:28693-31665 GCA_002441055.1 Caulobacteraceae bacterium UBA6225 | reverse complement strand
TCGCTGACCTGCATGGCGCCCAGGATCGACAGGTTGATCTTGCCGCCGCGGATCATGGCGAAACTCTCATGGCTGCCAAAAATGCTGGAGCCCTTGATGGTGGTGACAGTCTGCTTGCCGGCGTTGATCAGGTCGGCGTCCTCTTCCCCCTCATAGGGAAAGGGCCCCATGCCCAGCATGCCGTTCTCGCTCTGCAGGGTCACTTCGACGCCATCAGGAATGTAGTTGGCCACGAGCGTCGGGATGCCGATGCCGAGGTTCACATAGAAGCCGTCCTGAAGCTCGCCGGCCGCGCGGGCGGCCATCTGGTCTCGGGTCCAGGCCATCAGACTGACTCCCCAGCGACGGTGGCTTTTGGCCGCGTGGTCACCCGCTCGATACGTTTTTCGAAGGCCACGCCCTGGAAGATGGCGTCCACATAGATGCCCGGAGTGTGGATATGATCCTTGTCCAACTCGCCCGGCGCCACCAGACGCTCCACCTCGACCACCGTCTTGGCGCCCGCCGTGGCCATCATGGGATTGAAGTTCCGGGCGGTCTTGCGGAAGACCAGATTGCCGGCGGTGTCGCCCACATCGGCCTTGATGATCGAAAGGTCGGCGGTCAGGCCGCGCTCCATCACATAGAGCTCGCCGTCAAACTCGCGGACTTCCTTGCCCTCGGCCACCAGGGTGCCGACCCCGGTCTTGGTGAAGAAGGCCGGGATGCCGGCGCCGCCGGCGCGGATGCGTTCGGCCAGGGTGCCCTGCGGATTGAATTCCAGCTCCAGTTCGCCGGAGAGATAGAGCTGCTCGAACAGCTTGTTCTCCCCTACATAGGAGCTGATCATCTTTTTGATCTGGCGGTTTTCCAGCAGGACGCCGAGGCCGAAGCCGTCGATCCCGCAGTTATTGGAGATCACCGTCAGGTCCTTCACCCCATGGGCCCGGATCGCGGCGATCAGATTCTCTGGGATGCCGCAGAGGCCAAAGCCCCCGGCCATGATGGTCATGCCGTCGAACAGCAGCCCCTCAAGGGCCTCGGCGGCGTCTTTGCGAACCTTGTTTGCCATGACCGCATACTACGCCGCAGCGCAGCATTTGGAAATGTCCCGAATAACCGGCGGCCCGATCAGGGCCGCCGGTTATTCGGGCAGGGTATCAGTTGGTGAGCGGACGCAGGATGATCTCCACCCGGCGGTTCTGAGCGCGGCCCTCTTCGGTGGCGTTGGAGGCCCGCGGCTGGCTCTCGCCCCGGCCTTCCACATAGAGCCGGTCAGGGTTCACCCGGCCGCGGTTGACCAGATAGCCCGCCACCGAGCCAGCCCGGCGTTCGGACAGGGCCTGGTTATAGGCGTCAGCGCCGGTGGAGTCGGCGTGGCCGACCACATCCACCAGGGTCTGGGGATAGGCGTTCAGGGTGCGGGAGACGTCATCCAGCACGGGATAGAAGCGCGCCTGGATGTCCGACTGGTCGACGGCGAAGGTGACGTCGCTGGGCATGTTCAGGATGATGTTGTCACCCTGACGGATGACATCCACGCCAGTGCCGGCCAGTTGCTGGCGCAGTTCGGCCTGCTGACGGTCCATGTAGTTGCCGGCGGCCGCGCCAGCCAGGGCGCCGACGCCGGCGCCGATCAGGGCGTTCTTGCGGCCTTCAGAGCTCTTGTTGGTGTTGGTGAGATAGCCAAGCGCCGCGCCGCCGAGCGCGCCGGCCAGGGCGCCGGTGCCGGTGTTGTTGCGGACCTGCTGGCCCGTATAGGGATCGGTGGTGGTGCAGGCGGCCAGCGCAAAAGCGCCGATAAGCCCTGCTGAGGCTGCGGTCAGGTGACGCATCTGGTCTCTCCGGAGGTTGGTGTCGCTACAGCAACGCTATGCCCCCTTACGAAGTTCCGATATGGCCGTTTTAAGTCCGACCTCGCCCGATCCATGACCTGAAGGCCCTGAATTGACCTCCGACGCCATCATCCCCGTGTCCTTTGACGACTATGAGGCCGACTTCGGCGGTTTCGCCCAGGCCCTGGGGGACAGCTTCACCCGCTATGGCTTCGCCGTGATTGGCGACCACCCCCTGGCGCAACCTGGGATCGAAGGCGCGATCGCCGCCGCCAAGGCCTTCTTCGCCCTGCCTGAGGCCGAGAAGCGCGCCTATGTGGTCGGCCAGGGCGGGCAGCGAGGCTACACGCCGTTCGGTGTGGAGACCGCCAAGGGCGAGACCCATCACGACCTGAAAGAGTTCTGGCACATGGGCCGGGATCTGCCCGAGGGCCATCCCTACGCCCAGTTCATGCCGCCCAATGTCTGGCCCGCCGAGGTCCCGGACTTCCGCGAGGGGGTCAGCTGGCTCTATGGGGCCCTGGACGCCATGGGTCTGAAGGTGCTCGAGGCGCTCGCCGTCTATCTGGGCCTGGAGCGTCAGTTCTTCGCGCCCACTGTCGATCACGGAAACTCGGTCCTGCGGCTGCTGCACTATCCGCCGACCTCCGGCGACGGACCGCACATCCGCGCCGCCGCCCACGAGGACATCAATGTCATCACCCTGCTGCTCGGCGCCGAAGAGGCGGGGCTGGAGGTGCTACGCCGCGACGGCAGCTGGCTGGCGATCAATCCTCCCGCCGGCTCCCTGGTCTGCAATATTGGCGACATGCTGCAGCGCCTGACCAATCACCGCCTGCCATCCACCACCCACCGGGTGGTCAATCCGGCGCCGGAACGTCGTGGGGTGGCGCGCTATTCCACCCCCTTCTTCCTGCACTTCAATCCGGACTACGAAATCAGGACCCTGCCAGGTTGCATCGATGCGACCCATCCGGACCGCTATCCCGAGCCGATCACTGCTGATGGCTACCTGCAGCAGCGTCTGAGGGAGATCAAGCTGCTCTAGCGACCGCCGGTTTTTGGCGCGGCCACAAAAATTTAACTCGCTATGCGCGAAGTTGCCCAGTCATCGGAGGGCAGACGCGCAAGCGCCATGGTCGACTTTCCCGCCGCCAT
>DJWR01000147.1:14043-28596 GCA_002441055.1 Caulobacteraceae bacterium UBA6225 | reverse complement strand
ATCGCCGCCCACCGATCGTTTGCGGGCCTGGCGGCCCAGGCTGAGGACGTCATGTGGACGCCCGACGCCAGGCTGGACCCGCGATTTGCCGATCACCCCTATGTCACCGCCGAGCCCTTCGTCCGCTTTTTCGCCGGCGCGCCGATCGTTCTGGCGGACGGCTCGTCCGTGGGCGCCGTGGTGGTGGCGGGGCCGGAGGTCCGCCCCTACGACGAGAGCATGGCCGAAAGCCTGCGGGATCTGGCGGCCATGGCGGCCGGGGAGTGCAGCCGTCACCAGGCGGTGAGCGACCTCGCCCAGGCTCACCTCAAGGCCCAGGCCGCACAGACCCTGATGGCCGCCTTCGTCGAGACCGCCCCTGTCGCCCTGTGCCTCACGGACGCGGATATGCGGATCATTCAAGCCAGTCCCCGGTGGCGCATCGAGCGCGGACTGGATGAGCCTGTCGGCCAGGTCCTCTATGAGGTTCAACCCCGCACGACCCAATGGCGCCCCGTCTATGAACGTTGCCTGAAGGGACACACCGCCCAGTATGAACGGGTGGCGGTGCAGAACGACCAGGGCGAGCAACGCTGGCTGCGGGTGGAGATCGCCCCCTGGCGCAACGGCGAGGGCGAGGTCGCCGGCCTGTTGATCATGTCCGTGGACATCACCGACTCCGTCGCCGCCCTGGATGAGGCGCAACGGTCGGAGGAGCGTCTGAAGTTCGCCCTGGAGATCGGCGATCTGCAGATGTGGGAGATGGACTACCGCCGCAGCGTCCTGACTGCGGCCGGCGCCCGTGGTCTGCACAAGGACGCCACCTTCCGGGATGTGAAGCTGGGTATCTGGGATGCGGTTCACAGGGCCGATCGCCCCCGGTTGATGGTCGCCTGGGATCGGCATCTGCGGCTTGATGAGCCCTTCCACGAAACCTATCGGCTGGTGCCGCCAGACGGCGGAAAGGCCCGCTGGACCAGCTCTGCGGCGCGGGCGTTCAAGGACGCTGAGGGTCGGATCGAGCGGGTGGTCGGGGTGATGCGCGACGTCGACCGGCAAAAGCAAAACGAACTCGAGCTGGTGAAGGCCAAGGAGGCCGCAGAGGCCGCCAACCGGGCCAAGAGCGAGTTCCTGGCCAATATGAGCCACGAAATCCGTACGCCCTTGAACGGCGTGATGGGCGTGGCCGGCGCCCTGGCGCGAACCGAGCTTGCGCCCCGCCAGGCCGAAATGGTCGGCCTGATCGAAACCTCGGCTCAGACCCTCGAGGCCTTGCTGTCGGACATTCTCGACCTGGCCCGGATCGAGGCCGGACGGCTCGAGCTTCGGCCAGAACCCTTCGATCTGGGCGCCTCGGTGGCCGCCTGCGCAGCCCTCTTCCAGCCCAGCGCCGAGGCCAAGGGGCTGGACTTCCAGGTCTATATTCACCCTGAAGCGGCCGGCGCCTATCAGGGGGACGCCGCGCGCCTGCGCCAGATCCTGTCAAATCTGCTGGGCAACGCCGTGAAGTTCACCCACCAGGGACAAGTTCGCCTGGAGGTCGCCAGCGAACGGGGCGAAACCTCCTCGCGCCTGGTCTTCAAGGTCGCAGACACAGGCATCGGCTTCGATGAGGACACCCGCCAGCGGCTGTTCAGACGGTTTGAACAGGCCGATGGATCGATAACCCGCCGATTTGGCGGCACCGGGCTTGGCCTGGCCATTTCGCGCTCTCTGGCCGAGGCCATGGGCGGCAGCCTGGTGGCGGAATCTCACCGCGATGAAGGCTCGGTCTTCACCCTGACCCTGGACCTGCCGCGCGAAAGCGGCGCGGTGGAGGTCTGGCGGCGGGACGACGCCCCCGAGGGCCCCGCCCTGCTGGAGGGGATGCGGGTGCTGCTGGCCGAAGATCATCCGACCAATCGCCGGGTGGTGGAGCTGATCCTGGGTGCGGCCGGAGTCCTGCTCACCTGCGTGGAGGACGGCGCTCAGGCGGTCGCCGCGTGGGAGGCGGACGCCTATGATCTGATCCTGATGGACATGCAGATGCCGGTGATGGACGGCCTGACCGCCATCAAGGAAATTCGCCGCCGCGAACAGGCGGGCGACCGGCAGACCACCCCCATCTACACCCTGACGGCCAACGCCATGCCAGAGCACGGCCTCGCCTCGGCCAAGGCTGGCGCCGATGGACATGTGACCAAGCCGGTGACCGCCGAGCGGTTGCTCCAGGCCGTGGACGAGGTGTGGTCAGCGCGCCGGGCGGCGGATGCCGCCCGCAGAACCGAGGCCGGCTGAGCCGCAGATCAGCGGCCCAGGCCCGGCGTCAGCCTTGGGTCGCCCTCACTTGGTCAGGCGCAGGTTGTCGATCGAGCCCGCGATGGCGTCAAAGGCCGCGCCCAGCTGTGAGACATTCTGGACGTCAAAGAATTTGTCGGGGTCTGTGGCGCAGTTCTTGAGCAAGTCACTAGAGCCGGTCTTAACCTCCACGCGCACGGTGTAGAGGACGATCTCCTTGTCCTTGATGTTCTTGCAAAGGAGCGCCAGGCGGTCGTTCATCTTGTCGGTTCGAGTCCAGCTAGACCCGGAGGTGATCCCGAGTAGGCCCTGCCAGATGTACCCGAGGCCGCTGTACTGAGAATCGTTGTCCTTGTTGCCTGTGCTGGCGACGTTGTCGCCGTCGGTCATCAGGATGATGATCTTGCGATGGTTCTTGGTCCCGTAGGCGACGCCGTCAGCCAGGGGCGCGTTCGGCGACAGGGTGTGCCATCCCCAGACCAATCCCATCGGGATGTTGGTGTTGCCGTTGGCGTTCATGGAGTCGATGGCGCTCTTGAGCGCGTTCATGTCGGTGGTCAGCGGCATAATCGGTTCAAGGTCACACCCCCTGTTGGGGCCATCCTTGCTGGGCTTGACGTTGTCGTACTTGTCGACATTGCCCTGGCGCTCCCAAACGTCGCCGCCCGTCTTGTCCTTGAGGTAGTTGTTGGCGAAGCCGCTCGGCTTGTCGGGTTCATCGGGCGCGAAATAGGGGACGAAATAGCTGTCCATGTTCGCCGCATAGGGCGCAGTGTCCTGCACGTCGAAGGGCTGACGGCGGCTTTCCACGCAGCCGCCCCAGACCTGATCGCCCTTCATCGACTTCAGAACGGCGAAGCGGTCGGTGTTGGCGGTGGTGAAAATGTCGACGCCCGCCGCATTGTGGCCCAGCGCCCGACTGTCGAGCCAGTTGGGGATGCCCGGCCCCGTGCGGGTGGTCGTGTTGTAATCCTTGACGCTGACGTCCTCGGCCACCCGGATGGTGCTGGAGAAGGGCACCAGGGAAATCTGGATCGGATCCTTAGCCGTGCTGCGCTTGCCGGCCGCCTCGAGCTTGTCCACCAGGTCCTTGGCCGCGCTCTTCAGAGTGGACATCTTGGTCCCGGACATGGAGCCGGTGTTGTCGAGGACCAGGGCGATTTCGAGCCGGTCCATGGCCCGCAGCACTTCGGCGCCGGCCTTGACGTTGCCATGCTGAAAGAAGCCGGTCGCCACCGCCATGGGGGTCATTTCGGCCGAGGCCACCACCTTGGGGCCGTCGAGCACGAAGCTGGACGTGATCAGGGCCGAGCCGGGAAAGGAACTCAGATTGGCCTTCAGGGCCCGCTGGCCGACCTCGTTGATGTCCTTCTGGGTCTGGGCTGACGACCGGGCGGCGAAGAGGGCCGCTGCATCCAGGGCGTCCTGCAACTTCTGCTTCTGGTTGGCGCCGATATAGAGGTCGAAGACCCCCAGCGTCAGGGGGGCGAGCAGCACCAGGGCCACGGCGAAAATGATCGCCGCCGCGCCGCTCTCATCGCGGGCGCCAGATCTCAGCCGGGCGGTCAGGCCCTTAAGGATAGAGGTTCGCACGTCTGCGCCCCGCTCTTTCTCTTGGTTCGGAGCCAGATGATGCCGGTTCAGGGTAAACGAACCGTCCGCAGAACAGGGTAAACAGACTCATCCACCCGACTTCGGCGCCGGCCGGCCCCTTGGCGCGTTGGGGCAGGACGCCAGATCCAAGGAGCCCCCCATGGCCGACCAGCCTTCCCCTCAAGACCTCGCCCGGATGGGCGGCGACCTCATCCTCGACCAGGCGCTGGTGGATGGCCGCTGGGTCAGCGGAGATGGCGAGCCCATCCCCGTGGACAGTCCGGCCGATGGCGCGATCCTGGGGCATGTCCCGAGCCTGTCAGGGGAGGCGGTGGAGCAGGCCATCGCCGGGGCGGCGCGGACCTTTCCGGACTGGGCGGCTCGCAAGGGTCAGGCCCGTGGCGAGATCCTGTTTCGGTGGGCGGCCCTGGTCGACGCCAACGAAGAGGGCCTGGCGGCCCTGATCTCCCTGGAAAACGGCAAACCCTGGAAGGAGGCCCTTGGGGAGGTCCGGTACGCCAATTCCTTCATCAGCTGGTTTGCGGGTCTGGCGGGGCGCCTGGACGGTCGCACCATCGAAAGCCCGAAGGATGAGGATCTGATCCTCAGCTTCCGCGAACCCGTCGGGCCGGTGGCGGCGATCACGCCGTGGAATTTCCCGGCCGCCATGATCACCCGCAAGGCGGCCGCGGCCTTCTGCGCCGGCTGCACCGTAGTGCTGAAGCCAGCCTCGGCTACTCCCTTCACGGCGCTGGCGTTGGCCAGGCTGGCCCTGGAGGCCGGGGTCCCCGAGGGCGTCTTCTCGGTGGTGACGGGCGCCAACAGCGAGATCGGCGCGCGGCTGACAGGCTCACCCCTGATCCGCAAGCTCTCCTTCACCGGCTCCACCGAAGTGGGGCGTAAGCTGGCCGCCGACTGCGCGCCGACCCTCAAGCGCCTGTCCATGGAGCTGGGCGGGGCTGCGCCGCTGATCGTCTTCGAGGACGCCGATCTCGAGGCCGCCGTCGAAGGCGCTGTGGCGGGCAAGTTCCGCGCCGCTGGCCAGACCTGCGTCTGCCCCAACCGGCTCTATGTGCAGGCCCAGGTCCTGGACGCCTTCCTCGAGCGCCTGACCGACCGGGTCGCGCGCCTGAAGGTGGGCCACCCGCTGGAAGCCGGGGTGGAGATCGGTCCCCTGATCAATGACAAGGCCCTGGACAAGGTCGAGGACCACATTGCGCGGACCAAGGCCAGCGGCGGACAGCTGCGAACAGGCGGGGCGCGGCATGACCTGGGCGGGCGATACTTCCAACCCACCGTGCTTGAGGGCGGCGATGACCGTCTGTTCGCCGCCGAGGAGACCTTTGGCCCGGTGGCGCCGGTCTTCAGCTTCGACACTGAGGAAGAGGCCCTGGGCAGGGCCAACGCCTCGGACTTCGGTCTTGCGGCCTATCTGTTCACCCGCGACCAGTCCCGCGCCATGCGGGTCGGCCGGGGCCTGGAGGCCGGCATCATCGGGGTTAATACCGGCCTCATCTCCACCGCCGCCAACCCGTTCGGCGGGGTCAAGCAGTCCGGTTATGGCCGGGAGGGGTCGGTCTATGGGGTCGACGACTATCTGCAGATCAAATCCCTGACCCTGGCCCTGGGATAGGGCGGCGGCACGATTGACGCAGACGGCAAGGTGGGGCTCCTCTAAGCCGGGGATTGAGACCGGACCGGGGGAAGCTGATGACGCCGAGCGACGAGACGCCCAATGGAGCGCCCCCACCCGCCCCAACGCCAGAATCCCCAGCCCCCGCGCCTGATGCGCCCAAGGCCCCGTGGTGGAACCACCTGAAGGCCCGCATGAGCCATGGCCGCGCGCCAGTGGTGCTGGCCGGCCTGCTGATTGTCGCAGCCTTTGGCGGGGGATTCCTCACCGCCAAGGGGGTGGATATTCTGAGCATTCCCCGCGCGGTGGTCTCTGGCGGGGATGTGGTCCCTGGCGGCTGGGCGCTGTTTGGCTCCCCCAGGGCGGCCGACGCGCCGCGTCGCGGCGTCCCCGTGCCGGAGGGCTTCGCCGTCTGGCGGACCCGGGTCGACACGTCTGCGGCTCAGCCGCGGGCCTGTATCGAGATGAGCCGCCCGCTGGACCCCGAAGCGGCCTATGGCGACTTTGTGCTGGTCTCCCCTGAGCTCGGCGAGACGCCCGCCGTCTCTGTGGACGGCGCCGAGCTCTGTCTGGCCGGGCTCGGCTTCACCGAACGGCGGGTGACCCTGCTCAAGGGGCTGCCGGCCCGGGACGGCGAGACTCTGGCGGCCAATGCCGACATCGACTTCACCTTTGGCGAAAAGCCCCCCTTCGTCGGCTTCGCCGGGGATGGGGTGATCCTGCCCCGCGAGGATTCCGACGGGGTCGGCATCGAAACTGTCAATGTCACCCGTCTGGCCATCGAGGTCTGGCGCGTAGCTGACCGCAATCTGGTCCGCACCTCCGTCAGCGCGCCGGAGCCCACCGCCGAGGGGGAGTGGCCCTATGACTGGGGCTCCGACAGCCCCGATCAGGAGGGCCGCAAGGTCTGGAGCGGCGAGGTCGCGGTGTCCGGCGAGGCTGGGCGACGCGCGACCACCGTCTTCCCCCTGGGCGCCGTGCTGCGCGAAATGAAGCCCGGCGGCTATGTGATAAAGGCCCGGGACGCCTCAGGCGGGCGCAGTCTGACGGCGGGCGAGGATTCCAATCCGCCCGCCCAGGCCCGACGCTGGATCATCTTCACCGACATGGCGCTCAGCGCCTATGTGGGGGCCGAGGCCACCGATGTGGTCGTCCGATCCCTGAAGAGCGCCCGGCCACAGTCCGGGATTCGCGTGGCTTTGGTGGCCGCCAATGGCGAGGACCTGGCCGAGGCGCGCACCGACGGCCAAGGTCGCGCCCGTTTTGACGCGGCCCTGACCAAGGGCGAAGGCGCCCTGCGGGCCAAGATGATCATGGCCTATGGCCCGCAGGAAGATGTGGCGATCCTGGACCTGGACCGGCCGCCGGCGGACCTGTCGCGTCTCGGCGTCGGCGGACGCATCGAAACCCATGCGGTCAGCACCGCAGGCCGCACGGCCAGCGCTGTGGTGGACGCCTATCTCTATACCGACCGGGGGGTCTACCGGCCCGGCGAGACCGTCCATCTGAACGCCCTGCTGCGCGATCGTGAGGCGCGGGCCGTGAAGGACCGCAAGGGCGCCATCGTCGTGCGCCGGCCCTCTGGCGTGGAATACCGCCGCTTCGCCTTCAACGGGGCGCCCCTGGGCTCGGCGGCCGCCGACATCGCCCTGCCCCGCAGCGCGCCGCGGGGTCGGTGGCGGGCGACTGTGGAGATTGAAGGCCTGGGGGAGCCTGCCGGGGAGGTAGTCTTCGCCGTCGAGGACTTCGCCCCCCAGCGCCTGGCGGTGACTGTCACCGGCCAGGAGGCGACCCCGGTGGCCGCCGGCCAGAGCCGCAATCTCGATATCATCGCCCGCTTCCTCTATGGGGCGCCCGGCTCAGGGCTTCAGGCCGAGGGGGAGGCCCGTCTGCGGATCGACCCCAACCCCTTCCCCGCCTTTGAGGACTATCAGTGGGGCGACCAGCGCGAACCCTTCCAGGAAACCTTCGTCGACCTGGGCCGCACGGTCACAGACGGCGAAGGGCGCGCGGTGATCACCCTGCCGCCCCAGGCGTCCGACAGCGCCCAGCCCCTGCTGGCGGCGACCACGGTCAGCGTCTTCGAGCCCGGCGGCCGCCCGGTGCGGGAGTCACTGGACCTGAAGATCCGGCCCCGCTCGACCTATCTGGGGGTCAAGGTCGCCCAGGCTGAAGCTGCTCGCGGCGGAGATCCGACCGTCAGCCTCGACCTGATCGCCGTCGATCCGACCGGGCGGCGCATCGCCGCGCCGGGCGTCACCTGGCGGCTGGTCTCGGAGAACTGGGACTATGACTGGTTCCAGCAGGATGGCCGCTGGCAGTGGCGCCGCACCAGTCGCGACGCCCTGGTGGACCAGGGGAGCGTCAATATCGCCGCCGGCGACCCGGCCCGCCTTAGCCGGCGCCTGGGCTGGGGTGACTATCGCATCGAGCTGACCGGCCCCGACGGCGCGGCCAGCGTTATTCGCTTCACCTCCGGCTGGGGCGCGCCGGCGCAGGACGCCGAGGCGCCCGACATCGTCCGCGTCAGCGCGGGCGACAAGACCTACGCCCAGGGGGACACCGTCGAGATCACCCTGAAACCGCCCTATGCGGGCGAGGTCCAGGTGGCCGTCGCCACCGACCGGGTGCTCGATTTCCGCACCCTGACCGTCGGCGAAAATGGCGCCACCGTCCGCTTCCAGAGCGACGCCAGCTGGGGGGGCGGGGCCTATGTGATGGTCACCGTCGTCCAGCCCCGGGACCCGGTTGAGACGCCCAAGCCCCGGCGGGCGCTCGGTCTCGTCTATGTTCCCCTCGATCCCAAGGGCCGCAAGCTGGAGGTCGATCTCGGCACGCCGGAGAAGGCCGGCGCCCGGGAGGCCTTGTCCGTACCCGTGACCATCAAGGGTGCTGGCCTTGGTCAACGGGTGCGAGTCACCCTGGCCGCCGTGGACGAGGGCATCCTGCGGCTGACACGGTTTGAGAGTCCCGATCCGGCCAAGTGGTATTTCGGCAAGCGGGCCCTGGGCGTCGACTATCGCGACGACTATGGCCGGCTGCTCGACCCCAATCTGGGCGCGCCGGCCAATGTGAACTTCGGCGGCGACGAGATCGGCGGAGAAGGTCTGACGGTCACCCCGATCAAGACCGTGGCCCTGTGGTCCGGGGTCGTGGAGACCGGGCGGGACGGCAAGGCGACGATCCAGCTGCCCGCACCGGACTTCAACGGCGAACTACGCTTGATGGCGGTGGCCTGGACCGACGACGCTGTGGGTTCAGCCTCCAAGCCCTTGGTGGTCCGTGAGCCCGTGGTGGCTGAACTGGCCCTGCCCCGGTTCCTCGCCCCAGGAGACAAGGCCTTCGCCACCCTGGAACTACACAATATTGAGGGCCGGGCGGGCGAGTATATCGCCGAGCTCACCGGCGACGGCGGCATCCTCGCCCCCTTCCGCAAGGCCTATGAGCTGGCGGTGGGCCGACGGCTGGCAGAGCGGGTTCCCCTCGACGCGCCCAGAGTGGCGGGTATCGGTAAGGTCAGCCTGGCGGTCACCGGCCCTGGCTTCTCCACCGCCCGCGACTATCCGTTGGAGACGCGGCTGGGCTGGGGCCGGGTGACCCGCACCACCACCGCCCTGCAGCAACCTGGCGCGGCCTTCACGCCGCAACCGGACCTGCTGGCCGGACTGGCGGCGGGGGATGCGACCCTGCAGGTGAGCTATTCGCCGTTCCGCGGCTTCGACCCTGGGCCGATCGCGGTGTCGCTGCTGCGCTATCCCTATGGCTGCACCGAACAGCTGGTTTCGGCGGCCTACCCTCTGCTCTATGCCGGCAATGTGTCCAAGGACCCCAAGGCCAGGCGCGCCAGCGCGGGCCTCAACCAGGCGGTCAGCCGCCTGTTGGACCGCCAGACCCTGGACGGCGCCTTTGGCCTTTGGCGAGTGGGCGACGGGGAGGCCGACGCCTGGCTCGGCGCCTACGCCACCGACTTCCTGATCGAGGCCCAAAAGGCCGGCGCCCCGGTGCCGCCCGCGGCCCTGGATCGGGCGCTCGGGGCCATGCGCCATATCTCCCGTCCGGAGGGCTGGGCCAACATCTCCTACCGGTTGGAGTATCCCAGCTGGTGGGCAAGCTCGCCCCAGGCGTCGGAGGCGGCTACCGCCGCCATGCGCCGCGGCGCCTCGGCCTACGCCCTCTACGTCCTGGCCAAGGGCGGGCGCGGCGACCTTGGCCGCCTGCGCTGGTGGCATGATGTGCAGATGAAGTCGGAGACCTCCCCGCTGGCCAAGGCCCATGTGGGGGCGGGTCTCGCCCTGATGGGCGACAAGGCTCGAGCCCGTTCGGCCTTCCGCCAGGCCGTCCAGTCCCTGGGCTACCGCGAGGAGAGCGACTGGTACCAGAGCCCCCTGCGGGACCTGGCCGCCGTCATCGCGCTTGCCCATGAGGCCGGAGAGACCGAGATCGCCCGCGACCTGCAAGGCCGGCTGGAAAATGAGGTCGAGGATCCCGAGGCCCTCAACACCCAGGAACAGGCGAGGCTGCTGCAGGCCGCCAACGCTATGATGGCCGCTACTGGCCCGCTGAAGATCGAAGGCTCGGGCGCCATACCCCTCGCGGCCGTGGCCGGGGGCCCCCGCTGGGCCGTAGGCAAGCTGGCGGAGTCTCGCTTCGTCAATGCCGGCCAGGGCGCCGTCTGGCGGACGGTCACCGTCACCGGCGCTCCCGTGGCCGCCCCAGCCGCCACCAGCAATGGCCTGACCCTGCAGAAGCGCCTGTTGAGCTTCACCGGCGGGCCAGTGGACGCCGGCGCCCTGACGCAGGGGGACCGGGTGATCATCCTTGTCTCAGGCCGGACGCAACAGGCCCGGTCCATGGCCCTGGTGATCGACGACCCCCTGCCCGCCGGTTTCGAGATCGAGACGGTGCTGGGTCCCGACGACGCTCAGAGCGGACCCTTCCGCTTCCTGGGCGAGCTGTCGGCGGCCGATGTGCAGGAGGCCCGGGATGACCGCTATGTGGCGGCCATGGACCTGCCCGGCCGGGAGGACTTCGCCTTCGCCTATGTGGCCAGGGCGGTGACACCTGGCGACTTCCTCCTGCCCGGCGCCCAGGCCCGCGACATGTACCGTCCGGCGGTCAACGCCCGCACCAGCGTCGGCCGCACGGTGATCGCGCCCGGCCAGTGACAGGGCCGACCACCTTGGCCGAGCGGCTTCGAGGGGCGACGGCCTCGACCCTCGTGGTGCGGCGGCTGACCAAGGGCCTGATCGGGGCGCTCGTCCTTCAGGTGGCTGTGCTCGGTCTGGACGCGGCCCTGCCGCCCGACTTGTCCCGGGGGGCGGAAGCCTCTCCCGTGGTCCTGGACCGGCGCGGGGCCTGGCTGCGCGCCCTACCGGTGGAGGACGGCCGGTGGCGCATCCGCGCCGACCTCGACCGAACCGATCCGAGCTTCGTCGCCCGCCTGATCGCCGTGGAGGACGCCCGCTTCTGGCGCCATCCCGGCGTCGATCCCTTCGCCGTCGTCCGCGCGGCGGGCTCTGCGGCGATCACAGGCGAGGTGAGCTCCGGCGCCTCGACGCTCACCATGCAGACCGCCCGCCTGCTAACCCCGCGGCCGCGCACCATCCCGGCCAAGCTGGCGGAGATGATCCGTGCAGTGCAGATCGAGGCGCGGCTGTCCAAGCGGGAGATCCTCGCCCTCTATCTGACGCTGGCGCCCTATGGCGGCAATCTGGAGGGCGTGCGGGCGGCGAGCCTGTCCTATTTCGGTCATGAGCCCTCGACCCTGACGCCCGGCGAACAAGCCCTGCTGATCGCCCTGCCCCAGTCGCCGGAGGCGCGGCGGCCTGATCGGCGGCCCGAAGCCTCCCGCCGAGCCCGGACTCTGGTGTTGGACAAGATGGTGCGCGCCGGCGCCCTGTCGCCCCTGGAGGCCGCCGAGGCCACCGAAGAGCCCATGCCGGGGCGCTCGCCCTTCCCGGCTCTAGCCTGGCATGCCGCCGGCGAGCTGGCCCGCAGCGCCCGGACGGATGAGGCCTCGGTGATCTCCACCCTGGACGCTGGCCTCCAATCCAGACTTGAGCCCCTGGTGGCCCGGGCCGCCCAGGCGCAGGGGGCTGACGCCACAGCTGCCGTGCTGGTGGTGGCCTTGGATGGTCGGGCGGTGCGGGCCTCGGTCGGCTCGGCAGGCCTTGATCGCGCCGGCGGTTGGATCGACATGACCCGGGCGCTTCGCTCCCCAGGCTCGACTCTGAAACCCTTTATCTACGCCATGGCCTTCGAAGGGGGGCTGGCGGCGCCCGACACGCGGATGGCGGACGCCCCGCGCAGATATGCTGATTACCAGCCGGAGAATTTCGACCGGGTCTTTCATGATGAGGTCACTGCCCGGGAGGCCCTTGTCCACTCGCTGAATGTCCCGGCGGTCGACACCCTGGCGCGCCTCGGCCCAGCGGCCTTCGAGGGACGGCTGGCGGCGGCCGGCGTTCAGCTGTGGCGGCCGCGGGCCGAGACCCGGGACGCAGGCCTGGCCATTGCGCTGGGCGGTGTCGGCCTCTCCCTGCGGGACCTCGCCGTGCTCTATGGCGCCCTGGGGGATGGGGGACTGGCCCGCCCCCTGGCCTGGACCGAGAAACAGGCGCAGGTCCGTCGGGAGACGCCTGGGGTTCGGCTGGTCAGCGAGGCCGCGGCCAATGAGGTGATGGCTATCCTACGCGAAACGCCCCCCCCGGCGGGGGTGACGCCCGCTGCGCTCAGCCGGGGTAGGCCGTTGATGGCCTACAAGACCGGCACCTCCTACGGATTCCGCGACGCGGTGGCCGCCGGTATTGTGGGCGGCCACGTGATCGTCGTCTGGACCGGACGGGCCGATGGCGGGGCGCGGGCCGGCCTGACCGGACGCAACGCCGCCCTGCCACTGCTGTTCGAGACCGCTGACCTGTTGCAGGCGCCGCCCGCCGCGCCTGCGCCGCTGGCGCCGCGTAATGCGCCAACCGCCCTGGACGACCAGACCCGCCCTACGGAGGGACCCCGGCTGATCTTCCCGCCGGATGGCTCGGTGGTGCAGGTGGACGCCTATGGGCCGAGGTCCCGCGGTCTGGTCCTGGCCGCCAGCGGGGAAGACCTGGCGTGGTACGTGGCCGGCCAACCGCTGAGCCCCGACCCCTTGAGCGGCCAGGTGCTCTGGCGGCCGGAGGGCCCAGGTTTTTATGATCTCAATGTGGTCGACGGCCAGGGTCGAACCGCCCGCGCCCAGGTGCGGATTCGCGGCGGATGATGGCCGCTAATACAGGCGCGCCAGATCCTCGGGCCCGCTGCAGGTGACGTTCATGTCGTTCACCAGGCCGTCGGACAGGGCATAGACCCAGCCGTGGATGCTCACTGGCTGGCCGCGCAGCCAGGCCTCGCGGATAAAGACGTCGGAGGCGACATTGCGCACCTGGCGGATGACGTTCAGCTCGCACAGGCGGTCATGGCGGGCGTGCTCATCGGTCATGGCTTCGAGCTCGGCCCGGTTGGCGGCGTAGGCCTCGCGAATCGGATGCAGCCAATGATCGACCAGACCCCGCCGCTGGCCGTCGATGGCGGCGACCACGCCCCCGCAGCCATAGTGGCCCACCACCATGATGTGCTTCACCTTCAAGACATCCACGGCGAACTGCAGCACCGACAGATAGTTGGCGTCCTGGGGCGGGGCGAGGTTGGCCACATTGCGGTGGACGAACAGCTCGCCCGGATCGAGGCCGACGATCTCATTGGCCGGCACCCGGCTGTCGGCGCAGCCGATCCAGAGATATTCCGGGCTTTGTTGCCCCACCAGACGCTGGAAGAAGCTGGGATCGACTGCAAGCTTGCCTTCCGCCCAGGCGCGGTTGTTGTCTTTCAGGTGGTCGAGCATGTCTCGGGTCCCTCGCCCTACGCTACACAAGTCCGGGATCAAGCCTTCGCCGGGGCGTCAGGCTGTCGGTCCGGGTGGGCGGCGGCGAAGGCGGGGAGCGCCTGGGCCGCCGCAGCCGCGGCTCTTATGGCGCGATAGGGCGAAAGGTCCACCCCATAGCGCTCGGCAGAATAGACCTGCGGAACGAGACAGCAGTCGGCTAGGCCGGGGGTCGATCCGAAGGCGAAGCCCTGGCCATGGCGGGCGACCATGGGCTCAAGGGCCTCAAAACCCTCGTGCATCCAGCGCGCCGTCCAGGCCTGGCGGTCGGCCTCGCTGACGCCGAAGGCGGTGAGCTGCTGCTGGATCCGCAGATTGTTCAGAGGATGGATGTCGCAGGCGATGATCCCGGCCATGGCGCGGACCACCTGACGGCCGGCGGGATCGGCGGGCAGGAGTGGCGGTTGCGGATGGGTCTCCTCCAGCCACTCCATCAGGGCGAGGCTCTGGGTCATAGCCTGGTCGCCATCGACCAGCATGGGGGTCAGGCCCTGGGGATTGCGCTGCAGGTAGTCAGCGGCCCGCTGCTCGCCCTTGGGCAGGCTCACGGGGATGTAGTCATAGGCGAGGCCCTTGAGCCCCAGCGCGATGCGAACCCGGTAGGGGGCGGTCGCCCGCCAGTAGCTGTAAAGGGTGAGCGCCATGGTCAGAGCACCTGGAAGCTGAGCTCGCCGACGCCGTCCACGGCGCCCTCCACCCGATCGCCCCGGGCGATGGGGCCCACCCCTTCCGGCGTGCCGGTGAAGATCAGGTCCCCGGGCGCCAGCCGCCAGAGGCGCGAGGCCTGGGCGATGATCTCGGCCACATTCCAGATCATGTCGGAGACCACCGCATCCTGGCGCGACTGGCCGTTCACCGTCGCGGAAATCCGTCCCTGCGGCGCAGGACCGCTCCAGCGGCGGATGGCTGAGATAGGGGCCGACTGGTCGAAGCCCTTGGAAGCGTCCCAGGGGTGGCCCTTGTCCTTGGCGGCAGCCTGCAGATCCCGGCGGGTGAGGTCAAAGCCCACGGCGTAGCCGAAGACCAGGTCCAGGGCCTGCTCGACCGGAACATCGGCGCCGCCCGCGCCCAGCGCCACCACCAGTTCGATCTCGTGGTGCAGATCGGCGGTCACCGAGGGAAAGGCCACGTCGGCGCCGGGCGTCACGATGGCGTC
>DJWR01000147.1:11649-13858 GCA_002441055.1 Caulobacteraceae bacterium UBA6225 | reverse complement strand
GCCGGGGCGGTGGCCGCGGCGAAGGCCTGCAGGCCCGGCATGTCGCCATCGGCGGCGTAGCGCTGCATCAGGTTCAGGGCCTCCTGGTGGGTCTCCACCTGCAGGTCGATATATTCCTTGTCGAAATCGGTCGCTTCTTCTTGGCGCAGCTCATTGAGCTCCTCGGTCACATCCTCATCGGCCGTCGTCGGCAGGGTGATCGATTGGCCGGCGGCCTCGACAGCCGTCTTCAGATCTTGGGTGGTCTGGGTGTGGGCCTCGACCATCATCTGGGCGAAGGACTTCACCTCAGAATCCTGAGCCCGCTCGACCGCCAGCTGCGACGACTGGATTTCGAGCATGTCGCTTTGCGCGGCCAGACGCACGAAGTCCGGCGCGGCGGTTTCGTCAGCCGGGGTCGGAATGGTGGCCGCAGGGTTGGCGTCGGGCACGACGCTTTCGGCCGGGGCGGTGGCGGACTGGTCGGCCGGCTGACCGCAAGCGGCGAGCGAGAGCGCGGCGATCGCGGCGCCCGCGATTAGCAGGTGGCGAGTCATGAGAACTCCTGGGACGTTGACAACTTCAGACGACGCATCCGATCGATGCGGCTTGCGTCAAAACTCACGCCGTCGTGATCCGTTCCCAGAAAGTCGGAGGTTCCCATGAGCGAAACCACAGCCCCTGGTCCCCTCGCCGGGCTCCGGGTGATCGAGATGGGCACCCTGATCGCCGGACCGTTCTGCGGCCAAATTCTGGGGGATTTCGGCGCCGAGGTGATCAAGATCGAGGACCCCCGCAAGGGCGATCCCATGCGCCAATGGGGCCGCAGCCTGCCCCAGGGCCTGTCCCCCTGGTGGCCGGTGATCGGCCGCAACAAGAAGTCGGTGGGGCTCGACCTGCGTCAGCCCGAGGGCCAGGAGATCGCCCGGAGCCTGATCGCCAAGGCCGACGTGGTGATCGAGAACTTCCGTCCCGGGGCCATGGAGAAATGGGGCCTGGGCTATGAGGTCCTGTCGGCGACCCATCCTGGCCTGGTGATGGCCCGCATCTCCGGCTACGGCCAGACCGGCCCGCTCTCCACCCGCGCGGGTTATGGTCTGATCGGCGAGGCCATGGGCGGCCTGCGCCACATCACCGGCGAGCCCGACCGACCGCCGGCGCGGGCCGGCATCTCCATCGGCGACAGCCTGGCGGCCATGCATGCGGTCATGGGGATCATGATGGCCCTGCACGCCAGAGACCGGACCGGCAAGGGCCAGGTGATCGACGCGGCGCTCTATGAGAGCGTGCTCGGCGTGATGGAGAATCTGGTCACCGAGTACGACCTGACCGGCTATGTGCGCGAGCGCTCCGGCTCCATCCTGCCCGGCATCGCGCCGTCCAACGCCTATCCTTGCGCCGATGGCGACATGGCGGTGATCGGCGGCAATGGGGACACCGTGTTCGCCAGGCTCTGCGCGGCGATGAAACGCGAGGACCTCGCCACCGATCCGCGCTTCGCCACCCACGCCGCCCGGGGCGAACGCCAGGGCGAACTGGATGAGATCATCAGCGCCTGGACCTCGACCCAGTCTCTCGAGTCGCTGCTGGAGACGCTGGAGGCCCATGGGGTCCCGGCCGGGCGCATCTACAGGGCGCCGGACATGATCGAAGACCCGCACTTCGTCGCCCGGGAGGCGATTGTCAGCGTGCCGCACCCGGTGTTTGGCCAGGTTCGCATGCAGAACGCCTTTCCCAAGCTGTCGGCCACGCCGGGCAAGGTCCGGTGGCCCGGGCCCGACCTGGGCGCGCATACCGAAGAGGTGCTTCAGGCGGTGGCCGGCCTGTCGGCCGAGTCGATATCCGGCCTCAGGGCGCGGGGCGTCATCTGAGCCTGGGCGAGGTCAGTGGCGCGGGGCGAGAAGGTCGGCCACCGCGGCCGTCACCTGGGTGACGTCATAGGGCTTTCGGATGACGGGCGCATCGAATCCGCTGGGGGCGCCGCCGGCGTCGCCATAGCCCGTGGCGAAGACGAAGGGCACGCCCCGCTCGGCCAGGATATCAGCCACGGGGCTGACAGACAGGCCATTGAGGTTGGCGTCCAGGACCGCAGCGTCCAGGGGCTGATCCAGAAGGGCCATGGCCTCCTCCAGCTCATAGGCCGGGCCGATCACCATGGCGCCGGCTTCGGACAGGCCGGTCTCCAACTCCATGGCCAGCAGGGCGGCGTCCTCCACGATCAGCACCCGGG
>DJWR01000147.1:6824-11522 GCA_002441055.1 Caulobacteraceae bacterium UBA6225 | reverse complement strand
AAGCCGCCTGAGGGCGTAGCCCGCCAGAGCACCTCCACATGGCCCGTCTCCACCGACAGGGCGCCATATTTCAGGGCGTTAGTGGCCAGCTCATGCAGGGCCAGGGAGACGGCGTTGGCCGCCCGGGGCGTCAGGAACAGCTCAGGCCCATCCCAGCTGGTCTGCCCGGGGGCGAGTCCGCCAAGTTCAGCCGCCACCAGGTGATCAATCGCCGCCCCACGCCACCGCGCAGCCGTAAGCAGCTCGTTAGCCGACCCCATGGATTTCAAGCGACCCAGAAAGGTCTGCAGGAAGCCGTCCATCGACCCGGTTCGCTTGGCGGTCAGGACGGCCAAGGCCTGGACAGTCGCCAGCACATTCTTCACCCGATGGTCGATCTCGGCCATCAGGGCGAAACGCTGCTGTTCCTCGAGCTTCCTGGCGGTGATGTCCTCGACGATGCCGATGACCCCCTGGATCTCCCCCTGGGCGTCACGGATCCTCTGACCCACCACGCGCAGCCAGACCACCGGCCGATCAGCCTGCGGCGCCGCCCGGCACTCCACCTCGTAGCGGTCATCGCGCTCGAGGCCGGCGAGCATCAGATCCCGGGTCACACCAAGATCGTCGGGATGAATCAGCGGGAGGAGGGCGCGCCCCCCGTCGGCAGGCAGATAGCCGGCGACGCCCCCGGTGATGGCCGCCATGCGCTCGCTGACAATGCAGAAATCGCCCGGCACGTCATACTGAAACTCCCCCAGGCCGGCGGCTTGAAGCGCCAGCTCCAGATGCTCCATTTCAAGGCGCGCGCGTCGGGGGTCATCGACCATGATCAAAGCCTAACGCCGGGCGATGAGCGATGCGACAAGAACCGTGCAAAACCTGCGAAGATTTGACGCACCCTGGCCTGGAACCTGGAACCACAGTGGCCTATGTGACGTTCTGGCGGAGCCCTGTGCGAGACGTGCGGGGACCTCGAACCTTTGGAGATACTGCATGTCGAACGCTTCTGACCGCGCCGTGAACGAAGCCAAGGCCGCCGCCAATTCGGCCGCCTCGTCGGCTCAAGTCCTCGCTGACGACGCTCAGCGCACCTTCCGTGACGCCGCCAAGCATTTCGAGCGCGCCGTTCAGGAAGGCGTCGAACAGATTCGCGCCCAGTCGCGCGCCTATGCCGACACGGCGGGCGAGCAGATTGATGAAGCCCAGCGCTATGTTGTCGAACACGTCCGTGAGCGCCCGCTGGCGGCCACCGGCGTTGCGGTTGGCGTGGGCGTCGTGATCGGCCTGCTGCTCGCCGGCGGTCGCCGTTGATCGAGAAGGCGCTCCTCGCCGTCATCGGGCTGGCGGCCCTGACGGCCCTGACGCTGATGGGAGTCGCGGCGGCGGGCTTCGCCCTGTTCTTGGTGTTTGTTCCGCTCATCGGCGCGGCCGGATCTGCGACCGTTCTGGCGCTGATCTGCGCATTGCTTCTGACCGGAGCGGTTCTGGCGGCGCGCGGCAAGGGTCCCTCCATGCCGCCGGCCCTGCAGCAGGATGAGAGCCTCGCCGCCCGGGCCTTCGACCTGGCACGGCAGCATCCCATCGCCGCCGGCGGGGCGGCTCTGCTGGCCACCTTGGCGGCCGGCGTGCTGGCTGTGAAGAATCCCAAGGTGATCGCCACCGCCCTCAGCGCCTATCTCGCGGGCCGGTCGTCGGGGCGTCACTAGACTTGGTCAGACTGCAGAACGACCCCGCGCCCGTGGAGTCGCCGGGTCATAGGACCGATATCGCTATTCGCCGCCAAGGCGCGCCCCGACGGGGCGCGTTCCTTTCGTTTCAGCCCCCTCCAGAGGACCTCTGATGTTCAAGCTCCCGGAACTTCCCTACGCCCGTGACGCCCTTTCGCCGGTGATTTCCGCCGAGACCATGGGCTATCACCACGGCAAGCATCACGCCAAATATGTGGACAACCTGAACGACCTGCTGAAGGCCTCGGGCGAAACCCCCGCCAGCCTGGAAGACGTGGTCAAGGCCTCCGCCGGCGACCCGGCCAAGAAGAAGATCTTCAACAACGCCGCCCAGATCTACAACCACACCTTCTTCTGGACGTGCATGATCGGCGAGAAGCAGCAGCCCCAGGGCGACCTGGCCGCGGCCATCGACCGGGATTTCGGCGGCCTGGACAAGCTGAAGGAAGCCTTCGTCAACGAGTCGGTGAACCACTTCGGCTCAGGCTGGGGCTGGCTCGCCGCCGAGGGTGACAAGCTGAAGGTTCTGTCCACCCATGACGCCGACGACCTGCTGACCCATCAGGGCCTGACGCCGCTGCTGACCTGCGACGTCTGGGAGCACGCCTACTATCTGGATCACCAGAATGACCGGAAGGCCTTTGTGGAGGCCTGGTTCGAAAACCTGCCCCACTGGACCTTCGCCGCCGCCCAGTACGACGCCGCCCGTGGCAAGGGCCAAGCCTGGCGTCACCCTGCGCCCACCGCCTGATCTGTTCTCAAGGCCGGCCCAGATGGGGTCGGTTTTCAGGTCGATCCGAAGCCCGCGCGCCACCAGGTGCGCGGGCTTCTTGGTGACAAAAACGGCCTCAGGTCCGGCGATCCAGGGACCAGGTGCGATAGGGCTCGAACCGCTCGCCGGTCCAGGCGAGCGCCTTCACCCGTATGGCGTCGGAGTCGACCTCGATCATGTTGAAACTGGCCGCCACCCCTCGCTCGCGCACCGAAAGGGTGCCGCAGCCCACAGCATAGGTGCGCTCATCGGCGAACGGATATGGCAAGGCGAACGGCGCATGGACGTGGCCTGAGAGCACCATATCGACCCGGGCCTCGCTGAATGCGCGGGCGGCGTCCTGCCCACCCCAGACCTTGGCGGTCATGGGCCCGGCGATCATCTCTGTCAGCGGATGGTGCAGGGCCACCAGTCGTACCCGGTCGGCCGGGGCGGCGTCCAGGAAGCTGATGGCGGTGCGGACCTGATCACGGGAGATCTGTCCCTTTGACCAGTTCAGCCGCCACTGGGCCCCGCGGGCGGTGTTGACCCCAGCCACGGCGACCTGATCGTCCAGGTGAGACTGGCTCCAGGCCGGGCCAATCAGTCGTTCATAGCGGGCGAAGGGACTGAAAATCCGCTCGTGCCAGGCGAGATAGGGCGCGTCGTGATTGCCCGGCGTCACCAGCCAGGGTCTGGGCAGGCGCTCAAGCCAGAGACGGGCCGCTTCAAGCTCGGCGACCTCCGCAAAGCGGGTGATGTCGCCGGTCACCAGGACAAGATCTGGCGGATCATCCTGCAGCAGGGCCGTCGCCGCCTCGACGGCGGGCAGGTTCTCGTCACCGAAATGGACGTCCGACAGCTGGGCGATTCGTATCATTGAGCCGCCGGACTGAGGATGGAGCTCGCGACCTCGGCCTCCGCGCCGGCCGGCTCATCGTCAGGCGCCAGGATGCGCGCGACCCGGGGGACGAACTGGACGCTCGCCGCGGCGCCAAGCTGCACGCTTTCGCCATCCAACAGGGCCGGAATGGCCCGAGGCGCCCAGACCCTGGCGTCCTGACAGAGGTTGAGATCGACCGCCGGATCGTCGCGCCAGTCCCCCACCGCCGCATGCAGCCCGAGGCGGAACGCCTCCAGGGCGCCGTTCAGATCCAGACCCGCGGCCTCCAGAGCCTGTTGATCGTCGGACAGCCGCCGGCTGGCGGTGGGACACATGAAGATGACCGCCTCACCCTTTTCCCGGGGTCCCTCTCCGATGACATAGCGAAGGCGACTGGAGAACGCTCTGGACCAGGCCGTGCGTGCGCGCTCCAGGGCCAGCCTGGCCTTCCCCTCGCGCATGGCTTCCCGCGCCGGCGCCCAGAGGGCCGGCGCCCCCAGGATAGCGGCCACCAGGAAGAGCTTTCCATCCACCGTCCCCCCGGCCAGGGGACGCTCAACCCCATTGTCGAGGATGTCGACGAGGGCCTCCTGCCACGGGCGAGCGCCATAGACGGCGTGGGGCAGCATGTTCATCGTCCCCCCGGCCAGGGGCGCAAACAGCGGGCCCTCTGGCCCGCACATTTCAGCCGCGCGCCGGGCGGTGCCGTCCCCGGCCACCACCGCCAGCAGGTCGGGGCCAGCGTCGAGCGCCGAACGCAGACATTGCTCGAGGTCGCCGGACGAGGTCGCGCAGACCCGTGCGCTCACGCCGAATTCCGCAAGGATCGCCTCGGCCTCCCCCGGCGCATCGGCTGAAATGCTACCGGATGCGAGGTTCAGCACCACCTCGACTTTGCGAACGCCCCCAATCACCGCAGCCGCCTACAGGTCTTGACCAGTTGAACTGGCCGGTTCGACCGGCGCGGGACTGTCAGTTGAGGTCTGCGGCTGCAGCTCGCGGCCTGCGGAGCTGAGCGCTGCGCCGGCCTCGCCAGCGGCGGCCCGAAGGGTCGGTTCGGCGCGATCGGCGGCGACCGCCAGCTTCTGATCCACCACTTCACCCCCCTTGCCGAACGACCCGTACCAGGCCGCGACCCCCAACATGGCACCGCCAGCCAGGGCCACAAGGCCGATCATCAGATTGCGCACCGGATGGCTGCGCCGGCGCCGCTCAGTCCGCCGGCCCTCAGCAAGGCCCCGCTCATAGGCCTGCTCCACCTCGCTCGGGTGGACAAGGACCTCAGCGGCGGGGGGCGCGACATTGAGCGGTGCGCCGTCGCGCCGGCGTCTTCCAATTCGTGGCCACATTTGAGG
>DJWR01000147.1:0-6813 GCA_002441055.1 Caulobacteraceae bacterium UBA6225 | reverse complement strand
TCGGAACAAGCTCAGGGAGAGCCTGGATATGATGAAGTCTCTTATCGCTGTCGCGGGCGCCGGCCTCCTGGCCGCCGCCTGCACCTCCACCGGTGCGGTGGAACGCAACGCCGCCGGCGGCGCAGCCCTCGGCGCCCTGGCCGGCGCGGTGATCGGCAACAATGTCGGCTCCGGCAGCGCCTCCACCGGCGCGGCCATCGGCGCCGTAGCCGGCGGCGCGGCTGGCGCCTACAAGGGTTGCCGCGAAGACGGCGGCTGTGGCGCCAACGCCCCCAACCGCCGCCAATACTATGACGAGCGTGCCGGC
This sequence comes from Caulobacteraceae bacterium UBA6225, assembly GCA_002441055.1. Lineage (GTDB taxonomy): Bacteria > Pseudomonadota > Alphaproteobacteria > Caulobacterales > Caulobacteraceae > Phenylobacterium. The sequence goes on along the minus strand of DJWR01000147.1, from coordinate 6,506 downwards.
CGGTACTATTTCTACGACTCAGCCAGCCAGCGCTATTACTGGGAAGATGGCCAGCCGCGCTACTGATCGCGCTGACGATCTGATGGAATTTGAGGGGCGGTCAGCATGCTGGCCGCCCTTTTTTCGCGCCCTGGCCAATGCGGTCAGGGTTCAGCCTTAGGGGCGCTAGCCATGAGACGGATCACGAAACCCATGCTGATCGGCAGCCTTTGCTTGGCGGGGGCCAGCGTTCTGGGCGGCTGTCAGGGCTGGCGGGAAACGCTCGCCCGGGACGCCCGCTGCGATCCTGTCTCGGCAGAGATCTATTTCGAGCCCGATTCCGCCGAGCTGGGCCCTGAGGCGCGAGGTTTGATCGCGGCCACCGCCCAGGGGGCGCAGGGTTGCGTGGTCAGGGGCGTGGATGTGCTCGGCCTCGCCGACGCAACCGGGACGCCCGACGCCAACCTCGTCCTGTCGCAGGCCCGCGCCACGACGGTGGCTGAGGCCCTGTCTGAAGCCGGACTACCAAAGGCCGCCTTTGTCACCCAGGCGGCTGGTGACCAGAACGCCGTGACGCCTGGTGGGGTCGATCGCCCCATGCGCCGTCGCGTGGATATCCGGCTGCGCCTGTCCGATCCCGACTGATCGCCCCAAACAGGCGCAAGAGAAAGGCGGACCCTTTCAGGTCCGCCGAAGTGGGTATCATCGAGAAAAGGGGGGGTGCGGAGACGGCAGGCTGACAGAATTTCGCCAGCCTCAAGTCGGGGGGGGCGTCGCCGCCTCCGCAGGGTGAATAACTCGCCTGCTGCGAACCCGTTCCAAGCCACTGCGAAGTTTTTTCTCGCATCGGTTCGCCCCGGGGGCGAGGTCGCCGCGGTTGGAACGCAGAGGCCACGCTGACGTTCTACCCCCAATGGCCAAGCCCGAGCTTGGCGACAACCGTGGGGCTTCTTTCGTGATCAGAGGACATTTGGCCGCCCATGGCGGCCTCGCCTATGTGGAGACGCTTTCAGCCCGCGCCCAGCGGACGAGGCGACGCCTGACCGCCGTAACGGCGATCCTGAGCATGGCCTGCGCCACAGCGCTGATCGGCGCCCTGTCGCAGACGGACGAGGCGGTCGCCAGCGCACCGCCGGCGCCGAGCCCCCTCCACTTCATCCGCATCTAGCCCAGGAAAACCTGATGGCCGAATTTCGTGACGAAAACGCCCCGAAGTGCCCGCAACGCCGGCCCGCCAAGGGGCGCTGGGCAAGCCGGTGATGATCGTCCTTCTAGTGTCGGTGACTCTGGCCTTTGTCGGCCTGATGGCCGCCTGGCTCTTCCGGGCCGACGATCTGGCTGAAGGCGATGTGCATGCGGGCCGACAGACCAGCGACGCGACAGTGTTTGAAGAGGCTGCGCCGGCGCCGCGGATTCCCGAGGCCGACGGTCCTGCAGGCGCGACCACCGAGCCGCCCGCGAGCGCGCCCGTAAACTGATCAGATCTGTCAGGTCTGCGACCAGGTCCAGGGTCGGAACACGTGGTTCCGACCCTGTCCTAGAGAACTTTCCAATCTGATCGAGGCAGTCAGATCGGAAAGGGCTCTGGCATCCATAGGTCAGGCTGCGGCCTTGGCCGTCCGGCGCGGATGGAAGAAGAGCGCCTGACCGATCGCCGCCTTCACCGTCTCCGGCTGGAAGGGCTTGGTGATCAGGAAGGTGGGCTCAGGACGTTCGCCGGTAAGCAGGCGCTCTGGGAAGGCGGTGATGAAGATCACCGGCACATCGAGCTCAGCCAGGATGTCTTTGACCGCATCGATGCCAGACGACCCATCGGCCAGCTGGATATCGGCCAGCACCAGGCCGGGGCGGTTGCGGCTCACAGCGTCGACCGCCTCGGTGCGCGTGGCGGCGATGTCCACCACCGTGTGCCCGAGCTCCTTCACCAGCGCCTCGATATCGGCGGCGATCACCGGTTCGTCCTCAATGATGAGGACATCGGTGGCCAGTTCCGCGTCGATTTCTGACTGGGCCTCGGCGATCAGAGCGCCGACCTCATCGAAGCTCGCCCCAAGGATCTGGGCGGTTTCGCTGGGGGTGAAACCTTCCAGGGCGGTGAGAAGGAAGGCCTGGCGCGACCGCGGCGCGATGCGCATCAGACGCGAGTTCGCGTCGTCGCCGCCAGCCTCCCCAGGCGCCTCAAGTTGAGCGCCTGTCGAGCACCAGATGGCGTGAAAGACGTGATAGAGCGCGACCCGCGGGGTCAGGCCCGCGTCCAGGACCTGCTCGCCCGCAGCGAGGGCCTCGAGGGCCACGCGGACATAGTGATCGCCAGTGGTTTGATCGCCGGTGAGCGCTCGCGCATAGCGCCGGACATAAGGCAGATGCGGCGCCAGTCGGGCTAGAAGACTCAATGACCCCTCCCGTAGAGACAAGGATGAACACGCGAGCGCTCGGAATGCGGCCGCGCTTGATTCATCAACCGCACAAAACGTCGCCGGAGGGAACCGGTTCCCCAGGTTTGACGTTTTCGGCATTCTGAGGTGGGGCGACCAACAGCCGCCCCCAAATGGAACTCGACGGGGGGCCGAGCGTTTGAGCGATCAGAATGACAGCATGAAGGGGCGCTCGCCGCCAGGACGAGCCGCCGGGGATATGATTGAGCACCAATCCGAACAGCATTCGACCGGGCCTGAGGTGAACGCCGCGGCCCTGGACGAGGCGCGGCTGCGTCAGCAGGCGATCGGCGTGCGTCTGAGGCAGATGTTCGACGAAGTCGTGAACGAGCCCGTGCCTGACGAGTTTCTCGACATCCTGCGCCGCGCCGACAAATCGGCGGAGCGGGATTAATGGTTGACCGCAGCCCCCGCGATCCGGCGTTGGACGCCGCTTTCAAGGCCGAGATCGTCACCTTGATCCCGCACCTGCGCGCCTTCGCCCGCACCCTGTGTGGCGACGCCACCGCCGCCGACGATCTGGCGCAGGACGCCATGATGAAGGCGTGGGACGCCCGCGCCAGCTTTCAGATGGGCACGAACATGAAGGCCTGGACCTTCATGATCCTGCGTAATCAGTTCTATTCCGAGAAGCGGCGTTCATGGCGGCAGAGCCAGCTGGACCAGGAGGCCGCCGAGCGGACCCTGGTGGCGGTTGACGACCCCGAGGCGCCGGTCGCGCTCGACGAACTTCGCCTCAGCCTGGGCATGCTGCCGCCAGAGCAGCGCGAGGCCCTCATCCTGGTGGGGGCGGGCGGCTTCGCCTATGAGGAAGCCGCCGAAATCTGCGGTGTGGCGGTCGGCACGGTGAAGAGCCGCGTCAGCCGGGCGCGCCGCGCCCTGCAGGCTATCCTTGAAGCTGGGGCCTATGACCGTGACGGCGGAGCCGCCGGCGATGCTATGCGGTCAATCCTGGCCGACGCCGAGCGGCTCAGCACTGCGCGCTGACGGCCCGGGGGGGCCAGCTGATGAACGGGGATCCCTGGGCCTCTCTCGGCACCATTCGGGTACGACTGATCGCCGCCATGGCGGCGGCTCTTCTGCCTGTGCTGGTCCTGGGCGCGATACAGACGGGCCTGGCCTTCAACCATGAGGCTCAGCGGGTTCGCGAGACCCTCGGCTCGGCGGCGCAGCGCAGCGCAGCCGACGCCCGGGCGCGGATGGAGTCGGCGCATATTCTGCTGGAGACCCTGGCCCCGGGCTCCGTCGGGTTCTCCTGCGCCCAGCGGCTCGCCGAGATCACCGAGCGCATCCCCGGCTACGACAATCTGATCCGATTTGACCGACAGGGCCGGGTAGCCTGCGCCGCCGGCTCAGTGCCCCCCGACAGCGACCGGGCCGACCGGCCCTGGTTTCGACAGGCGCGGGAGAGCGGCGAACTGGTTGTCACCCGTGACCCCGGGGTGGCCTATGCCGACACGCCGGCCCTGATGGCGGTCGTGCCCACCTATGCTGCAAACGGTCGGTTCGACGGCGCCCTCGCCGCCGTGGTGGCCCTATCGAGCCTTCAACCCAATACGACCGGCGCGGCCTTGCCGGAGGGTTCGGAGGTGGCGCTCGTTGATGCGGCCGGCAAGTATCTCAGCCTGACCGACGCCAAAGCCTTTGCGGCTCCTCCTGAAGGCTGGCAGGGGCGCACGCTGTCGGCCGGCTCCTATGTCTGGTACGCGCAGGTCGGCGGCCAGCGGCGGGTCCACATCGCAGCGCCCCTGGTGGGCGAGAGCCTGTTTGTGATCCTCTCAGCAGAGTCCCCGGGCTTGTTTTCCTGGGCTCGGCTGAACCCGCTGAGCGGTCTGGTCCTGCCGCTACTCACCTTCGCCGTGGTGCTGGGCTCGGTGTTTGTGGCTGTGGACCGGGTGGTGGTGCGCTGGCTGATCTATCTTCAACGCATCGCAGCCCTCTATGGGCGAGGCCGTCTGACGGTGCGCCCGGCCCAGGCCGAGGACATGCCGCTGGAGATCCGCGACCTTGCTGAGGCCATGGAGAACATGGCCGACGCCATCGTCGGACGCGACGCCTCCCTGCGGGACTCCCTGGCCCAGAAGGACGCCCTGCTCCGGGAAATCCATCACAGGGTGAAGAACAATCTGCAGGTGATTTCCAGCCTGCTCAGCATGCAGCAACGGGCCCTGACCGACCCCGGGGCGCGGGCCGCCATGTCGGACACCCGGCAGCGGATTTCGGCCCTCGCCCTGGTCTATCGCGCCCTCTACCAGGGCCCCGACCTGAAGCATGTGGACCTGCGCCCCTTCCTGGAGGAGCTGACCGCCCAGTTGGTGGCCGGCGAGTCCCTGCATGGGCCAGCCGTTCGCACCGAACTGCATGTGGACCGTCTGATGATCGATCCGGATCAGCTGGCCCCCCTGGCCCTGTTCGCCGTCGAAGCCATCACCAATGCTCAGAAGCATGCGTTCGCCGGGCGCGGCGGGGCCTTGAGTGTGGACTTTCGGGTCGGTGGGGATGAGGCGGTCCTGGAGATCGCCGACGACGGCGTCGCCAGCGATCAGGCCTTGGCCGGGGCCGGCGTGGGTCGCACCCTGATGACCGCCTTCGCCCGTCAGCTTCGCGGTCGCTCCGAGCTGATCCGCAACGCCGCAGGGGGGGTTACGGTGCGGCTGGTCTTCCCGACGCCGAATAGTTCAGCTTCCGACCCTGAGGATGGGAACCAGCAGGTCGCCTGACCGTTGAGCTTGGCGACCCTGCCCTGCCTTTCTCAAACGGAGACCACCATGCGTAAGCTCTTCCTCCTGGCCGCCCTGACCGCCAGCCTCGGCGTGACTGCCTGCAACACCATTTCCGGCGCTGGCCAGGACGTGGGCGCGGCGGGCGACGCCGTCACCCGCACGGCTGAAGACGCCAAGAACTAGAGCATTTTCCGATAAGTGTGACGCGGTTATCGGGTTTAAAATGCTCTAACTTTTTGATTTAGAGCCCTTTTCGTCCGATCTGATTGAAGCAATCAGATCGGAAAGGGCTCTAGGACCGCTCAGGCAGGTGAGAACCGAGTGATCGGAGCCCCTTGAGGACCTCCGGGTCATGGCCTGATGTGATCGTCAGAGAGCCCCGTCCGGCTAAGCCGCGGCGGGGCTTTTCACGCGAGATGTCAGGCCGCGGCGCGGTCGGCGGATCGTAGCGCATAGAGGCCGGGGGTATCATCCACCGGACGCAAGGGCTCGGCGCCGGCTACGGGATCTTCCCCTGAGCCGAACAGCACCTGCCCCCCTGGATTCAGGGCCGCAGCGAGGTTTTCCACCACCTGACGTTGGGCGGGCTCGATCATCGAGCCGATCACATTGCGGCAAAAGATCAGGTCGAAGCCGCGCACCCGAGACATGTCGCCAATCAGGTTCAGACGCCGCCAGCGGATCGACTGCCGGATCTGAGGGGAGATCACCCACATTTCGTCGGCCTTTTCGAAGTGCCGGACCAGGCTGCGAATGGGCAGGCCCCTTTGCACCTCGAACTGTGTGTAAAAGCCGCTCTGCGCCTTTTCGAGAGCCCGCTCGGACAGATCCGAGCCGAACAGTTCAAACCGGGCCCCGGGCCATTGGCCAGCCATGTCATCGACCATCATGGCCAGGGAGTGGATTTCCTGCCCCGTGCCGCAGGCCGCGCTCCATATGCGGATGGGCTGATCCTTGCGACGTTGGACCAATTCAGGCGCCAGGACGTCTCGGAAGTGGTCAAAGGCCGCCTGGTCGCGGAAGAAGCTGGTGTCCCCCGCCGCCATGGCCTCAACGATCGCCCAGATCAGCCGGTCTTCTCGCTGGGCCCGCAGGCCAGCCATGAGCTCGCCTATGCTGTCGAAGCCCTCCCGGCGCGCCACAGGGCCCAGCCGGGTTTCCAGCAGATAGTCCTTGGCCGGGTCCACCTTCTGGCCCGACCGTGCAGCGCAGAGCTGGGCGACGAGTTCACGGTCCTCGGGCTTCATGCCAGACCCGCCTGGGCGAACTTGGCTGCCACGATCTCGCTGTCGAAAGGCTTCATGATGTATTCGTCCGCGCCGCTCTCCAGCGCCTCGCGGATGGCGCCGACCTCATTCTCGACCGTGCA
>DJWR01000043.1 GCA_002441055.1 Caulobacteraceae bacterium UBA6225 | reverse complement strand
GTGACCACCGTGACGGTGCAGATCGTCACCCTGCTCACCGGCGATCAGGAGTTTGACAGTCCCAAGACCCTCTCAGCCTTCGGTCTTGGCCTGACCCTGTTTGTGATCACCCTGCTGCTCAACATCGTCGCCCTGCGGATCGTGCAGCGCTACCGGGAACAGTATGACTGACGCGGCCCTCACCCCTGCCCAGGCGGCCAAGGCCCGCGCCCGCGCCGACGCTGAGGCCCTGCTGAAGCGTCGCTATCGGGCGGAGGCCCGGTTCGTGTTCTATGGCCGCGCGGCCATTGTCCTGGCGCTCGCCTTCCTGGTTCTGCTGCTCGGCCGCATTGGCCTCCAGGGCTACTCCACCTTCACCGACTACCAGGTCAGCCTGCCTGTCCAGATCGACGCCGACCGGGTCGATCTGAGCGACCTCGGGGGATCCAACTTCAACCTGATGGTGGCTGAGTCGGCCCTGGCGCTCCTGGGGGAGACGGACGACCCCTATGGCGAGGCCAGCAGCGAGATGATGGCCATCCTGTCGGGTGATCTGGGGTTCCAGATCCTGGACCGACTGCGGGCCGATCCCTCCCTGGTGGGCCAGACCATCACCGTCGAAGGCCCGATGAAGGCCAATGCCAGCCTCTACTACAAGGGCCAGATCAGCCGCGACACCGAGGTGGGCGGGCGACTGCTCAGCGACCGGCAACTGGACTGGCTTGATGAGCTGAAGACGCGGGGCCTGGTGACGGGGGGCTTCAACTGGACCTTCCTGTCCCGCTCAGACTCCACCGAGCCTGAACAGGCTGGTGTGTGGGGCGCCGTGGTGGGTTCAGCCATGATGCTGTTTGTCACCGCCCTGCTGGCCGCGCCCATCGGGGTGCTGGCGGCCACCTATCTGGAAGAGTTCGCGCCCAAGAACCGGTGGACCGACATCATCGAGGTCAACATCAACAACCTCGCCGCCGTGCCCTCGATCATCTACGGCCTGCTCGGCCTGGCGGTGTTCATCAACTGGCTGGCGGTGCCCAGGTCCTCGCCCCTGCTGGGGGGTCTTGTCCTGGCGCTCATGGCCCTGCCCACCATCATCATCGCCACCCGCTCGGCCCTGCGCGCGGTGCCGCCGTCGATCCGCGAGGCGGCGCTTGCGGTCGGCGCGTCGCGCACCCAGACCGTCTTCCATCACGTCCTGCCCCTGGCCATGCCCGGCATGATGACCGGCGTGATCCTGTCGCTGGCCCATGCGCTCGGCGAGACTGCGCCCCTGCTGATGATCGGCATGGTCTCCTTCGTGCCCGGCGTTCCCGAAACCCTCACCAGCGCAGCGACCGTGCTGCCGGTGCAGATCTTCATCTGGGAGAACGCCTCGGAACGGGCCTTCCATGAGCGGACCGCCGCAGCCATCATCGTGCTGCTGGTGTTCATGGTGCTGATGAACCTGATCGCGGTGCTGGTGCGCCGCCGCTTCGAGCGACGGTGGTGATCCCATGACCCCTATGACCAAACTCATGTCGAGCCCGAAGATGACCGCCCAACGCGACGACGCCCTGGCCGCTGGTTCCGCAGCCATGGACCGCGCCTCGTCCGGCAAGGTTTCGGCCAGCGCCGTCAGCGTCTTCTACGGGGAAAAGCAGGCCCTGTTCGATGTCAGCCTGGACATGCCTGACCGGATGGTCACCGCCTTGATCGGCCCGTCGGGCTGCGGCAAGTCCACCTTCCTGCGCTGCATCAACCGGATGAACGACACCATCCCCGGCGCCCGGGTCGAGGGCACCATCGTTATCGATGGCGAGGACGTGAATGATCGCAAGGTCGATCCGGTCCTGCTGCGGGCCCGGGTGGGCATGGTCTTCCAGAAGCCCAACCCGTTCCCGAAAAGCATCTTCGAGAACGTGGCTTACGGGCCGCGCATCCACGGCTTCGCCGATAACAAGACCGAACTGGCCGACATCGTCGAATCCTCGCTCAAGCGGGCTGGCCTCTGGAATGAGGTGGCCGACCGTCTGCAGGCGCCGGGCACCAGCCTGTCTGGCGGTCAGCAACAGCGTCTGGTCATCGCCCGGGCGATCGCCGTCAGCCCCGAAGTAATCCTGATGGACGAGCCCTGCTCGGCCCTCGACCCTATCGCCACGGCCAAGATCGAAGAACTGATCGACGATCTGCGCAGCCAGTACTGCATCGTCATCGTCACCCACTCCATGGCCCAGGCCGCCCGGGTCTCCCAGCGCACCGCCTTCTTCCACATGGGTGCGGTGGTCGAGGCTGGCGCCACCGACGAGATCTTCACCAACCCCCGCGACTCCCGCACCCAGGACTACATCACCGGGCGCTTTGGCTGACCGGAAGGACGCCGCCATGAACGAACACATCGTCAAGGCCTACGAAGACGAGCTCAACATGCTCACCGCCGAGTGCGCGCGGATGGGCGGGCTGACCGAGGCCGCTGTCGCCGACGCCCTGGAGGCGGTGGTTCGTCGTGACCAGCAGATGGCCGATTCCGTGGTCGCCCGGGACGAGCGGCTCGACGTCCTGCAGGCCGATATCGAGCGCAAGGCGATCCGCATGATCGCCCTTCGTCAGCCGCTGGCCAACGACCTGCGCCGCACCGTGGCGGCCATGAAGATCGCCACCAACCTCGAGCGGGTCGGCGACCTGGCCAAGAACATCGCCAAGCGGACCATCGTGATCATCGACTCCGATCCGATGGTGCCCCTGACCCGTTCCATCGAGCGCATGGGCCGACTGGTGGTGACCCGCCTCAAGGAGGTGCTCGACGCCTACACGGCCTCAGACCTGGAACGAGCCATGTCGGTCTGGTCGCGGGATGACGAGGTGGACGAGCACTACAACAGCCTCTTCCGCGAGCTTCTGACCTACATGATGGGCGACCCGCGCACGATCACCGCCTGCGCCCATCTGCTGTTCGTGGCCAAGAACCTCGAGCGTATCGGCGATCACGCCACCAACATCGCCGAGATCATCCACTACGAAATCACCGGGGACGAGGCGATCGCCGCCGCCCGCCCCAAGACTGACGACTTGCAGCGTCCGTGACGGAGGTCCGCCCCGTGATCCCCCATATCCTTGTCGCCGAAGACGAAGATTCCCTCGCCACCCTGCTGAACTACAACCTCGAAAAAGAGGGCTATGGGGTGGCGGTCGCCGCTGACGGCGAAGACGCCCTCATGATGATCAACGAAAAGCTGCCGGATCTCATCCTGCTGGACTGGATGCTGCCCAAGGTCTCCGGCATCGAGGTGTGCCGCCGGCTGCGCGCCCGGTCTGAGACGCGAAACATCCCGATCATCATGCTGACCGCCCGGGGTGAGGAGACCGACCGCATCCGTGGCCTGGACACCGGCGCCGACGACTACATCGTCAAGCCCTTCTCCATGTCAGAACTGTCGGCTCGCATCCGCGCGGTGCTGCGCCGGCTGCGGCCCGGCCTGGCCGAGGACCGGGTGCGCATTGGCGATCTGGTCATCGACCGGGTGGCCCACCGGGTGCGCCGCGGCGGCCAGGAGATCCATCTGGGCCCCACGGAATTCCGCCTGCTGGACTATCTGATGCAGCATCCGGGCCGGGTCTTTTCCCGCGAGCAGCTTCTGGATGCGGTCTGGGGCTCGGACGTCTATGTGGAGGCCCGTACGGTGGACGTGCATGTAGGTCGCCTGCGCAAGGCCCTCAACCGCGAGGCCGCCGCCGACCCGATCCGCACCGTACGTTCGGCGGGCTATTCCCTGGACCTCGAGGGCTAGAGCGCGCGCCGATAAGTGGGAACCGGTTATCGGATGAAGCGCGCTCACGCCTAGACTCCCCGCTGGCTTGACGCCTGGGACCGGGCGCGGCAAAGCCCGCCCATGAACATCCTCCTCGTCGGTTCGGGTGGGCGCGAGCATGCGCTGGCCTGGAAGATCGCCCAGTCGCCCCTGCTCAGCCGCCTGGTCATGGCGCCGGGCAATCCCGGCATGGCCGCCCTGGGCGAGGTCAGACCCGTTAAGGTCACCGACGTGCCCGCCCTGGTCGCCCTGGCGCGCGAGATCAAGGCGGATCTGGTGGTGATCGGACCAGAGTCTGCGGTCGACGCCGGCCTCGCCGACGCCCTGGCGGCGGCGGCGATCCCCTGTTTTGGACCCAGCCGCGCCGCCGGCCAGCTGGAATCCTCCAAGGCCTTCACCAAGGCCTTCTGCGCCCGCCACGGCCTGCCTACCGGAGCCTATGTGGTCTGTGACGAGGCCGCCGCCGCCAAGGCCGCCCTGGACGGCTTCTCTCCGCCCTATGTGGTCAAGGCTGATGGCCTGGCCGCCGGCAAGGGGGTGGTGATCGCCCAGACAAGGGCTGAGGCGGAGGCCGCCATTGACGACGCCCTGGGGGGGCGTTTCGGGGCGGCTGGCGCCCGTGTGGTGATCGAGGAATTCCTGGACGGCGAAATCGGCTCCCTCTTCGCCCTGTGCGACGGGACCCAGGCCATGGTCTTTGGCCACGCCCAGGACCACAAGCGCGCCTACGACGGCGAGCAGGGGCCCAACACTGGCGGCATGGGCACCTATGCGCCCGCGCCCCTGTTCACCGATGAGCTTGTGGAGCGGGTGCGCAGGGAACTGGCCGAACCGGCCTTCGCCGCCATCGCCGCCGAGGGCCACCCCTATCGCGGCGTGCTGTTTGTGGAGTTCATGGCCACCGCCGAGGGCCCCAAACTGGTGGAGTTCAACGTCCGGTTCGGCGATCCGGAATGCCAGGTGCTGATGCTACGCCTGGAGAGCGATCTGGTTCCGTATCTGGCGGCCTGCGCCAAGGGCGAGCTAGACCGCCTGCCGCCGCCAGTCTGGCGTGACGAGTCCGCCGTCTGTGTGGTGCTGGCGGCGGAGGGCTATCCTGACGCGCCGGTGACCGGCGCCGAGATCACTGGCGCAGAGGCGGATCTCGGCTCGGAAGTGGCGATCTTCCATGCCGGCACCGTCCGCGATGAGGCCGGCGTTCTGCGGGCCGCAGGCGGGCGTGTGCTGAATGTCTGCGCCCGGGGCGAGGACCTGGTGGAAGCGCGGGCCCGCGCCTATGAGGCGGTGTCCCGCATCCACCTGCCTGGCGGGTTTCATCGCACGGATATCGGCTGGCGCGCCCTCAATCGCTGAGGCTGAATTCTAGCACTCAGTATGCGCCAGCGCCGAACGCCTTGCGGCGCCCCGCCGCAGGTCGATAAGGTGGGTTCAAACAAGCGTACGACACCAACCGCACCCAGAGCCTAAGTAAAAGGGAAACCGCCATGGCCGTGGACGCCGCCGAACAAGAGCGCGAACAGCTGAACACCGGCACCAAGGAGGTCGCGGAGTCCCATCGGTTCGACGAGACGAGGCTCGCGGCCTGGATGCAGGCCAATGTTGAGGGCTTCGAAGGTCCCCTGGAAGTGCGCCAGTTCAAGGGCGGGCAGTCCAACCCCACCTACCAGCTGGTGACCCCTTCCAAGAAGTACGTCATGCGCCGCAAGCCGCCAGGCAAGCTGCTGCCCTCGGCGCACGCGGTGGACCGGGAATACAAGGTGATCAGTGCGCTCTATCCCACCGGCTTCCCGGTGGCGCGCTCCTATGGCCTGTGCACCGACGACGAGGTCATCGGCACCATGTTCTACGTCATGGACATGGTGGAGGGCCGCATCCTCTGGGACCAGCAACTGCCTCAGTACACCCCTGAGCAGCGCCGGCCGATCTACATGGCCAAGCTCAAAACCCTGGCCGACCTGCACAACACTGACCATGAGGCCATCGGGCTCGGCGACTACGGCAAGCCTGGCAACTATATGGGCCGGCAGGTGGATCGCTGGACCAAGCAGTACCGCGCCTCCGAAACCGTCAAGCTCGAGGAGATGGAGCGGCTGATCGACTGGCTGCCCCGCACCGTGCCCCCCCAGGAGCGGACATCCATCGTTCATGGGGACTACCGGCTGGACAACATGGTGCTGCATCCCACCGAGCCGCGGGTCATCGCGGTGCTGGACTGGGAGCTGTCGACCCTGGGCGAGCCGCTCGCCGATTTCACCTATCTGCTGATGAACTGGGTCAACGGAGCGATCGCCAATATCGAGGACCTGGAGGCGCATGGCGTGCCGTCCATCGATGAGTACGTGGCGGAGTATTGCCGCCTGACCGGCCGCGACGGCCTGCCGGATCTGAACTGGTACTTCGCCTACAACATCTTCCGCCTGGCGGGCATCATCCAGGGGATCGTCGGCCGCGTCCGCGACGGCACCGCCAACAGCCCGCAGGCCGCGGCCATGGCCGAGCGGGTGCCCCTGCTGGCCAAGGCCGGCTGGAGCTTTGCCCAGAAGGCCGGTGCGACGGCCTAGACCGTCCCCTTAAGCCTGCGGCGTCATCGCCCTGGATAGCAGCGCGTCCAGGGCGGCCTCGTCCTCGAACTTCGCCCGCACGGGCCAGGCGCTGACCCGCCCCCGCCAATCCGCCGGCAGCCGGGCCCAATCCTTCTCGGTGGTCACCAGCCCTGCGCCGAAATCCTCCGCCCGGGCGGCGAGCCGGGCCAGGGTGGCGGCGTCATAGGCGTGGTGATCGGGGAAGGGCGCAAAGTCGGCCAGTTCGCAGCCGGCAGCCTTCAGGGCCCGCTCCACCTTCCACGGCTTGCCGACCCCGGCGAAGCCCACCTGGGGCCCCGTCGGCGGGGGCGTCACCGGGCTCAGCCGGGCGATCAGCACTGGCGTGGCCCCAAACAGCGCCAGCAACTCCGGATCAGCGGTCGCCACCTCCTGTGGCAACATGAGCACCACCGCATCAGCTCGGGCCAGGCCTGCCGCCAAGGGTTCGCGTAAGGGACCAGAGGGAAACACCGCCCCATCGCCGAACGGCCATTCCCCATCCCGGGTCTCCCCGTCCACGACGATCAGCGACAGCTGTTTGGCGAGGCTCGGATTCTGATGGCCGTCATCCATGACCACGGCCTGGGCGCCGGCCGCCACCGCAGCCAGGGCGCCAGCCGCTCGGTCGCGGGAAATCCAGACAGGGCCGTCCTTGGCCATCATCAGCGGCTCGTCGCCCACATCGGCGGCGGCATGGCGTTCAAGCGCCACCTGGACCGGGCCGCCCAGGCGTCCGCCATAGCCCCGCGACAGGCCGTGGGCCTCGATGCCACGGGTGCGCAGTCTGGCGAGAATCTCCCGCACCACCGGCGTTTTGCCGGTCCCGCCCATGGTGATGTTCCCCACACAGATGACTGGCGCCCCGGGATCGACCGGGATCGCCCGGGCGATCTTGCGCGCCGTCACCGCCGCCCAGATCCAGGATAGGGGCTTCAGCAGGATGCGCGTCATGGGCATGGCGGCCCGGTCCCGCTCGCGGACGTACCACCAGCGTGGCGTCGACAGCTTCACGGGGTCACCTGTGGCGGCAACAGGGGGGCCAGCTGGGCGAGGGCGGCTTCAAGGGCCGCGCCATACTGTGCGGCGTGGGCCTGGGCCGCTTCCCCCATCCGGCGGGCGATAGCCGGATTGTCCAA
>DJWR01000240.1:20026-20446 GCA_002441055.1 Caulobacteraceae bacterium UBA6225 | reverse complement strand
GCGGTGTGTCGAACCTCAGCTTCTCGTTCCGCGGCAATGAGCAGGTGCGCGAGGCGATGCACGCCGTGTTCCTGTACCACGCCATCTCGGCGGGCATGGACATGGGCATCGTCAACGCCGGCGACCTGCCGGTCTATGACGAGATCCCGGCCGAGCTGCGCGAGGCTGTGGAGGACGTCATCCTCAATCGGCCGCAGCGGACCAACATTTCCAACACCGAGCGGCTGGTGGAGCTGGCGCCCAAGTATAAGGGCGGCAAAAGCGAGTCCAAGGGCCTCGACCTGGCCTGGCGCGAAGGGAGCGTCGAGGAGCGGCTGAAGCACGCCCTGGTCAAGGGCATCACCGAATTCATCGAGGATGACACCGAAGAGGCCCGCCAACAGGCCGAACGGCCCCTGCACGTCATCGAAGGCCCGCTGA
>DJWR01000240.1:18744-19885 GCA_002441055.1 Caulobacteraceae bacterium UBA6225 | reverse complement strand
CACGGGGTCGACATCATCGGCCTGTCGGGCCTGATCACGCCCTCCCTGGATGAGATGGTCTTTGTCGCCGCCGAGATGGAGCGGCGCGGCTTCGACATCCCCCTGCTGATCGGCGGGGCGACCACGTCCAAGACCCATACGGCGGTGAAGATCGCCCCCTCTTACAAGGCCGGCTCGACGACCTATGTGCTCGACGCCAGCCGGGCCGTCGGCGTGGTGTCGGGTCTGCTGTCGCCGGGCGAGCGCGACCGTATCCAGGCCGAGACGGCGGCGGAGTACGAGAAGGTGCGCGAGCAGTACGCCCGCGGCCTGACCAACCGCGCCCGCTCGACCCTGGAAGAGGCCCGGGCCAAGGCCTTCTCCATCGACTGGGCCGACTATGATCCGCCCAAGCCCAGCTTCACCGGCCTGCGCAGCTTCGAGGCCTGGGACCTGGAAGACCTGGCCGCCCATATCGACTGGACGCCCTTCTTCGCCTCCTGGCAGCTGGTGGGCCGCTTCCCGCAGATCCTGGAGGACGACGTAGTGGGCGAGGCCGCCCGCAACCTCTATGCCGACGCCCAGGCCATGCTGAAGACGNNCGGGTGACCGAGCTCGCCCGCTTCCACACCCTGCGGCAGCAGATCGCCAAGACCGGCGACAAGGCCAATGTGGCGCTCGCCGACTTCATCGCGCCCATCGGGACCAAGCCCGACTGGATCGGCGGCTTCGCCGTCACCGCCGGACATGGCGAAGCCGCCATCGCCGCCCGGTTCAAGGCCGCCGACGACGACTACAACGCCATCCTGGCCGCCGCCCTGGCCGACCGCCTGGCCGAAGCCTTCGCCGAGGCCATGCATCGCAAGGTCCGCACCGAACTGTGGGGCTTTGCGCCGGACGAGCCCTTCGACATCGACGCCCTGATCTCGGAAAAGTACCAGGGCATCCGCCCGGCCGCCGGCTATCCGGCCCAGCCTGACCACACGGAGAAGGAAACCCTTTTCCGCCTGCTGGNNCGACGCCCAGGCCATGCTGAAGACGTTGATCGAAGAAAAGTGGTTCACCGCCAAGGGCGTGGTGGGCTTCTGGCCGGCCAACGCCGATGGCGACGATGTGGTGGTCTATGCCGACGAGACTCGGGTGACCGAGCTCGCCCGCTTCC
>DJWR01000240.1:0-18667 GCA_002441055.1 Caulobacteraceae bacterium UBA6225 | reverse complement strand
CCATGCATCGCAAGGTCCGCACCGAGCTGTGGGGCTTTGCGCCGGACGAGCCCTTCGACATCGACGCCCTGATCTCGGAAAAGTACCAGGGCATCCGCCCGGCCGCCGGCTATCCGGCCCAGCCCGACCATACGGAAAAGGAAACCCTTTTCCGCCTGCTGGACGCTACGGAAAAGACCGGCATCGAGCTCACCGAGAGCTTCGCCATGACCCCGCCATCCTCGGTCTCGGGCCTCTATTTCGCCCACCCCCAATCGCACTATTTCGGGGTCGGGCGGATCGAGAAGGATCAGGTGGAGGACTATGCCCGCCGCAAGGGCTGGGACCTGAAGAAGGCCGAGCGCTGGCTTAGCCCCATCCTCAACTACGAGCCCTGAACCCAGGATCGAGGCGCCCATGACGACGATCGACGACAAGACCGCAGCCGAGGCCTTCCGCCGTCTGGTTGGGCATCTGCAGATGCGCTCTGACGCCCAGAACGTGGACCTGATGGGCCTGGCGGGGTTCTGCCGCAACTGCCTGGCCGACTGGGTGAGCGAAGCCTCTGATGGAGCCCTGGATCGCAAGGCCGCCCGCGAGGCGATCTACGGCATGCCCTATGACGCCTGGAAGGCCGACCAGCCTGAGGCCACGCCGGAACAACTGGCCAGGATGGACGACAGCCTCGCCCTGAACGAGCGGCTGCGCGCCAAGGCCTGAGGGCCGCTCAATCCTTCTGCGATTGACCACGAAAAAAGGGGCGACGCCTTGCGGCGCCGCCCCCGTTCCGTTGGCCGTGATGTGGGCGCTTAGAAGCGCTTGGTCACGTTCAGCTTGAAGTGACGGCCAATCGGGTTGGCCGTGAAGGGGTCGTAGGACAGGTCCAGCCGGGCGAACGGCGGATCCTGGTCGAACATGTTGATCACCGAGGCGCTGACCGTGGTGTCCCAGGGCAGGAAGACCCGATAGGCCAGATCGGTGGTCACGAAGGCGTCGATGGTCTCGCCGCCCTTGTTGGTGGCGAAGGTCGCCGTCCCAGACCGAGTGTCGAGCATCTCATCCACGTAGCGGACGGTGGCCCGCACATTGTGGATGTCGCGGTTGTACTCGGCGAACAGGGCGCCCTTCCACTGCGGCTGCGAGCCGTAGCCGAGATAGTCCATGGTGCCGACATAGTCCGTCGACGGGGCCACTTCGACGCCCTCGATGGTGTTGGCCGCGACCTGGTACTCGATGACGTAGGTCATGTCCGCGCCAAAGGTCATGTCGCCTTGGAAGACGTCACGCAGGCGGTAGGTGGCCGAGAAATCGAGGCCGCTGGTCTTCACGTCCGGACCGTTCACGAAGTTCATGCGAACGCGATTGATCGCCGTCGCGCCGCAGGCCCCGGTGAAGCTGACCCGCGAGAGCAGGGCGGCGAAGGCCGGATTGGCGCAGTTGTTCGGACCGGTCGCGCCGTTCGGGAACAGGGTGTTGACGATGTCGGAGCCGGACTCGTTGTCGATCGGACCTTCGAAGTCGAAGCTCCAGTAGTCCAGGGTGGCCCGGAAGTCGCCGAAGTCGAACAGGGCGCCCAGGTTCAGCGTGATCGCTTCTTCCGGAGCCAGGTTCGGGTTGCCGAAGGTGTCATAGGCCCGGTAGCCGCCCGCCGCGGTGGTGTAGGCGAGGTTGGTGGTCGAGGCCGGGCTGATCTGGGTGGTTGGCGGGGCGCGGAAGGTCGAGCCAGCCGAGGCGCGGAAGGCCAGCCAGTCCGTCGCCTGGTAGCGCAGGGCGACCTTCGGGTTGGTGGTGGAGCCGACATTGCCGCCGTAATCCTCGTGACGGACCGCCAGGGTCGCGTTGAGGCTGTCGGTGATCGGAACCGCCATTTCGCCGAAGAACGAGATGACCGACTGGTCGAGGTCGTAGTCAGGCAGGGCGCCGAAGAAGGTGAACGGGCCATTTTGCGCCACGCAGGTGGCCGCAGGGTTGACCGAGGAGTCAGCGCAGGGGTTCACCGCGATGTTGGTGAAGTCGCTGTTCTGACGCTCCAGGCCCGACCAGCGGTACTGCGTACCAGCGGCCCAGCCGATCGGCCCGGCGCCGAAGTCGATGGGCAGCTCGCCGTTGAACACCAGGTCGGCGGTGTAGAGCTGCGAGCGGATGTCGTAGGCGTATTCCTCGAAGATGTAGTCGAGGACTTCACGGCTGTTGGCCGTGCCGGCTACGAAGTTCGGGTTGGTGCGGCCGTCGACCGCATTGCCCGCGGTGCCCGACGAGAAGGGGTTGAACCAGAGGCAGCCATTGGCGCCCGGGGTTGTGCCGGTGCAGCCTGCGCCGCCCAGGCCGCGCAGGGCCAGCTGCAGACGACCCACCAGGACGTCCGGGGTGGCGATGGAGCTCCAGTTGTCCATGTAGGTCATGGACGCATCCCAGCCGATGCCGCCGCCGAACTCGAACTCGCCGGTCAGGCTCGCCGAGACGCGATAGGCGTCGAAGCGACGCTTGTCTTCCTTGCCGCCGCCGCCAAACAGATCGTTGCCGTCGACGCCGATCGGACGCCAGGCCACCGAGGTGAACAGACCCGCCGTCGCCGCCGAGGCCGGGATCTGGCCCGGATTGGTGGCCAGCAGGGCCTGCAGGCCCGGGTTGTTGGCGGGAATGAAGTAGCCGTTGGGCTGGATCTTGGTGGTCAGGGCCGAAGAGGGGAAGTTGTTCGGCGGATAGGAGGGCGAGGAGTTCTCGGCCGACACGTCGTGACCCGCATAGAGGATCTCGGCATGGAAGGTGGTGGTGTCGGTGACGTCGAAGTTGAACTCGCCGTACAGCTGCCAGTAGTCCTCTTCTTCAACCAGATTGTTGAAGCCGATGTACTGGAACTGGCAGAGCGTGCCGGTCTGCGGACCCGAGATCACGTTACAGGCCGGGTCAACCACGGGGCTGGTATAGGTGAAGCCGCCGTTGCCGCTCGACAGATAAAGGCCGGGATTGCCGAAGGACGACCAGCCGCCCTGCGGGTTTTCGGCGAAGGACCGCACCGCGAAGTCGCGCTCGACCGTGGGCAGTTCCGAACGGTGGCGATAGCCGCCGCTGAGCAGCAGGCTCGAGCGGTCATTGGTGAAGCCGTAGGTCAGGCTGGCGCTGTAGTCGCCATCCGACCCATCCACCATGGTGTAGCCGCCCTGCAGCTCAAGGCCGTCGAAGTTCTTGCGGGTGATGAAGTTGATGACGCCGCCGATGGCGTCGGAGCCGTAGGTGGCGGCCGCACCGTCCTTCAGCACTTCCACACGACCGATGGCCGACTGGGGCAGAAGGTTGGTGTCGACGAAGATCGAACCCGGCGAGGTGGCCATCCGGCGGCCGTTGAACAGCACCAGGGTCCGCTCGGCGCCCAGGCCGCGGAGGTTGGCGCTGCCGACGCCCGTGGTCTGGCCGGCGCCGAACTGGTTGGATTCACCCACCGCGCCCTGCACGGCCGGGATCGACTTGATCAGATCAACCGTCGAGGGCGAGCCCTGCTTCTGCAGCTCGTCAGAACCGATGACGTTCACGGGCAGGGCCGCGTCCTCGGGCGTGCCGGCGATGAAGGAGCCGGTGACGACAACTTCTTCAACCAGGGCGGGCGCGTCGGCGTCTGCGGACTGGGCTGAGGCGTGTCCGGCCGAAAGGGCCGTGGCGACGGCCAGGGCCGAAGCGGTCACCAGAAAATGCGAGCTTCTCATACGTTTCCCCGTTTTGCTTAATTTGTAATCGACTGCGACCAAGTCTGACCGCGAGGAGGCTTAGAGACGAACTTGGGCGGCAAAAATCAAGGTTCTTGATGTTAAGCGAAAGAATCCGCGCCGCCAAAAAAAGACAAGACCGCCAAAAAACAGTCGTGCAGCCTGTATAAAAACCAAAGATTGGTCAAAAGTGACGGGACGCCTCTCCAGCCTGCGCAAAAATCACGTTGAAAATCATAGGGGCATATTCGTCCGGCGCGTCAAAAAACGTCTGCCGCTAAACTGTCGTAAACGCGCCACACCCTATGGGAAATTTCCCCTAGGTCGCCCTCAGGGGCGTTTCAACCCCGACGCCAGGGCGTCACGGCCACATACCCGACCCTATAGGTCGACCTGATTCCGATATTTTCAAAGGAATAGGGGCAGGGCGAAGCACAGAACCTGACGGGCCCATCCCCCATGGTCTGCTGTGGCGCGCATGAAAAAGGGGCGGCCCCGAGAGGCCGCCCCTTCAAGTCTAGTGCAGTTGTCAGGATCAGAACTTCTTGCGAACGCCGATCTTGAAGTTGCGGCCGTACACATTGCCGATCGCAGGGTCGTACGAATATTCAATCCGCGACGCCGACGGATCTTCGTCCGTCACGTTGAGGATCGAGGCGGTCAGGGTGGTGTCCCAGGGCAGGAAGACCCGATAGGTCAGGTCGAGCGTCGTGAACGCATCGACTTCCTGGCCGAAGGTGACCAGCTGGCAACCCGTGGTGGAGGCCGCATTGGCCACCGTGCAGGGAACCGGGGAGAAGCCGGTGTTGACGACGGTCGGGCCACGGTTGTCGGTCACGCCGTCGATGTGGTTGATCGTGGCGCGAACATTGTGGTCGCCGTTGTCGTACTCGGCGTAGAAAGCCCCGCGCCATTCCGGAATGGTGCCGGGCAGGCGGTCGTAGTTGGCGAAGCCGACGGCCTCATAGGACGGGGTCACCGTGACGCCGTTCAGGATGAAGGCGTCCTGCTCATATTCCAGGACATAGCTGACCGTCCCGTGGAGGCTCAGCTGGCCGCCGAACACGTCACCCGGATAGGAATAGTCCAGGGTGGCGTCGATGCCCGACGTCTTCAGCTCAGGCCCGTTGACCAGATCCGACTGAACCCGCGAGATGTCCGACCCCATGGTCACGCCCTGAACGCAGGCGTTGTTGTTGGAGAAGGTCACCAGGTAGCGCAGCGGATCGGCGCAATTGACCAGCTGGGCGCCGTTGCCGGGGCCATTGGCCACCTGGTTGGCGATCACATTGGCCGGCACGCGGACGATCTGATCCTCGAGCTTGATGCTCCAGTAGTCGAGCATGGCCCGGAAGTCGCCGAAGTCCACAAGGGCGCCGATGCTGTAGGTCAGCGCCTGTTCCGGACCGATGGCGGGATTGCCGAAGGCGTCCACGGACTTGAAGGCGTTGCCAGCAGCCTGGATGCCCGACAGACCCGTCGCGCCGCCGGGGGCCCGGTCGGTCGGGGTCGGGCCGCGGAAGGTGGTGCCCACCGAACCGCGCATGGAGAACCAGTCGGTGGCGTCCCACTTCATCGACAGCTTCGGATTGGTCGTCGAACCCGTCTCGCCGCCGTAGTCCTCGAAGCGCACCGCCAGGGCGGCGTTGAGGTTGTCCAGGATCGGCAGGTTCATCTCACCGAACACCGCGTAGATCGACTCATCCACGTAGTAGGGCTGGGATTGCCCGAGGAACATGTAAGGGCCGGTCTTGATCGCGCAGCTCGTGTCCCCGGGGACCGGGCAAGGCGTGATGTTACGGTCGTAGAAGGTGCTGCCGAGGCGGCGGGTCTGCTCGGACGAACGCCATTGCGCGCCGGCCGCCCAGTTCACCACGCCGCCGGGCAGTTCGAAGCCCGTCGTGCCGTTGAACACCAGGTCGACGACATAGAGCTCGTTGGTGGTCTCGCCGACCTGATCGTCATAGAGCCAGCGGGCCAGCGCCGGGCTGTTGGCCTGGGCCGGGTTGTAGGTCGGGTTGGTTCCGCCCAGCAGAGGATTGCCCGGATAGGCGGTGGAGAAGGGGTTCAGCCACTCACAGCCGTTGGCGCCCGGCGTGTTGCCGGTGCAGTTCGGGCCGCCCAGGCCACGCAGCGCCTGATCGAGGCGGTTGATCAGGATATCGCGGGTCACGCCATAGGCCTGATTGCGCGAATAGGTGAAGGCCAGGTCCCAGCCGATGCCGCCAGCGACATCAAGCTCGCCCTTCAGGCCGGTGGCGACGCGGAACAGCTCGTAGGAGCGCTCGCCCTTCTGGCCGTCATAGCCAAAGGCGGGGTTGCCGCCGCTGGCGAACGGACGCCACAGGGTCAGTTGCAGGCCCGAACCCGGCAGAGCCGCATAGGCGCCGGCGGCCGCGGCCGAGGCGAAGACCTGCGGATTGGCCGCTAGGAAGGCCTGCACATAGGGGTTCGACTTGGGGGCGAAATACTGCGTGCTGCCCGGGCCGAAGGGACCCTGCGTCGGGGGATAGGACGGCGAGTAGCCGATGTTGGGGACATCGGTCTTCGAATACATGCCCTCGAGGAAGAACTCGGTGGTGTCGGTCAGGTCGAAGTTCAGTTCCCCGTACAGCTGATAGCGGTCGGTCTCTTCGATCAGGTTGGCGAAGGGAACATAGCTGTAATAGCAGGCGGGCAGTTGGCTGGCGCCCGACTGGTAAACGCCCTGATAGCCGCCGACTGCGCCGCAGCTGGCTTCCCGGATCGAGCCCACGGCGTCGCCGTAGTTGGGATCGGGCGTGCCCGGAATGGTCGGCAGGTCGGCGCCGAGGCGTGCGACATAGAAGCCGGGGTTGGACAGGAAGGACCAGCCCGAGGGGTTGGTCGTGTAGTCCTGATAGGCCCAGTCGCGGTCCAGGGTATCGAGCTCGGAACGGTGCTGATAGCCGGCGGCGATGAAGGCGCTGCCGCGTTCACCCTGCCAGCCCCAGGCGGCGCTCATATTGTACTCACCGTCGGTGCCGTCGACGTAGCGGTACTCGCCCGACACCTCGAAGCCCGAGAAGGTCTTTTTGGTGATGAAGTTGATCACGCCGCCGATGGCGTCGGAGCCGTAGGTCGCCGCCGCACCGTCCTTCAGCAGCTCGACACGGCCGATGGCCGCCGTCGGGATCAGGTTGGTGTCGACGCCGGTCAGCGGGTCAGTCGACATAAAGCGACGGCCGTTGAACAGCACCAGGGTCCGCTGCGGGCCAAGGCCGCGCATGTTGATCGAACCCGCGCCGATGGCGCCCTGGGCCGAGGTCGAGAACTGGTTGGAGTCGCCCAGAACCGGGCCGCTGATGGTCAGCGACTTGATCAGCTCGGTGGTCGAGGGCGAGCCCTGCTTTTCCAGCTCCGCGGAGCTGATCACGTCGACCGGCAGGGCGGCGTCTTCGGGCGTGCCGGCGATGAACGAGCCGGTGACGACAATTTCCTCGACCTCAGTCTGGGCCGAGGCCTGACCCGCCACGAGGCTGAGGGCGAGGGCGACAGCCATGGTCGAGGCCGTCGACAAGTATTTTGAACTCCTCACACGTTTCCCCTTTGAGTTTAAGAAGCATCCTGGATCAAAACCGATCCGATGCCGCGTAAAGACGTTCGGGAAGACAATAAATCAACCCCAGGGTTTGACAGTGTTGCTCAAATAGGCGAATAATAGATTTCCGGTACGTCAGTTATAAATGCATCGTAAATAAAAATACGCACGGTACGTCAAAAACGATACCTAATGTTCCGGCCGCTAAGGAAAAATCTCAATAAAAACAAAGCCAAAAATTGATCTGCCGGCAGAAAATCGCCCTCCTTCCCGGCCTGTCACGTTTCCGCCACACCGGAGGCAAAAAGGGGCGAGGGCGTGAATTTGAGGCCAAAATGGACGCCTGACGCTCAGATCGCGGCCATTTCCTCAGCAAAAAGCCCCGCCAGGGCGGCGAATCCGCGCTGACGGGGCCAGAATGGCGTGTTGGTGGTCGAGGAAGGCGTCAGCCGCCCGCGACGGGCTCCGCCTCGACGACAGGCGCCTCGGTATTCGGATCACCGACGCCAGGGTCAGACGGCGCGGCCTCTACAGCGTCTGGCGGGGTCTCAGCCGCTGGCGCCTGGAATTCAGATGAAAGGTCGAAGGCGGGGCCCATCAGCCTGGCGCGCTCTTCAAGGCTTGCGGCGGTCGTTTCGCAGCGGGCAGGCAGGGTCCAGCTCATCCATTCCTGCGCCAGACGCGCAGGCGGGGAGTCGGCGGCGCGGCCCCAGGTGGCGCGTCCCCGGCGCAGGGCCTCGGCCCCGTGGGCGTTGATGGGCCGCGGACTGGCCTTTTCGGCGGCCTCCATCGCGCGGCTGAACAGGGCGAGGTTACGCTCGCTCAACTGGTCCAGGTCTTCATAGGCCTGCAGGTCGTCCTCCAGGGACGAGCCCGGCCGCCGATAAGTGGTCTCGATGCGCACCACCTCGGGCATCACCTGATCACGCAGACCCTTGTGCGCCGACAGGGCGCCATAGCACCAGGCCACCAGGCCATAGGGATCACGCGGGGCGCCGGGGGGATAGGCGGCCTCGGCCGCGACGGGCGCCGGGGCGGCGGTCTCCATCGGAATGGCTTCTGCGGCTTCGGTGTCTTGGGCCACCAGGGCCAGGGCGAACAGGAAGGATGAAATCACGGATGGCGCCTCGAAGGTCTGGGGTCAGGACGGCTCGGCTGGCCCATATCCCCCGCCCCCCGGGGTATGGATCTCGAGCGCGTCGCCGGGCGCAACCCCAATGGAGAAGCAGCCCGTTAGTTCCTTTACCTCGCCCTCTGCGGTGATCAAAGCCTGCCAGCCCGGCGCGCCAGCCCCGCCCCCTGACAGCCCCTCAGGCGGATGGACCCTGCGGCTGGACAGGAGGGCGGCCTCCATGGGCGCCAGGAAGCGCAGGCGACGCACCACCCCATCGCCGCCCCGACGGGCCCCGGCCCCGCCTGATCCGGCGCGCAGACCAAACTGCTCCAGGCGCACAGGAAAGCGGCGCTCAAGGATCTCTGGATCGGTCAGCCTGGAATTAGTCATGTGGGTGTGCACCCCGTCGGCCCCCGGGGTCGATGCTGTGGCGCCGGCCCCGCCGCACAGGGTCTCGTAATACTGCCGGGTCTCATCGCCGAAGGTGAAGTTGTTCATGGTGCCCTGCGCGCCGGCCATGACGCCCAGCGCCGCATACAGCACATCGACCACGTGCTGACTGGTCTCCACATTGCCGGCCACCACCGCGGCGCCTGGGGCCGGATCGAGCAGGGAGCCCTTCCTGACGCGGATCTCCAGGGGCGCCAGGCAGCCGGCGTTCAGCGGAATGTCGTCGTCCACCAGGGTGCGGAACACATAGAGGGCGGCGGCGTCGACGATGGAGGCCGGCGCATTGAAGTTCGACGCCACCTGATCGGAGCTGCCGGTGAAGTCGAGCACCGCGCAGCCCCCGGCCGCATCGACCTTGATCGCCACCGCGATGGTCGCCCCGCCATCCATCTGCGTGGTGGCCGCGCCGTCGTGCAGGCGGCCGATGGCCCGGCGCACGGCGGCCGTCGCATTGGCCTGGACGTGGCCCATATAGGCTTCGACCGTGGCCGCGCCGAAGCTCTCGATCATGGCCGCCACGGCCTCGCCGCCAGCCCGGCATGCGGCGATCTGGGCCTTCAGGTCGGCGATGTTGCGCGCAGGACCCCGCGACGGCCAGGGGCCAGCGGTCAGGGCCGCCCGCACCGGCGCCTCCAGAAACTGCCCCCCGGCCATGATCGGCAGGGCGTCCAGCAGAACGCCTTCCTCGTCGATGCGCGTGGAAAAGGGCGGCATGGAGCCGGGCTGCACCCCGCCCACATCGGCATGGTGGCCGCGGGCCGCCACATAGAAGCTCGGGCGCTCAGCCCCGCCGACGAAGATCGGCATGACCACGGTGATGTCGGGCAGGTGAGTGCCGCCGGCGTAAGGGTTATTCAGCGCAAAGGCCTGGCCGTGCGCGACGACCGGGTGGCGGTCGCGCACGGCGCGCACGCTGGCGCCCATGGAGCCCAGATGCACCGGCATGTGCGGCGCATTGGCCACCAGCCCGCCGTCCGGATCGAACAGGGCGCAGGAGAAGTCGAGCCGCTCCTTGATGTTCACCGACTGGGCGGTCCGCTCCAGGGCCGCCCCCATGGCCTCGGCCACCCCCATGAAGCGACGGTTGAACAGCTCCAGGGTGATCGGATCAGCCCGCGACAGGTCCGCAACCGCGCCGGCCTCTCGGTCGCCTGTGGCGAGATGTTGGAGGACGATGAGCCCCTCGGCCCCGGCTGTGGCCCGCCAGCCCGGTCCTAATGCGATTTGAGTGTCGGGACGGATGATGAGGGCGGGCCCCTCCAGAACCGTGAGGTCGGCCGCCTCCACCACAGGGACCAGACGCTGTTCGCCCTGGAAGAAGACCTCGGCGCGTCCTGGTTCGGCGCCCGAGGGCGAGGGGGGCGGCGACGGGACGACCTCCAGGCTTCGCCCATCACTGACCTCGGCCTCCACCGCAGCGATCAGGATGTCACGGTCGGGCTCGACGAAGCCGAATAGCCGTCCGTGGGCGGCCTCGAACTTCGCGCGAACCTCAGAGAGCTCGCCCGGGGCCACCGGCAGCTCGGCGTCGGCCCCGTCATAGCGCAGACGCAGGGTCACCTGGCGGGTCTCCACCGCCGCCCCCTGATCGGCCAGATCGGCGGTTGCGGCGCTGATCAGCCCCTTGGCCAGTTCTTCGGCCGCGCCCAGGCCCTCGGCGTCCAGGGGCCGCTCTACCCCCGCCTGCCGCAGGGCCCGCACCTGCGCCTGCCCGATGCCATAGGCCGACAACAGGCTGCCATAGCGCGGGCACAGGACCCGGGTGATCCCCAGGGCCTCGGCGGTCTGGCAGGCCACCTGGCCGGCCGCCCCGCCAAAGGCCACCAGACCATGGTCGCGGGGGTCAAAACCCCGCTCGGTGGAGATCTTGCGAATGGCCAGGGCCATCTGCTCGACGGCGATGGTCAGAAAGCCCTCGGCCGCCACCTCGGGGCTTTCGGCGCCCATGGCCTGAGCCAGCTCGGCCAGCCGGCTGCGAGCTGCGCCGACGTCGAGGGGGGCGTCTCCATTTGGGCCGAAAATGGCCGGAAACCGTCGAATATCGAGCCTTCCCAGCACGATATTGGCGTCTGTGACCGTGGCCGGACCGCCCCGCCCATAGGCCGCCGGTCCAGGATCGGCGCCGGCGCTATGGGGGCCCACCCGGGCGCGTAGCCCATCAAAGTCCAGGATCGACCCGCCGCCGGCCGCCACGGTCTCGATGTCCAGCATGGGGCTGCGCAGGCGCACCCCGGCCACCACCGCCCGGTCCCGCCGTTCCAGGCGTCCGGCATAACGGCAGACATCAGTGGAGGTGCCGCCCATGTCGAAGCCGAGCACGGCCGTCTCCCCCGCCGACCTGGCGGTGTCAGCGACGCCGACCACCCCGCCAGCCGGGCCCGACACCACCGCATCGCGTCCGCGAAACCCACTGGCCGATACGAGAGCGCCAGCCGAGGTCATGAAATAGAGCGGCGCCCCGTTCACCGCCTGGGCGACGCCTTGCACATATTTCTGCAGAACCGGCGTCAAATAGGCGTCGGCCACCGTAGTTTCTGCACGCGGCAGGAAACGGGGCAGGGGCGAGACCTCATGGGAAAGGGCGACGAACTCAAAGCCGGCTTCGACCGCCAGCTCCCCGACGCGCTGCTCATGGGCGGGATTCAGGTCCGCGTGCAGAAAGGCGATGGCCGCCGACGTAAAGCCTTCCCCTCGGGCGCGCGCCAGCGCCTCAACCAGGGCCGCTTCGTTCAGCGACGTGACCACACAGCCGTCGGCGTCCAGCCGTTCCTGGGCCTCCACCACCCCGGCATAGAGGGGCTCTGGCCTAACGATATTGAGGGCGAAAAGGTCTGGTCTTGTCTGGTCGCCGATCCGCAGGGCGTCGGCGAAACCCTGCGTCGTCACGAACAGGGTCTTGGCGCCTTTGCGCTCCAGCAGGGCGTTGGTGGCCACCGTGGCCCCCAGGCGGATCGCGCGCACGCGCTTGGCCGGGAAGGGGGCGCCGGGCGCCGCCCCCAGCACCCGCCGCATGGCCTCGATGGCGGCGTCAGGATAGGCCGGCGAGGCCGACAGCAGTTTCAGGGTCTGGACCTCGCCGTCGTCCCGGCGGGCGATCACGTCGGTGAAGGTGCCGCCACGATCGATGGAGAAACTCCAGAGCCTGTCCAAAACTTAACCTGCCTGATGTTCGATTGGCGTTGTCATCGCGACGCCATGTTCCTAAGGCTTGTGGCATTAGATCAATGAGCTTCTGGCGCAAAATTGCAGGCTTGGCGGTCCGTTCTCCTGACGGCGCCGATTGCCCCGACTGCCCGGCTGGCCTGCCGGGGGAGGATCCTGCGTTCTCAACGGCGGTGACCGCCCTGGGCGCCAAGCTCGCCCGGGCCGATGGCGAGGCCG
This sequence comes from Caulobacteraceae bacterium UBA6225, assembly GCA_002441055.1. Classification (GTDB taxonomy): domain Bacteria; phylum Pseudomonadota; class Alphaproteobacteria; order Caulobacterales; family Caulobacteraceae; genus Phenylobacterium. The sequence goes on along the minus strand of DJWR01000240.1, from coordinate 6,483 downwards.
GCCACGCCGAGTTCGACGCCTTTTCCGAAGTCTTCCAGTCCGACGAAGCCTCGCGGCCCAATGTGCGCCGGCTGTACAATCTGGCCCGCCAGACCACCCGGGGCTTTGAAAGCTACGCCAGGCGTCTGGCCCGGCGTTATCGCAACTGTCCGCAGATCCTCGAGGACGTCCTGGACGGCCTGTTTCATATCGCCGCCTCCGACGGGGCGGTGAGCGATGACGAGATGGTCTATCTGGAGCGGGTCGCCGAACTGTTTGGCTTCTCCGAGTTGGTCTTCCGGCGCCTGAAGGCTACCCATCTGGGGTTGGCCGCCGATGACCCCTATGCGGTGCTCGGCGCCCCCCATGACGCCAGCGACGATCAGCTGCGCGCGGCCTGGAAGATCGCCCTGATCGAGAACCATCCTGACCGAGCGCGCTCGCGGGGGCTGCCGCAGGAGTTCATCGAGGTCGCCGAGGCCAAGGCCAAGGCGATCAACGCCGCATTTGAGTCCGCCATGCGCGAACGAAGGGAACTGGCTCTGGTCGGCGCCGCTTAAAGCGTCATCCTGTCGCCACCATCCTCGCAGAGGTTGACCTGCCGATGCGCAGGACGAAGATTGAAATTCAAGCCCCTAGAGAGAGGCGATCCGAGGAGACCATGGACCAGCAAGCCCCCAGAGGCGGCAAGCCCGCCCTTCGCAGCCTCACAGCCTTCGGCGGCGCGATCGCGGCCGCCGCGGCGGTGGTGGTTGGCGTGGTCCTGGCCTTTGTGTTCGCCGCCACGGTCGTGGTGGTTGGTCTGATGCTCAGCCTGTTGGTCGGCCTGGCGGCCTTTGCGATCCGCGCCGGGCGTATGGGCCGACGGAGGGACAAGGGGGAGGGCGATGACGGCCTTATCGAGGCGCAGCATCTGGGCGGCCATCACTGGGTCGCCTATGGCTGGAACGAGCGCGCCTGATCCCTCCGACCCTTGCCCCGCGCCGGGCCGGCCTCTACCGTCGATTCAAACAATCGTTGGGAGAACGAACGGATGATCGGCGTAGTGGCGACCCTCAAGGTCCAGGACGGCAAGGGCGATGAATTCGAGGCGGTCTTCAAGGACCTGATGGCGCAAGTGAAGGCCAATGAGCCGGGGTGCCTGGTCTATCAGCTGACCAAGAGCCGGACCGAGCCGGGGACCTACAAGGTCCTCGAGATCTACGCCAATGACGAAGCCCTGAAGGCCCACGGCCAGACCGAGTATTTCAAGGCCGCCGGCCCCAAGATGGGCCCCTGCCTCGCGGGACGTCCCGAGATCGAGATGCTCGACGCCGTCCAATAGGCGTTCTTGAACCCATGCGTAGCCCGGGCGGCCAGCGTCGCCCGGGCTTTTGCATGTCTTAAGCCCCACTAGCGCGCCGCCGCGTGGGGGCGCTGACAGAATTTCTAGCGTGACGCCGGCCCTGGATATTCCCTAGGGTCCAGGTCGAACGCTCGTTTGAATGGAGTCTCCATGGCCGCCCTCGACGCCCTTTTCCGCCCCTTCAGCTTCAAGGGTCTGCACCTCAAGAACCGGATCGTCATGGCGCCCATGACCCGGTCCTTTTCGCCGGACGGCGTGGCGACCGAGGAGGTCGCCCAATATTACCGCCGCCGGGCCGAGGCCGATGTGGGCCTGATTATTTCCGAGGGCACCGGCGTCAATCGGCCGGCCTCTGTCAATGACAAGAACGTCCCGCGTTTCCACGGCGAGAAGGAGCTGGTGGCCTGGAAGCGAGTGATCGACTCGGTCCACGAGGTCGGCGGCAAGATGGCCCCGCAGCTGTGGCACGTGGGCGCGGTGCGCACCCGCGATCCGGAATGGACCCCGCCGGGCCCCTATGACAGCCCCTCTGGCCTGTCGCGTCCGGGCAAGGAATTCGGCAAGGGCATGACCGACGAAGAAGTGGCTGACGCCATCGCCGCCTTCGCCCAGGCCGCCGCCGACGCCAAGGCGCTGGGCTTCGACGCCGTCGAGCTGCACGGCGCCCATGGCTATCTGATCGACCAGTTCTTCTGGGACGGCACCAATGTCCGCGAGGACGCCTATGGGGCCAAGGACCTGCCTGGCCGCGCCCGCTTCGCCGCCGACATCCTGCGCGCCGTCCGCCAGGCTGTGGGCCCTGACTATCCGGTGATTATCCGGATCAGCCAGTGGAAGCAGCAGGACTATGAAGTGAAGATGGCTGCCAATCCCAAGGAGATGGAGGCCTGGCTCGGCGCCCTGACCTCCGCCGGCGCCGACATGCTGCACTGCTCGCAGCGGCGCTTCTGGGAGCCAGAATTCGAAGGCTCGGATCTGAACTTCGCTGGCTGGGCCAAGAAGCTCACCGGCGTGCCCACCATCACTGTCGGCTCTGTGGGCCTGTCGGGGGAATTCATCGCCGCTTTCGCCGGCGAAGGCTCGCAGCCGGCCTCCCTCGACAAGCTGCTCGACCGCCTGGAGCGGGACGAGTTCGACCTGGTGGGCGTCGGTCGCGCCCTGCTGCAGGACCCCGAATGGGCCCGTAAGGTCAAGGAAGGCCGCACCGAAGAGCTGGTTCCCTTCGAGCGAGCCGCCATGGCCAAGCTCTACTAGAGCGCAAAAAGTGAGGTTCGCAGGCCCGGCGTCCGTCGCCGGGCCTGCGGCCGTCGTCTCAAGCGTTGAAGTTGAGTTTCAGCCCCGGCCGTGGCCAGCGGGCCTTGTAGAGCCGTCCCGTGGATGAGGCGGTGATCCAGGCGTCGCGCATGTCGGCCCCGCCAAAGCAGATATTGGTCACAATCATGTCCGGGACGGGGAAGTGCTCCGTCGCGCCCGACGGGTCAAAGGCGGTGACGCCGCCATTGATGATCGTCGCCACACAGACCTTGCCGCCCGCCTCCACCGCCAGGCTGTCCAGCAGCTGATAGCCCGGCAGATTGGCGATGACCCGACCCGGCGCAAAACCTTCGGGCGCCTTCAGCTGGCCCGGCGCCTCAATGTCGAAGGCCCAGAGACGGCCCAGCTGGGTGTCGGCCAGATAGACGACATCCTCGTCCGGGGAGAGGCCGACCCCGTTGGGGGCGATCAGATGGTCCCGCAGCCGCGCCACATGGCTGCCGTCGACCTTGGCGTAGTAGAGCGCCCCGAACTTGCGGCCGTCGGGCGTTGAGCAGCCATGATCGCTGAACCAGAATCCCCCCTGGCGGTCGAACACCAGATCGTTTGGCCCCACAAACGGCCGGCCATCGCAGGCGTCGTACAGCGTCGTCAGCTCGCCGGTCTTCAGGTCATAGCGCTGGATCATTCCGCCGGTATGGGTGGGCGGCGTGGGGCCAGGAATGGTCAGGCCGTTCTGCTGGGGCCAGGTGAAGGAGCCGCCATTGTTGGTGATGTAGATCGCCCCGTCCGGACCAATGGCCGCGCCATTGGGTCCGCCGCCGGTCTCCACCAGGGTCTCGCGCCGGCCATCTGGGGTGATGCGCGACAGGCGCTGGGCCTTGATCTCAGTGAGGATGATCGAGCCGTCGGCCATGGCGATGGGGCCTTCGGGGAATTCCAGGCCTTCGCAGACCAGTTCGATGTCCATGGGCGTCCTCCTCTTGTCTTGTTGAGACCGAGTATGACCGGCGCCGTTGGGGAAGGACCAGGGGGGTTGCGGCCGCTCAGCGGCGCTCCAGAACCCTCACGGTGAACGGATAATCGTCGTTCTCGCCAGCCGGGTGGCGCACGGCGCTGACCTCGGTCCAGGCGGCCTCATCAAAGGGGGCCAGGACCACGTCGCCCTCCACCTCAGCCTCCACCTCGGTGAGGTAGATTCGCTGGGCCCGGGGCAGGGCCATCGCAAACAGCGAGGCGCCGCCGATGACGCAGACCTCCTCGGCGCCGTCGTCCTCGGCCATCTCCCGGCCGATCTGCACCGCGTCGGTGAAGTCCTCGCAGACGAGGGCGTCCCGCGGGGTGAAGGTCCCGTCGCGGCTGAGCACGATATTGGTGCGGCCAGGCAGGGGCTTCTTCGGCAGGCTGTCCCAGGTCTTGCGGCCCATGATCACCGGCTTGCCGAGCGTCAGGGCGCGGAAATTCACCAGGTCGCTCTTCAGCCGCCATGGCAGGTCCCCATCGCGGCCGATGACGCCGTTGCGCGCCCGCGCGATGGGACCAGCGGTGAGAAGGATGCGTGCCATGGTCATGGGGGTAGCCGACCCGGGGCGCGCAGGGAAGGGACCCTAGCCCTTAGACCGCGATAGGGGCGGCGATCCTGTCGTGGGCCTTGTAGCCGCTGACCTTGAAGTCCTCGTAGTCGAAGGAGAACAGGTCGCGCTTGTCGGCGATGGTCAGGGTCGGGAAGGGCAGGGGCTGCCGGGTCAGCTGCTCTTTGGCCTGGTCGATATGGTTGAGATAGAGGTGGGCGTCGCCGAGGGTGTGGACGAACTCGCCGGGTTCGAGGCCGGTCACCTTGGCCATCATCTGGGTCAGCAGGGCGTAGCTGGCGATATTGAACGGCACCCCCAGGAAGACGTCGGCCGAGCGCTGATAGAGCTGGCAGGACAGCTTGCCCTCGGCGACGAAGAACTGGAACAGGCAGTGGCAGGGCGGCAGGGCCATGTCGTCCACATCGGCCGGGTTCCAGGCGCTGACGATGTGACGGCGCGAGTGCGGCTGGGTCTTCAGGCTTTCCACCACATTGGCGATCTGGTCGATCACCCGGCCGTCAGGCGCGGTCCAGGACCGCCACTGCTTCCCATAGACTGGTCCAAGCTCGCCGGTTTCGTCCGCCCATTCGTCCCAGATGCTGACCCCGCGGTCCTGCAGCCAGCGGACGTTCGTATCCCCGCGCAGGAACCACAGCAGCTCCAGGATGATGGACTTCCGGTGCAGCTTCTTGGTGGTCAGGAGCGGAAAGCCCTTGGCCAGGTCAAAGCGCATCTGGCGGCCGAAGACGCCCAATGTGCCCGTGCCGGTCCGGTCGCCCCTCTGCGCCCCGTTCTGCAGGATGTCCTCCAGCAGGCCGAGATACTGCAGTTCTGGATGGTCGGCGCGAGACAGGCGCGAGGGGACGTGAGCTTTCACGGTCGAGGCTTTCACATCGGCTTCAGGCGGCGAGCTTTCCACGATTCGCGCAGGCGCAGCGCCAGGCGGCAAGGCCTGGCGTCATTCCATCCACAGACCGGTGGCCGCGGCTAGCCGGAGAATCCGCCCTCGTCGAGAAAGGCTTGTTCGCTGGGGGTGGTACGCCGACCCAGGGCGGCGTTGCGATGGGGAAAGCGGCCAAAGCGCACGATGATGTCCCGGTGGATCTCCGCCCACTTCAGGGTCCCCGCATCGCCCTCGGCCTCCTTGAGGGCCGCGCACAGGCGTACGGCCTCGTCCTGGTCGCCCATATCCTCGGAATGCTCATAGGGCAGGTAGAAGAAGGGTCGCAGGATGGCCGCGGTGGCCTGATCGTGGCCGGCCGCGATGGCGGCCCTGGCGATGGCCCTGGCCTTGCCATCGGTGGCGAAGGCGTGACCTGAGTTGCGGAAGATGTTGCGCGGGACCTGATCGAGCAGGATCAACAGGGCCAGCGCCCCCTCGGGGTCCTTGGCCCAGTCATCCAGTTCGCCGCGGGCGGCGGCGTGGTGGGCGGCCTCGAAATCCCGAGCGAGACTGCGATCAAAGGTCTCATCCTTGGCGAACCACTTGGCCGGCCCGGCCTCCCGCCAGGTGTCGACCACCTGCTTGGCTGTCACGTCCATAGGCTTCTCCAGTGTGGCCGGGGAGTGTCATCGGAGCCGCCCTGCAGCGCAAGCGGCCTTGATCTGGCAGGCTTGAGGCCCGCCATGACGTGGCGCCGCTTGACCTTTGCGCAAAAAAACGGTCGATAGCGCGGCCTTTGCCGCGGCGCCGTTGCTCGGTTCCGCGGTCGAACCCTGTCCCAGGAGAACAATCATGCGCGTCTACTATGATCGCGACGCCGACCTCGCCCGCATCCTGGACAAGAAGATTGCGGTGGTAGGCTATGGGTCCCAGGGGCGCGCGCACGCGCTGAACCTGGTGGATTCCGGCGTCAAGAACGTGGTGGTCGCCCTGCGCCCCGGTTCGGCCACAGCCAAGAAGGTCGAGGCCGACGGCCTGAAGGTGATGACCGTCGCCGAAGCCGCCGCCTGGGCCGACGCCATGATGGTGCTGGCGCCTGACGAGTTGCAGCGCGAAATCTACGCCAACGAGATCGCCCCCAATATCCGTGACGGCGCGGCCCTGCTGTTCGCCCACGGCCTGAACGTGCATTTCAACCTGATCGAGCCCAAGGCTTCCATTGACGTGCTGATGGTGGCGCCCAAGGGCCCGGGTCACACCGTGCGCGGCGAATACCAGAAAGGCGGCGGCGTCCCCTGCCTGATCGCCATCCACCAGAATCCCACCGGCAACGCCCTGGACTTCGGCCTGGCCTACGCCTCGGCCATCGGCGGCGGCCGCTCGGGCGTGATCGAGACCACCTTCCGCGAAGAGTGCGAGACCGACCTGTTCGGCGAACAGGCCGTGCT
>DJWR01000207.1 GCA_002441055.1 Caulobacteraceae bacterium UBA6225 | reverse complement strand
GCCAGATCAGCGCCCTGCAGGTTCAACGCCTCGAGCTCAGTCTTGCGAAAACTCACCCCCCGCAAGTGTGCGTTGACCAGCAGGCAGCGGGCGAAGGTGAGGCCCAGCGCGCTGACCTCCTGAAACTGCGCCCCGGTCAGCTTGCAGTCGGCCAGGTGAGCCGCCGCCAGCCGCGCTCCGCGCCATGCGGTGTTATTGAGGTCGCACCCCTCAAACCGCGCCTCGGTGAGGTCGGCATTGGCGAAACTGGCCCGGCCCGCCCGGCAGCGGATGAAGGCGCATCCCGCAAGGTCGAGACCGGAGAGATCGGCCTCCGCCAGGTCCCAACCTTCGAACCTGCAAGTCCCGTGCGCCGCCAGGACGCCGGTCACAGCCCCGCGGTCAGCCCGAGCCTGTGGCGGCGGCGGTTCGAACAGGGCGGCGTCGCGGGTCATGGTCCATCGCTATCCAGGCCAGGTCGCCGCCACAAGCTCGCCCGTAGATTTCGCGTCTGGCGGCCAAAGCGGCTATGAGCCCTCCGTGACCCGCGCCGTCCTCACCCGCCTGACCCTCACCGACTTCCGGTCCTATGTCCGGGCAGACCTGGCCCTGGACGGCCGGCCCGTAGTGCTGGCCGGACCCAACGGGGCGGGAAAGACCAACCTGCTGGAGGCCGTCTCCCTGCTGACCGCTGGCCGGGGCCTGCGCGGGGCGGCCATGGCTGAGATCGGCCGGCGCCTGCCCGGCGAAGCCCGGGGGCGCGCCTGGGCGGTGGCCGCCGAGATCGCCCTGGGCGAAGAGACCCTCAAGGTCGGCACCGGGGTTGAGGCGGCGAGCGCGGCCCGCCGCACCGTGCGCCTGGAGGGTGAGACCGTAACGCCGGGACGGCTGTCGGACCTGCAGCGCCAGGTCTGGCTGACGCCGGCCCAGGATCGCCTGTTCCTGGAGGGCGCGTCAGAGCGCCGGCGCTTCTTCGACCGCCTGGTCTATGCCGCCCGCCCCGGCCACGCGGCCCAAGCCAGCGCCTATGAGAAGGCCCAGCGCGAGCGGATGCGCCTGCTCACCGACGGCCCCAACGACCCCGCCTGGCTGGGCGCCCTGGAGGCGCGGATGGGCCAGGCCGGCGCCCAGATGGCCCGCGCGCGGGCCGACACTCTCGCCGACCTGCAGGCCGAGATCGACAGCCGGGGCGAGCGCCCCTTCCCTCAGGCGCGGCTGAGCCTCACCGGCGAGTGGGAGCAGATGGCCAAGGACGGCGTCGAGACCAGCGAGATCGAGGTCCGGCTGATCGCCGCCCTGGCCGCAGCCCGGGAGCGTGACGCCGCCGCCGGCCGCGCCCTGACTGGACCGCACCGGGGGGATCTGGCCGTCATCCACCTGGAGAAGGACCGTCCGGCCGCGGAATGCTCCACCGGCGAGCAGAAGGCCCTGATCCTGAACCTCATCCTGGCCCAGGCGGCGAGACTTTCGCGTGCAGAATCAGCGCCAAACCCTATATTGTTGCTGGATGAAGTCGCAGCACACCTGGATCGCCGTCGGCGAAGGGCCCTGTTCGACGAAATCGAGGCGCTCGGCCTGCAGGCCTTCCTGACCGGAACCGACGAGCACCTGTTCGAAGACCTTCGCGGCCGAGCCCAGGGCGTCCGGGTGGACGCTTCGGGCCTGGCCCTACTGGACGTGTAAGAAGACCCTGATGAGCGACGAAACCCAAGGCGCCGGCGAAACGCCGGTGAGCAACGGCCAAGCCGAATATGGCGCGGAATCCATCAAGGTCCTGAAGGGCCTGGATGCGGTGCGCAAGCGGCCGGGCATGTATATCGGCGACACCGACGACGGGTCTGGTCTGCACCACATGGTCTATGAGGTGGTGGACAACGCCATCGACGAGACCCTGGCCGGCTATGCGACGCGGGTCGAAGTGATCCTCAATGGTGACGGCTCGGTCACCGTCACTGATGACGGCCGCGGCATCCCGGTGGACATGCACGAGGGCGAAGGGGTCTCGGCCGCCGAGGTCATCATGACCCAGCTGCACGCCGGCGGGAAATTCGACCAGAACAGCTACAAGGTCTCCGGCGGCCTGCACGGCGTTGGCGTCTCGGTGGTCAACGCCCTGTCCGACTGGCTGAAGCTGAAAATCTATCGTGGCGGCAAGGCCTATGAGATCGAGTTCCGCCGTGGCGACACCGTCTCGCCCCTGGTGGAGACCGGCGAGGCGCCGATGCGTGAGAACGGCCTGCCGCTCTCGGGCACCGAGCTGACCTTCTACCCCTCGACCAGCACCTTCGCCTTCATCGACTTCGACCGGAAGACCCTGGAGCACCGCCTGCGGGAGCTGGCCTTCCTCAATTCCGGCGTGACCATCTGGCTGAAGGACTTCCGCGGGGCCGAGCCCTTCGAAGAGGTCATGTCCTATGAGGGCGGCATTGAGGCCTTTGTCCGTCATCTCGACAAGGCCAAGACCTCGCTGATCCGCGATCCCATCGTCATCCGCGGCCGCCGCGAAAACGTCGAGATCGACCTGTCCCTCTGGTGGAACGACGGCTTCCACGAGAACGTGCTCTGCTTCACCAACAACATCCCGCAGAAAGACGGCGGCACCCACCTGGCGGCCTTCCGCTCGGCCATGACGAGGCTGATCACCTCCTATGCGGAGAGCTCAGGCGCGGCCAAGCGCGAGAAGGTCTCCCTGACCGGGGAAGACGCCCGCGAAGGCCTGACCTGCGTCCTGTCGGTCAAAGTGCCGGACCCCAAGTTCTCGTCCCAGACCAAGGACAAGCTGGTGTCGTCCGAAGTGCGCCCCGCCGTAGAAGGCCTGGTGTCTGAGGGCCTGTCCACCTGGTTTGAGGAACATCCCAACGAAGCCAAGATCATCGTCCAGAAGATCGCCGAGGCCGCCGCCGCCCGTGAGGCGGCCCGCAAGGCCCGCGACCTGACGCGGCGCAAGTCGGCGCTCGACATCACCTCCCTGCCCGGCAAGCTCGCCGACTGCTCGGAGAAGGACCCGGCTAAGTCTGAAATCTTCCTGGTCGAGGGGGATTCCGCCGGCGGCTCGGCCAAGCAGGCCCGCAACCGGGACAATCAGGCCGTCCTGCCCCTGCGCGGCAAGATCCTGAATGTCGAGCGCGCCCGCTTCGACAAGATGCTGTCGTCAGACCAGATCGGCACCCTGATCACGGCGCTCGGCGCCGGCATCGGCCGCGACGACTTCAACATCGACAAGATCCGCTACCACAAGATCGTCATCATGACGGACGCCGACGTGGACGGCGCCCACATCCGCA
>DJWR01000200.1:15578-16917 GCA_002441055.1 Caulobacteraceae bacterium UBA6225 | reverse complement strand
AGGACCGTGAAGGTCAGGAAGACGGCGAAGGCGCCGGAGATCTTCGAGGTGAGGGTGGTGATGGCGTAGAGCAGGCCCGAGCGCTCCTTGCCCTGTTCCAGACGCACCTCATCGGCGACGTCGGCGGTCATGGCCCGGGTCAGCACCTGGAAGCCCGCTGCCAGGAAGCCGGCGGTGAACATCTGGAAGGCGCCGACCATGATGTCGCCCTTGGGCAGAAAGGGCAGGACCACCAGGGCTGCGGCGTAGCCAGAGGTGGCGACCATCACCGCCCGGTGCTTGCCGATCTTCGTGGCCAGGCGTCCCAACAGGGGCGCGCCGGCGAATCCGGCGACGATATAGACCGCCAGCAGGCCGCTGGCCTGGCCGGTGGTGAAGCCCCGGCTGTCGGTAAAGTAGAACAGATAGAGCGCGCTCATCCAGCCAGGGCCAAGGGACAGGCACAGGTCGGCCAGAACGATCCGACCCATGGAGGGCCGTGCGATCAGCCGCCAGTATTCCTTCAGCTGGAACTTTTGCTGGCCCGGCACGTCCGGAGAGATCTTCTCCGGCGTCAGCGCCACAACCAGCCAGACGGCCAGGGGGGTCAGGATCATGACGAACCAGCCCATGGCCGGCACGCCTTCGGACTCCGGCATGTCCAGGGCCGCGACGATGAAGGGCATCATCAGCACCAGCAGGGCGCCGAGAACCCCGACGGCGGTCATGATGGCGAACACCCGCGAGCGGTCATTGTACCTGGGCGCCAGGGTCGCGGCCCAGGCCGCGTGGGACAGGTGCAGGATGGACGTGCCGACATAGAGAATCAGCAGCCAGAAGATCAGGCCGCCGACCCCGCCTGAGGGCGAGATGAACAGCATGAAGATGGCCAGCATCAGCACCGGCGCGCCGATCACCGTCCACAGGCGGTATCGTCCAAACCGAGTCCGGGTCCGGTCCATGGCCAGGCCCAGCAAGGGGTCCAGCGGAATGTCGATCATCCGCACCAGGGCGAAGGCCGAGCCCACGGCCAGCAGGCTGATGCCGATCTCGCTGGCGAAATGCCGGGGCAGATAGACCGACATGGCGATGGTCAGCGCCGACAGCGGAAGGCTGGTGCAGGCGAAGGCGAGGATGGTCGACAGCTTCAGCTGTGACGGCGGTGCAGGCGCGGCTGCGTCGGTTGTGGCCACTCGGGCGTCTCCCCAGATCTATGGTGACGCCTCTGACGGGCGTTATCCTTGGGCTCTAGGTTACGCGCGATCACCTGCGTCAAGGCAAGGCCGATTTGGGGTTGAGGGGCAAAAGAAAACGGGCGGCCCTCAGGAGAGCCGCCCGTCGTCAGATCATAGGCGAAATC
>DJWR01000200.1:8818-15549 GCA_002441055.1 Caulobacteraceae bacterium UBA6225 | reverse complement strand
AGGCCGCCCTCGCCGAGATAGACGCCTTCAGTCTCATAGATGCGCGACAGGGCGAAGGCGCCCGCGCCGGCGGTCAGGATGGCCCCGGTGGGGGCCTCTTCGGAGCAGAGATAGACCACGCCCGGGGTCACATATTCCGGCTTCAGACGCTCGAGCACCGCGGGGGGCATGAGGTTTTCGGTCATCCGCGTGGCGGCCACCGGGGCGATGGCGTTGACGTGGATGTTGTTCTTGGCGCCTTCGAGACGCAGGGTGTTCATGAAGCCGATGATGCCCAGCTTGGCCGCGCCATAGTTGGACTGGCCGAAGTTGCCATAGAGGCCCGAGGACGAGGTGGTCACCACGATCCGGCCGTAGTTCTGCTCGCGCATGATGTCCCAGACGGCCTTGGCCGGCTTGACGGTGCCCATCAGGTGGACGTTCAGCACGAGCTCGAAGTCGGCCATCTCCATCTTGGCGAAGGACTTGTCGCGCAGGATGCCGGCGTTGGCGACCAGGATGTCGATCCGGCCCCACTGGTCCATGGCCTGCTTGATCATCAGGGCCACGCCCGCGTCGTCGGTGACCGACGAGCCGTTGGAGATGGCTTCGCCGCCGGCGGCCTTGATCTCTTCGACCACCGCATCGGCCGCGGCCGAGGAGCCGCCCGAACCGTCCACCGAACCGCCCAGGTCGTTGACCACGACCTTGGCGCCGCGCCGGGCCAGTTCCAGAGCATGCTGCCGGCCCAGGCCGCCGCCCGCGCCCGTCACAATGGCCACTTTGCCGTCGAAGCGGATATCCGCCATGGAAGTCTCCCGAAGTCAGGTGAAGGAATTGGCGCGGTTGTGCGCGGCCGACCCCTTATCCGTCAAGGCGGTGGTGCGTTCGGCGAGACCCGCCTCAGCTGGCCTGGGCCGCCTCGGCGCCTGGCCGCAGGAACTTCACCAGGACACGCTGGCCAACCAGGAAGGGCGCATCTTCGGTGCTGACCACCACCTCGACCACTCGGTCGTCGGTCCGCTCGGTGGGATCATCGGACACCAGCTTGCGGGCTCCGAAGACGGCGGCCCGGCGGATCACCAGGCCCTGGAAGGTCTTGCTGGGATCGGCCTCTGAGGCGATCTGCACCCGCTGGCCGATCTGTACGTGCGGCAGGGCCCCCTCGGCGATCTCGGCGCGAACGATCCGCTGGCCGGCCGGCTCCAGATCGAACATGTTGGAGACGTTGAGGGTCGAGGCGCCCGCGCCGGGATTGGCGTAACGCCGCACGATCACCCCGTCGGACGGGGCGCGGATGACGCTCAGCTCCAGATCATACTCGGCCTCGTTCAGGCGGGCCTGAGCGGTGGCGACGGCGGCGCGTTGGGCCGCCAGCCTGGCCTCGGCCTGGCGGATCGTGTCCTGCGCCTGATCCAGCCGCTGGCCGGCGACGAAGTTGGACGGCGCCAGGGCCTGCAGACGCTCATGTTCCCGCCGGGCGGTGGACAGCTCCACCTGGATCAGGGCGATCTGCGACTGGGCCTGGGCCACCTCGGCCCGGGCTCGGGCGGCGGTCAGACGGGGCTCGTCATCCTCCAGCCTGGCCAGGACCTGACCTTCTGTGACGGCCTCGCCCTCCTGCACCAGCACATCACGCACAATGCCAGCCCGGCGGGCGGCCACCTGGATCAGGCCGCCTTCCACATCGGCCTTGCCATTGGCCACGGCGACAAAGGGGCTTTCCGGGGCGGCCTTCACGGCCTGGGCGGCCTCGGCCTCCTTCTTGGCGTTGGCCTGGTTCATGAACACCAGGCCACCCCCGCCCAGCACGAGCACGGCGGCGGCGGCGAACCAGACGGTCTTGCGGCGGAGAAAGGACGGCATGTGGGTCAAGCCTCAATGAAGGTAAGTTGCGGGGCCCTCGCGGCGCCGGGCGTCGTGCGCCGGTCGTCCAGGATCTCCCCGTCTTCGATGTGGATGATGCGGTCGGCATAGGCTTCGAGCCGCGGGTCGTGGGTCACGCAGATCACGGCGGCGCCGTGCTCCTTGGCGGCCCGTTGGAGCAGCCGGATGACGATCTGGCCGTTCTCGCCGTCCAGGGCCGAGGTGGGTTCGTCGGCAAACAGCAGGCGCGGCGCCTTGGCCAGCGCCCGGGCGATGGCCACCCGCTGCTTCTCGCCGCCGGACAGTTCGGCGGGCCGCTGGTTGAGGCGATGGCCAAGGCCGACCTCCTCCAGAGCGGTGCGGGCGCGCTTGCGGGCCTCGTCCCGGTCCAGACCGGTGTGCTTGAGAACCGTGGTGACCTGTTCGAGCGCCGTGAGGGCCGAGAACAGGTTGAAGCCCTGGAAAATGAAGCCGCAGTGATCCAGGCGGAATCTGTCGATCCTGCCGGTCTTCATACCCCAGAGGTCCTGGCCAAGGGCGCTCACCTGGCCCTCGTCGGGCCGCAGCAGCCCAGACAAACAGGCCACCAGGGTCGATTTGCCAGAGCCGGAGGGCCCCATGACCATGGTCAGGTCCCCGTGGCGGGCGTCGAAGTCCACAGACTTCAGCACCTCGATATAGGTCCGGCCGGTCTTGAACCGCTTGGACAGGCCGGTGGCCCGGATGGCGTCGTCGGGATGGGGCGCAGAGGTCATCGCAGCAGGTCCGCCGGTTGGCTTTTCTTCAACACGCCCAGGGACATCAGCCCCGAGGCCAGCGAAATGAGCAGCAGCAGGACGGCCACGCCGGTCACCCAGCCGATGGGGAAACCCATGGGCATGCCCGCCCCCTTGGCCAGGAGTGAGACCAGGAAGGTGAAGACCGCTGTCGTCGCCAGGCCGACCATGCCCACCCAGAAGGACAGCTCCAGCACGATGAGCCGCAGGGCCCCCATAGAGACCCCCAGGGCCCGCAGGCTGGCGAATTCCTTGATATTGGCCAGGATCGCCCCGCGCAGGGTCTGGGAGGTGATGCCGACGCCGATCAGGAAGCCCAGGAAGACCGAGAAGCCCAACATGATGCCGATGATCTGCTCCTTCATCAGGGCGCCCTCATTGGCCTTTGCCAGCTCCTCGCGGGTCCAGGCGCGGTAGCGGCCGTCGGCGGCGGCGTTCAACTGGTCGCGGACGATCTCAGCCCGGGCCGCGTCCTTGATCTGCACCATCAGGGGGCCAACCTTTTCGCCGTCATCGGCCATGCCCAGCAGGCGCAGGGTGTCGCGGGACACCACCACAGAAGGCTGGTTGATCGAGGGATAGCCGTCGAGAAAGGCGCGGATAGTGACGGTCTTGCCGTTGATCGTCGCCTTGTCGTTCAGCGTCACGCCCATGCGCGCCTGGCTGCTGCGGTCGATCACCGCGGCATAGGGCTCCAGAAGGGCGATCCGCACCTCTTCAGGATAGTCCACGGGCAGGGTGACGGCCCCGGGAACCGTATCGACCACGTCCACCTGGACGAACTGCGTGACCTGCTTTTCGCCCTCCTCGGGGGTGTTCATCCAGCGCCCGCCGGCCCCGTCCAGGGCGGCCACCGAGACCACCTCGGGATGCAGGTACATCTGAGGCAACAGGCGCCTGGGCAGGCTGTTGGAGCCGGAGTTGATCAGGCTTTCCGACTTGGCCGGCAGCACCATCAGTTCGGCCCGCGAACGGTCGATGGTGGCTGTGGCGGCCTGGACGATGCCGGTGAACATGCCCACCTGCGCCAGGATCAGCAGGCCCGAAAAGGCCAGCGCGATCACAGCCGCCAGATAGCGCCGCCATTCGTAGATCAGTGTGGCCAAAGCCAGTGACATCCCCGGTCCTCCTGGCGCCAGGAGTGGCCGGAGCGGCGCTACAACCCAAGTTAATTCGAGGTAAGGCGAGGGCCTCGCCGTAGCCATCCGCCGCGCCGGCTGTTACGCCCAGTGACAGTTGGGCCCTAAGGGGCCCAGGCCACTTTCTCATGAGTGTTGATCGATGAAATCAGCCCTGCTCGCCGCCTCCGCCACGGGCGTTTTTCTGTTTGGCCTGTCGGCCGGCGCCGCCCAGGCCGACGAAGGCATGTGGACGTTCGATAACTTCCCGGCCGCCAAGGTCGAGGCCGCCTATGGGGTGAAGATCGACCAGCCCTGGCTGGACAAGGTCCGCGCCGCCTCCGTGCGCCTGACCAATGGCTGCTCGGCCTCTGTGGTCTCCGGACAGGGTCTTGTGCTCACCAACCACCACTGTGTGGTGGACTGCGTGCAGGACCTGTCGAGCGCGGAGACCGACTATGTGCAGGACGGATTCCTGACCACGGCCCGGGACCAGGAGCGCAAGTGCCCTGGCCAGCAGGCTGAGATTCTCACGGAAATCGCCGACGTCACCGACACCATTCGCGCCGCGGGCGAAGGCCTGACGGGCCAGGCTTTCAACCGCGCGCGGGATGCCGCGGTGGCCAAGCTCGAGCAGGAGGCCTGCGCCGCCGACGAGCGCTATCGCTGCCAGGTGGTGAGCCTCTATCGTGGCGGCCAGTACAAGCTCTACAAGTACCGTCGCTACGCCGATGTGCGCCTTGTCTTCGCGCCCGAAATCGCCACGGCCTTCTTCGGCGGCGATCCGGACAATTTCAACTTCCCCCGCTTCAACCTCGATATGGCCTTCCTGCGCCTCTATGAGGACGACAAGGTCGTGGAGACCCCGCAGCACCTGACCTGGGTCGCGCGGGCCCCAGAGGTCGGGGAAGCCACCTTCGTGTCCGGCAATCCCGGCTCCACCGGCCGGCTGCTCACCGTGGCCCAGC
This sequence comes from Caulobacteraceae bacterium UBA6225, assembly GCA_002441055.1. Taxonomy (GTDB): domain Bacteria; phylum Pseudomonadota; class Alphaproteobacteria; order Caulobacterales; family Caulobacteraceae; genus Phenylobacterium. The sequence goes on along the minus strand of DJWR01000200.1, from coordinate 10,842 downwards.
TGGAGACTCAGCGGGACCTGTCCATCCCCGTCAGCCAGCTGCAGCGTTCGGAGCTGCGCGGTCGTCTGATCGCCTTTTCCGAGGTCAGCGCCGAGAACAAGCGGATCGCCACCGACCCGCTGTTTGGGGTGGAAAACAGCTTCAAGGTCTTCTTCGGCCGCCAGTTCGCCCTGAACGATGCGGCCTTCATGGAGGCCAAGCGCTCCGCCGAGGCTGAACTGAAGGCCAAGGTGGCCGCCGACCCGGCCCTGGCTCGGGAGATCGGTGATCCCTGGAGCGAGATCGAGGCCGCCCAGGACGCCTATGCCGAGCACTATCTGCCCTATCGCCAGATCGAGGTCGTCGCTGGCGGCGGATCGGACCTGTTCGGCTACGCCCGCACCCTGGTCCGCGCCGCCCAGGAACGGGCCAAGCCCAATACGGAGCGCCTGCCAGAGTTTTCTGAGGCCCGCCTATCCCTGCTGGAGAAGCGTCTGCTCGACGCCCGTCCGGTGGATAAGACGTTGGAGGCGCTCTATCTGCGCTTCTGGCTGTCCAAGACCCGCGAGTATCTGACCACCGATCACCCCGCCGTACAGCAGCTGCTGGGCAAGCAGAGCCCTGAAGGGCTGGCCGAGACCCTTGCCGCTTCGCGTCTCGATGACCCGGCGGTGCGCAAGGTCCTCTGGGAGGGTGGTCTGGCGGCTGTCGAGGCCTCGGACGACCCGATGATCCAACTCGCCCTGCGCATGGACCCCCTGGCCCGCGAGGTCCGAGACGCCTGGGAAACCGAGGTCGAGGCGCCCACCGCCCGGGCCGCCGAGCGCGTGGCTGCGGCCCGGTTCGCCGCCTATGGTGATGCGGTCTATCCGGACGCCACCTTCACCCTGCGCCTGTCCTATGGCCAGGTTCAGGGCTGGACGCACAGGGGCCAGACCATTCCCGCCACGACGACCTTTGCGGGCCTCTATCAGCGCGCCACGGGGGCGGAGCCCTATGCTCTGGCTCCCCGCTGGATCGCCGCCCAGGACAAGCTGAACCCGGACACGGTCTATAACTTCGTCACCACCAACGACATTATCGGCGGCAATTCCGGCTCGCCGGTGGTCAACGCCAAGGGCGAGGTGCTGGGCGCAGCCTTNNTGGACGAGCTGATGGACCGCTAGAGCCAGACCCCGCGGGCGTGGCCATGGCCACGCCCGCGGGTCTCTTTCAGCCTTACAGGCCGGGAACGTCGAGGATCGGCGCGCGGCGCTTGGCCCGTTTGCGCAGGAGCCGCCAGCCGATCGCGCCAACCCCACCGGCCACCACCAGCGCGATGAGGCCCAGGGTCAGCGGGTCGAACTGGTCAAAGATGTCCAGCTGCTCCAGCCCCTTGGCGGTGAGGTATCCAGGGGTGAGGGCGGCGAACACCCAGATCACCGCCGAGATCACATTGGCGATCTGAAAATCGCGCACCGGCATCCGCAGCATGCCAACGACGGCCGGCACGAAGGCGCGCATGGGACCAATGAACCGCCCGGCATAGATGGAGACTACCCCATAGCGCCGGCAATAGAGCCGCGTCAGGGCGAACTGGCGTCGATAGCGCCGCAGCCGGCGGTGCCGCAGCACCCGCATGCCGAGCTTGCGGCCGATGAAAAATGAGATGGCGTCGCCGACAATGGCCCCGATGATGCAGCCGATCAGCACCGAGACCGGGTCCAGGACGCCGGTGGCCAGGAGGCCGCCGGTGAGCACCAGCAAAGGCGTGGCCGGCACCAGGGCGCCGACGATCACCAGGGACTCCACCATGATGAAGAGTCCCAGCACCAAGCCTGCCCAAGCGCTGTTGTTGCGGATGAATTCCGCCACCGGTTCGAGCATCGCGTCCATGTCGGGGTCTCCATCGCCACGGCGCTGACCTGCCCGGGCGATGTGTCATCCTAGTGGCAAATTCTGTCTGTGAGATAAAGGTAGGCTTACGCCGGTGACATAAAGGCGTGGGCGCGATCAGATCAGGGCAGGGGCCCGGTGTCTTCGGCCTGATCGAGGCGCCGGTTCAG
>DJWR01000200.1:0-8789 GCA_002441055.1 Caulobacteraceae bacterium UBA6225 | reverse complement strand
CTGGGCTTCCATGCGCTTGAGCAGCGGGGTGAGCGTGCCGGAGTCGAGATCAAGGGCCTGGCCCAGATCCCCGACGCTGCGCGGCGCGGCCTCCCACAGGGCCAGCATGACCAGGTATTGCGGATAGGTGAGGCCGAGCGGCTCCAGCAGGGGTCGGTAGAGCCGCGTCACTCGGTTGCTGGCGCCATAGAGGGCGAAGCACAGCTGCAGGTCGAGGCGAAGGGGATCAACCCCTTCGCCTGTCGCCTTTAGCCCGGATCGGGTCTCAGCCTCTGTCACCGCACCGTTGTGGTCAGCTGCACGTCGACATTGCCGCGCACCGCATTGGAATAGGGGCAAACCTGGTGGGCTGTCTCCACCAGTTTGCGACCCTGGGCCTCATCAAGCCCCTCGATCTCCACCGCAAGGGCGACGCCCAGGCTAAAGCCGCCCCCGTCCCGGGGATGCAGGCGCACCGTAGCCGTGACCGCAGCCCCGGTGAGGCCGAGCTTCTGCTGGCGGGCTACATGGCGCACGGCGTTTTCAAAACAGGCGGCGTAGCCCGCGGCGAACAGCTGCTCTGGATTGGCCCCGTCGCCCTTGCCGCCGAGGGCCTTGGGCAGGGCGAGATCGAGCTTCAGCTGACCATCGTCGGTTTCGACGTGGCCTTCGCGGCCGCCGACGGCGCGCGCGGAGGTTTCATAGAGGACGGACATGGGTAGGCTCCTTCAATATGATTGCGAGCAAATAAATAGGACACAATATAATCGGGTCAAGGGATGGCCTTATCCATTCTCAGGTCCTCCTCCCTTGCGCCGGAGGAGCCCATACTCTTCAAGGGGATGATGAAGCCGCAGCGACTCAGGCGCCGGGCTTGAGGAGGCTTGATGTTCAGACTGGAAAACGCCCAGAGCCTGCTGGGTCTCGGCCTGATCCTGGTGGTCTGCTGGGCCCTGTCGGAGGATCGCTCGCGGTTTCCCTGGCGGCTGGCCCTGGGCGCCGTGGCGGTCCAGGTCTTGCTGGTGCTCGGCCTGTTCGGAGTCTCCGGCGCGCGCGCTGTGGTGCGGGGGATCAATGCCGGGGTCGATGGCCTGGCTGCAGCGACCGCTCAAGGCACCCAGTTCGTCTTCGGCTATATGGCCGGGGGCGCGCAGCCCTATGACGTCACCAATCCTGGCGCCCTGTTCGTCTTCGCCTTCCAGGTTCTGCCGCTCATCCTGGTGATCTCGGCCCTCTCAGCCCTGCTCTGGCACTGGAAGATCCTGAAGTGGATCACCCAGGGCTTCGGCTTTGTGTTCCAGAAGACCATGGGCCTGGGGGGCGCCTCGGCGCTCGCTGTGGCGGTGAACATCTTCCTGGGCATGATCGAGAGCCCGATCGTGATCCGGGCCTATCTCGACAAGCTGACCCGCTCAGAAGTCTTCCTGATGATTGTCGTGGGACTGGCCACGGTCGCTGGCTCCACCATGGTCGCCTACGCCACCATCCTGCGCGAGGTGCTGCCCAATGCGGCCGCCCATGTGCTGGTGGCCTCCATCGTTTCGGCCCCGGCCGGTGTGCTGCTGGCCCGGATCATGATCCCGGAGAAGAAGGGGCAGGGGGGCTATTTCGCAGACTACGGCTCCCTGCTGAAGTACGACTCCTCCATCGACGCCATCTCCAAGGGCACGATGGATGGCCTGACCGTGGCCCTGAACATCTCGGCCATCCTGATCGTTTTCGTGTCCTTCGTGGCCATCGGCAACGGCCTACTCGGCGCCCTTCCTGACGTGCTGGGGGCGCCGCTCACCATCGAGCGGGTGCTGGGTGTGGTGTTCGCGCCGCTGGCCTGGCTGATCGGCGTGCCCTGGGCAGAGGCGTCTCAGGCGGGCTACCTGCTGGGGGTCAAGCTGATGCTCACCGAGTTCATCGCCTTCATCCAGCTGGGCGGCGTCCCGGCCGAGGCCATGAGCGAGCGCACCCGGATGATCATGACCTACGCCCTGTGCGGCTTCGCCAATATCGGCTCGGTAGGGATCACCGTCACCGGCATGGGCGTGCTGATGCCCGAGCGCCGGGCCGAGATCATCGGCATGGTCTGGAAGGCCCTGCTGGCTGGCTTCCTCGCCACCTGCATGACCGCCGCCGTGGTCGGCGCCATGCCCCGGGAGCTGTTTGGCCTGTAGGGCGCCTTGACCGCGGCCGCGTCACGGCGCCACCTCTGGACGGAAATCCGGAGGGACGACCATGAAGATCTATGACACCCAGCGCGCGCCCAATCCCCGCCGCGTCCGCCTGTTCATGATCGAGAAGGGCATCGAGGACGTCGAGATCGTGCCGGTCAGCCTGCTGGAAGGCGCCCACAAGCAGCCCGACTATCTTCAGAAGGCGGGCCTGGCCAATGTGCCGATGCTCGAGATGGACGACGGAACCTGCATCACCGAGTCCCTGGCGATCTGCCGCTATCTCGAAAGCGTCTATCCCGAACCCAATCTCATGGGCCGTGACCCCAAGGAGACGGCGATCATCGAGATGTGGACGCGGCGCGCCGAAATGATGGTCGCCACACCCCTGATGATGGCCGTGCGCCACACCCACCCGGCCCTGGGCGTGCTGGAGAAGCAGAACCCGGCCATCGGCGAGGCCAATGCCGAGAGCGGGACCCGGGCCCTGAAGGTCTTCGACCGGCGCCTGGCCGAGAGCGAGTGGATCGCCGCCGATCGGCTGACCATCGCCGATATTGTCGCCTTCGCCTCCATCGACTTCGCCCGGATGATCAAGTTCAAGCCGCCGGAAGAGATGACCCATGTGAACCGCTGGCTCGAGGCCATGAAGAGCCGCGAGTCGGTGAAGATCGCCCTATGAGGCCGCTGCTCCTGGCGGGCCTGCTGCTCGCCCTGGCCATGCCGGCGAGCGCCCAGGACCTGAAGGTTTCCAAGGCCGACGGGACATCCGTCACCTTGAGCGCCGAAACCCTGGCCGACCTGCCACGGGCCCAGGTGAGCGTCGAGGGCAAGGCTGGCCCCGACCTCTATGAGGGCCCGGTCCTGGCCCATGTGATGCGCGCTGCGGGCCTGCCGGTCGGCATGCGGGCCCATGGGGCGCCGATGCGCGGCTACCTCGTGGTTCGCGGCGCCGACGGCTATGCGGCGGTGCTGTCGGCGGTGGAGGCCGACAAGGACCTGCATGGGGACGGCGCCATCCTGGCTGACACCGTGAACGGCGGGCCCTTGCCCGATCGCGAAGGGCCCCGTCGGGTGGTGGTGGGCGACGACCTCAAGCCCTGGCGCAGCGTTCGCCAGGTGGCGGCCATCGATCATCGCCTGGCGGAGTAGGGCTCAGGCCCGCGGATAAAGGATGATCTGGGTGCAGCGGAACGCAGCCATCAGCTTGCCTGTCGCCGCATCCTCGACCCGGGCGTCCCACACCTGGGTTGTTCGGCCGCCATGGAGCAGGCTGGCGGTGCAGCGCACCTCGCCCTCTCGCAGGGTGCCGACGAAGTTGCACTTCACCTCGGCGGTGGTGAAGCCGCTCGCCCCCTCGGGCCAGGCCGTGGAAACCCCATAGGCGCAGAGGGTGTCGGCGACGCTCAGCACAGCGCCGGCCAGCAGGAAGCCCGTGTGCGCCACGAGGTCCTCTCGCACCTTGAAGGTCCCGACCACCTTGCCGTCCGCGACCTCGACGATCTCCAGGCCCAGATGCCCCGGCAGCTTGCCCAGGTTGGCGTCGTTGAGCCGTTCCCGGCTGGTGGTGTTGTTCAGGTTGGCCATGCGCCGACGCTAAGACCGAAACCGGCGTTCGACCAGCGCGCGTTTACGGGACCGCCGACGGAACCTTTGCCCACGGCAGAGGTTTGGATGGCATGTCATTGCTCATCACCATCGTCATCATCCTCGTGGTCCTCGGCCTCGCTCTCTATGCCGTGCGCCTCCTGCCCATTCCGGGCCCCCTCAACGGGATCATCCAGGCCTTGCTCGTGGTCATCGCCCTGGTGGTGATCGCCCAGCGGGCGGGCCTATTCTAGACGGACCCGATCAGCTCCAGGGAGCGGATGCGGGACTCAAGGCTTGGCCCTGAGGCCATGACGAAGATCTCGTTCGCGCCGCTCGCCCGGGCCTTGTCGTTCAGCCTCTGGCGCACGGTTTCGCCGTCGCTGACGATGCTGCGGGCCTCGATCGCCGCCAGTTCGGGATGGCCTTCCAGCTTGGCGAGATAGGCCAGAGCCTCCGGGATCACCGGGAACCGCCGTCTTTGGCCAGTCGCCGTCGCCAGCGTCGAAGCCCGGCGCGGGGCGTCGAGGCGCCGCGCCTCGGACTCAGTGTCGGCCGCCAGAGCAATCGTAGCGATCGCCGCCATGGGTGTGTCCCGGAAGGGCGAGGGCGTGAAGGCGGCGCGGTAGGCGGACACAGCCGGGCCGCCCTCGCTACGGGCGATAAATTCAGCGAACACCATGCCCACGCCAGCCTGTCCGGCGAAGGCGGCGCTCTCGGCCGACGAGCACAACATGAAGAGGTCCGGGTGGCTCGGGCCGGTGGGGTGCGCCCGGATGCCCCTGGCGGGATGGTCGGCGCCCAGGGGCTCCCGCCCGCTGGCGTCCAACAGCCAGGCGTTCAGCAGAGCGAAATAGTGCGGAAAGGCCTCAGATGAGGCCGACCGCAGGGCCGCGCCCGTCCGCCCGTCTGCGCCGAGGGCTCGACCGACCCCCAGGTCGATCCGACCGGGCGCCAGAGCCTCCAGCTCCATAAACACCTCGGCCACCTTCAGCGGCGAATAGTTCACCAGCATCACCCCGCCCGAGCCCAATCGGATGGTGGAAGTCGCCTGGGTCAGGGCGGCGATGAGGATTTCCGGAGCCGGCGAGGCGAGGCCTTCGATATTGTGGTGCTCGGCCAGCCAGAACCGGTGGTAGCCCAGCCGTTCAGCGGCCTTGGCCACCTCGATCGTCTCACGAACCGACTGGGCCTGGGTGTTGGTCCCGCCCACCGGCGAAAGGTCGAGAACAGAAAGCCGCGTCACGAGCCCGGCGACCGAACTTCTCGAATGATCATTCGCACGCCGTAGGCGGCCACCAGGCCGGCGAACAGCATCACCACGATGGAGACCGGCATGGCTGTGGGTTCGGCCGCCGTCATCCATTGGCCCGGCGCGACGCCGGTGAGGAAGAAGCCGAGCTCCACCAGCTTGAACAGGGCGACGGGCCCGGCCAGCAGGGCGAGGGCCGCCCCCATGGCGATCTGGCCCAGATTGCGTTTGGCGGGTGGGCTCATGGGAACTCCTGGCGAAGACGGCGGGACCCGAACATGGCCCTGCGCGCCCGAGGCGCAAGGCTTACGTGCGGGGGCCGCGCTTCTTGATGACGCCGGAGAAGCTCATCACATTCTCAGCCCCGGTGGTGATAAGCCCGCGCACGAAGACCATGGAGCGGGCGTTGCGGACCACTTCGCCCTTGCCCTCGACCAGGGCGCCCAGGGGCACGGCCCCGACGAACTCGCCGTTCAAGGTGGCGGTCACGCTATGCTGACCCTCCAGGGCCTCGCGGGCGATCACGAACAGACAGTAGTCGGCGAAGGTCATGATGCAGCCGCCGTGCATGAAGCCGCCGCCGTTCATGTGCTTCTGTTCGGCGCGGAAGGCGCAGCGGGGCGTGCCGTCCGGGTCGTGGCGGAAATAGAAGGGACCCGCGTGATCCTCGAAGGGATCAGAGCCTTCCCAGGTGCGCCAGCCGGCCCATTCGCCCTCGGTCACCAGGCCATTTTTCGCTTCGCCGCCGCCGTCCATACGCTCAACCCATTCCTGAAAATCTCAGCCCCGCGCTCCTTAGCCGCCGGGCGGGGCGGGGCGAAAGCCCTGATTTCCATCGGGGTGAGCCGCGGCGGACTTCCAGATGCTCGCCCTTGGGGGGCGCCGAAGGGTTTGCTCGCTTGGGCCGCAGTCACTAGTTTCCCTCCCCTCTGAACCGAATGATGCGAGGCGTGACCATGGAAGGCCGGACCGTCTATCTCTGCGCAGGTCTGCGAAGCCCAATCGGGCGCTATGGCGGCGCGCTCGCCAAGGTGCGGGCCGATGATCTGGCCGCCCATCCGATCAAGGCGCTGATGGCCAGCCTGCCGAAGGTCGACTGGGAAGAGGTCGACGAGGTCATCTATGGCTGCGTCAACCAGGCGGGCGAGGACAATCGCAATGTGGCGCGGATGGCCCTGCTGCTGGCCGGCATGCCGAGCTCGGTGCCGGGGCTGACCGTCAACCGCCTGTGCGCCTCGGGCCTGGACGCCACCATCGCCGCGGCCCGGATGATCGCCGTAGGCGAGGCTGAACTGGTCATCGCCGGCGGGGTGGAGAGCATGACCCGCTCGCCCTTCGTCATGGGCAAGGCCGATAGCGCCTTTTCGCGCTCGGCGGAGATTTTCGACACCACCATCGGCTGGCGGTTCGTGAACCCCCAGATGCAGAAGGACTACGGCGTCGACTCCATGCCCGAGACCGCCGAGAACGTGGCCACGGACTATCAGGTCGCCCGGGCCGACCAGGACGCCTTCGCCGCCCGAAGCCAGCAGCGTTATGGCGCAGGGGAGGCCCGCGGCTTCTTCGAGGGTGAGATCGCGCCGATCACGCTCAAGGACCGCAAGGGCGAGACCGTCATCTCCAAGGACGAGCATCCCCGCCCCGACACCACGCTTGAAGCCCTACAGGGCCTCAAGCCCATCGTCCGTCCCGACGGCACAGTGACGGCGGGCAATGCATCCGGCGTCAATGACGGGGCTGCGGCCCTGCTGCTGGCCTCGGCCGAGATGGTTCAGAAGCTGGGCCTTGAGCCGCTGGCCCGGATCGAGGGCGGCGCCTCGGGCGGCGTCCCGCCCCGGGTCATGGGCTATGGCCCCGTGCCGGCGGTGGAGAAGCTCTGCGGCCGCCTCGGCCTCACCCCCCGAGACTTCGATGTGGTCGAGCTGAATGAGGCCTTCGCGGCCCAGGCGCTCGCCTGCACCCGGGCCTGGGGGCTCGCCGACGACGCTGAGCATGTGAACCCGCATGGGGGCGCCATCGCCATTGGGCATCCCCTGGGCGCGTCCGGCGCACGGATCGCGCTGACCGCAGCGCGGGCGATGAAGGAACGGGGCGGCGCCCGGGCGCTGGCCACCATGTGCGTCGGCGTCGGCCAGGGCTCGGCCCTGGCGCTGGCCAAAGCCTGAAGATCCTCAAGGAAAGACGACAGACCATGGCTCTCGACGCCGAAACCCGCGACCAGCTGATCGACACCGTCCGCCGCTTCGTTTCCGAACGGCTGCGTCCCCTGGAGGCCCAGGTCTCCGAGACCGACACCATGCCTGACGACGTGGTGGCCGAGATGAAGGAGCTAGGCCTGTTCGGCCTCTCCATCCCGGCTGAGTACGGCGGGCTCGACCTCTCCATGGAGGAGGAATGCCTGGTGGCCGTGGAGCTGGGCCGCACCAGCCCGGCCTTCCGCTCGGCCTTTGGCACCAATGTGGGCATCGGCAGCCAGGGCCTGGTGATGTTCGGCACCGATGAGCAGAAGGCGAAGTATCTGCCGGGCATCGCGTCCGGAGATATCATCACCTCCTTCGCCCTGACCGAGCCCGAGGCCGGTTCGGACTCCGCCTCGGTCCAGACCCGGGCGACCAAGGACGGCGACGTCTATGTGTTGAACGGGTCCAAACGCTACATCACCAACGCCAACAAGGCCCACCTGTTCACGGTCATGGCCCGCACCGATCCGTCCAAGCCGGGCGGCGGCGGGGTCTCGGCCTTCCTTGTGCCCCGCGACCTGCCGGGCCTGTCGGTGGGCAAGCCCGAAAAGAAGATGGGCCAGCAGGGCGCCCATATCTGCGACGTCACCTTCGACAATGTCCGGGTGCCGGCCGAGAACCGCCTGGGCGCCGAGGGCGAGGGCTTCAAGGTGGCCATGCAGGTGCTCGACCGCGGGCGGCTGCACATCTCCGCGGTCTGTGTCGGCGTGGCCGAGCGGCTGATCACCGACTGCGTGGCCTATGCCAGCGAGCGCAAGCAGTTCGGCCAGGCCATCAGCCAGTTCCAGCTGGTCCAGGGGATGATCGCCGACTGCAAGACCGAGGCCCTGGCGGCCAAGGCCCTGACCATGGAGACCGCCCGCAAGCGCGACGCTGGACAGGGTGTCACCATGGAAGCGGCGGCCGCCAAATACTTCGCCTCCGAGATGGTCGGGCGGGTGGCCGATAAGGCCGTTCAGATCTTCGGCGGCGCCGGCTATGTCGCTGACTACGGGATCGAGCGGTTCTATCGCGACGTGCGCATCTTCCGCATCTATGAGGGTACCAGTCAGATCCAGCAGGTGGTCATCGCCCGCGAAACCCTGAAGCGTGGCGGTTGATGTCCGATCCTATCGAAACGGCGATCTTTGATCTTCTGACGCCCCTGGCGCCCGGCAAGTCCATCTCCCCGGAGGAGGCGGCTCGGGCCGCCGATCCCGAGGGCTGGCGCCGCTGGCTCTCGCGGGTGCGCACCGTCTCGGTGGGCCTCGCCCGGGAGGGCCGGCTGGTGATCACCCGCCATGGCAAGCCGGCCGATCCCAACAAGTTCAAGGGCGTCTACCGCCTGCGCTTGCCGATCGCCGGCGAGGTCTTGCCGGGCGTGCTGGCGCCGCCGGAGACGCCGGCGCCGGAATAGGCGCTCAGCGCCCGCCGGCCAGGACCGCCAGCCGCGCCTGCTGGGCGTGGACCGGGTTTGTCGTCGCTCCAGACAGCTGGAACCGGGCGACGGATTCCGAAAGCGAGGCGGCGTGCTGGTCCAGGGTGCGGGTGGCCGCATTGGCCTCTTCGACCATGGCGGCGTTCTGCTGG
>DJWR01000023.1 GCA_002441055.1 Caulobacteraceae bacterium UBA6225 | reverse complement strand
AGGTCTTCGCCAAGCTCAAGCACCTCATGCGAGGCGCTCAGCCCAGGACCGTCGAGGACACCTGGCGAAAGACTGGCCAACTGCTGAGCCTCTTCAGCCCCAGCGAGTGCGCCAACTACCTCGTCAACGCCGGATATGGTTCCGTCTAAAGGAGTCCCGCTCTAGCCGTGCCGAAATGCGTCGCTGCTGGAGCGCATCGCTTAATTAGACGTTACCGATTGTGAACATAAAGTCGTTGTCAGAGTGCCCTCAGATTCTTACCTTGTTGCGCCGCAACGCGCTTTGGGAGAACCGCACATGCCCGAGCAGCCGAAAACCGACCCCCAGCTTATCAGACGCCTTGAGCGAGCAGCTAAGCACGAGATGAGCGCCGAGGAAATTCGCCGTCAGACGGTCTCGTTTGTTTATGGGAATCTACCACAGGGCAACACCCTTACCCGTCGCGAGGTAGCCGAGGCATTGGCTCGGCTGGGCGGCGAAGTCGCCTAACCCGTGTTCGTACACGACCTGGTTGGGACGGAACAACATCCTGTTTACCAGGAGCTAGCGGCGGAGAACCTTCTCCGCCAGTATAGCTTCTTGCGCTCAGTGACTTTGGCGTCTCTCACGCTAGGTCAGCCGATGCTGTCCATCGAGGTGATTAAGGCGCTAAACTATCATGCCGTGTCTTGTCTGCATGCAAATGCTGGAGAATTTCGCGGGTGGATAGTCACTGTTGGCGGGCCTGTAGAAGACGGCGGCTTCGCGCCCCCCCTGCACATCCAAGTTCCTCCAATGATGCAAATGTTCACGAACTTCGTGAACCGCGTTTGGGATCAGTGGGATGGGGTTACGTTAGCTGCCTACGTTCTATGGCGCCTGAACTTCATACATCCGTTCATCAACGGAAATGGTCGGGCGGCGCGCGCAGCTTGCCATTTTGTGCTTTGCCTTAAGGCTGGGGGCTGGCTACCCGGTGACCCCATTTTGCCTGATTTGATCCGACAAAATCGGGACGAATATGTGGCTTGCTTGAAGGCGGTCGACAAGAGTTTTGAGCAAAATGCTCTGGATCTCTCCCCGCTGCACGCACTACTTACAAGATTGCTAGATGAACAGCTAAAATCGGCCGGATCGCCCCCTAATGGCAACGGCATTACTTAATCTATAGAGCGCTTTAATTCATATTCCTGGTCGCTCTTGCCGGCCACGGGAGGGCTGCTACAAGGCCGTAAGGGTCTGCAGTTCACCCAGGCGTCACCGCCCCATCCGGGGAGCTAAACCTGCCCTCAAGACGTCTCGCTCCGCTTGTCCTGCCAAGCGCCGGGTCGAAAGTCGGTGACCTCGACGCCCCAGCAAATGGGGTTGGCGCCTCATGAGGATGAGTGATGCCCAGAACCACCATTCCCTTCACCGCCCCCGACATCTCGGCCCTGGCCAAGTCCCTGCGCGACCAGCTGGCCCGCCAGGGACCTGCGCCCGGTCATGTGGAGATGCTCAACATCCTGGCCCGGGCGGCCGGGGCTAAGAACTTCCAGCACTTCCGCGCCCGCTCCGTCGCTCCTGACGCGCCGCTCGAGACGCCGGCCGATCTCGCCAGGGTGGAGAAGCTCGCCCGGCAGTTCGACGCCCAGGGGCGGCTGGCTCAATGGCCGGCCAAGCCTTCGCAACAGGCCCTGGCGCTCTGGGCCCTGTGGGCCGCCCTGCCGGCCGGCGACGCGGTCACAGAGCCGGCGTTCAACGCGCGGCTGAACGCCCTGCACACCTTTGGCGACCCGGCCATCCTGCGCCGGGCCATGGTCAGCGCGGGGCTCGTCTCGCGCACCCTGGACTGCCGCGACTACCGGCGGGTGGAGCAGCGGCCGCCGGCGGACGCCCAGGCCCTGATCCGGCGGCTGCGGCGGGGCTGAGCTGGTCGGCCTGGAGCTGGCCGTCATCGAGCGCGCCTTCCTCCTGGCCGTCTCCCCGGCTGAAAAAGCGAAAGGCCCGCCGGGGGTGGCGGGCCTTTGGGCTTGCGGACCTTGAGGTCGGCTAAGGCGCTTAGCCGCGCAGCTTGCGCAGCAGCAGGTCGAGGTCGCGGGCCAGACTCGGGTCCTCGGCCTTCAGGGCTTCGATCCGGCGCACCGCGTGCAGCACAGTGGTGTGGTCGCGACCACCGAACCGCCGGCCAATATCGGGCAGGGAGCGGGTGGTGATCTGCTTGGCGATCCACATGGCCGCCTGACGAGGACGGGCCACCGAGCGGGCCCGACGTTCTGACAGCAGGTCAGCCTGGGTGAGGCCAAAATGCTCGGCCACGGCCTTCTGGATGTGGTCCACCGTCACCTTGCGCTCCGGCGCCGACAGATGGGGCCGCAGGATGCTTTGAGCCTCATCCAGGCTCAACTCGGCCAGCTGGGCGCCAACACGGGCCACCAGGGTGTTCAGAGCGCCCTCCAGCTCGCGCACGCTGTCGCTGAAGCGGTCGGCCAGGAACTGCAGCACCTCCGGCCGCGCCTGGGCGGGGAAGCCCCCCTGGCGGGCCAGCATGGTCAGCTTGCGCTCCAATATGCCCTGTCGCAGGTCGCGGTCGGCCGGCTCGATGCCGCAGACCAGGCCCGCCTGCAGGTGAGAGCGCAGGCGGGGCTCCAGGTCTGACAGTTCATGGGGCGGACGATCGGCGGTCATCACCACCCGGCGGCCGTCCTGAACCAGGGCGATCAGGGTGTGGAACAGCTCCTCCTGGGTCGAGGCCTTGCCGGCGACGAAGTGAACGTCATCGATCAGCAGCAGGTCGGCGTCGCGCAGCTCGTCCTTGAAGGCGGCGGTCTGGCGGTCCTGGACGGCCTTGACGAAGGTCTGGGTGAACCGTTCGGCGGTCAGATAGACCACCTTCTTGTCCGGGGCGGTGCGCAGGGCTTCCCAGCCGAGCGCGTTCAGCAGGTGGGTCTTTCCGAAACCGTAGGGCCCGTGGAAGACCACCGGATTGAAATGGCCATCAGCCCAACAGCCGACCCGGCGGGCCACGGCGAAGGCGAACTCATTGGCCGGCCCCGGCACGAAGGTGTCGAAGGTGAAGCGTTCCTGCAGGCCATGGGTCCGCGTCTGTCGAGCGGCGGGGCCCTCCAGGGCCTCTGGCGCCTCGCGCAGGGGCAGAACGGAGGCGGACGGGGCCGGAGCCTTGGCGAGGGTCACCTCGGCCACCACGGGCTCTGCAGGGGCCGCCCCGTCGAATTCCATGCGGGACTTCAGATCCAGGGCCCGGCCTTCGGGGTCGTTCTGGGCCCAGAGCTCGCCGATCCGGCGCCAGGCGTGCCGGCGGATCCAGTCGCGGGCCACGCCGGTGGCCGCCACCAGGCAGACCTCATGTTCGGACCGCTCACGCAGGGCGGCATGGCCGAGCCAGGAGCCGAAGGTGGCGTCGCCCAGCTCGCGTTTCAGGGTCAGGCAGGTCTTTGTCCAGACCGCCCCAGCCGGCGTCGCCGTCGTCCTGTCCGCCAATCCCCCAGAAGCCATTTTCGCTCTTCCCCCAACATCCGCCACCATTGGCCGCAACCCCACGCCGCGGCCACGTTTATTCAACAAACACAGAGGTTTACCCGGAGAGCGCATAGAGTCACGCCCCCCGTTTTTTCATCCGAATTCAGATGGAAAACACGTCTGTGTTGAAGCCCCAGAGACTAGTCCGGGACCGGGGGGGGTCAACGGTGATTCTTCGCGCCGTCCGCGGATATTTTCGTTGACTCAAGCGCGGGCCCTCGCGCCACAAGGGAAAAGCCGAAATGGTCGATCTTGAGTGAGAACTTTGGTCGCAGGAGTCGCACCCCGGCGCCTGGGAACGACAAAGCCCGCACGCCGGACAGGCGCGCGGGCTCGTTCATTCTTCGAACAAATTCAAGACTCTAAGCCGCCAGAGAGGCGGCGAAGGTCAAGCTTTAGGCGACGGCCAGCTTTTTCAGCCGGGCGGCCAGGCGCGAGACCTTGCGCGAGGCGGTGTTCTTATGGATCACGCCCTTGGTGACCGCCCGCATGACTTCGGACTGGGCCTCCACGAAGGCGGTCTTGGCCACGGCGGCGTCGCCGGCGGCAACCGCCTCCTCGAAGCGTCGGAGATAGGTCCGTACGCGCGAGCGGCGGGCGGTGTTGACTTCGGTGCGACGGGCGATCTTGCGGATCGCCTTCTTGGCGCCGGGCGTGTTGGCCATTCTAAAGCTCTCGAAAAGTAACGCGCCCGAACGCAGGTCCAGGCGGTGAAAATCGGAGGCGCGGATATACGGGATGGCGGGCGGCCGGTCAATGGCGCCTGACCCGGGCGGCGGGATTCAACCCAAGCCCGTGAAACTGCGCCAGGCCGGATGGGCGGCCACCAGCTCGGCCATCTGTTGATAGCCGGCCGCGCCGGGATGGGCGCCGTCGCCCGCCTGCGCCTCGGCCAGCCACGTCCCGCTGACCGCAAGGGGACGCAGAATGTCGATATAGGGAACCTTCAGGCGGACGCAGAGGGTCTTGAAGGCCTCATTGAGCCCCTCGACCCGCGCGGCCAGGGCCGGCTCGTCGGCCGGCGGGGGGCCAACCATCAGGACAGGGGCGCGGGCGGCGCCCTGGGTCAGAAGGCTGTGAGCGTTCTTCAGGCTCTCGGCCGCCGTCAGACGTTCCCGCCCCTCGGCCTGGCTGGCGTCGTTGCGACCGAAGGCGAACACCAGTCCACAGACCTCTGCGCCGGTCAGCCGCGCGGCGGCCTCGGCCGGAAAGCGGGCGAGGACATCGGCGCTGGTGTCCCCCCGGACCCCCAGATTGTAGAGGGTCACCTCCGGCCGCCCAGCCAGGGCGCGGCCGATCCAGCCCTGGTGGCCGGGATCGCCGACCCCGGCCACATAGGAGTCCCCGAAGGCGAGGATCCGCACCTAGCGACCCTTGAAGTCAGGCTTTCGCTTCTCGACGAAGGCGGCCATGCCCTCCTTCTGGTCGTCGAAGGCGAAGAGGGAGTGGAACAGCCGCCGCTCCACCGCCACCCCGGCCGACAGGGTGGTCTCGTAAGCCGTCTCCACCAGTTCCTTGTTCATCATCACCGCCACCGGCGACTGGGCCGCGATCCTGGCGGCCGCCGCCAGGGCCTCCTCCACGAGCGTGTCAGCCGGCAGGACCCGCGAGACCAGGCCCGCGCGCTCGGCCTCGGCGGCGTCCATCATGCGGCCGGTGAGGATCATCTCCA
>DJWR01000037.1:4276-6471 GCA_002441055.1 Caulobacteraceae bacterium UBA6225 | reverse complement strand
ACCACCAGGCCCACGATCAGCACCGGCGCCGACAGCTGGATGGTCAGCCAGATGGCGTCACGGCCAATATCCAGAACCTCGGCGCCATTCATCGCGCGCCCTTTCGCAAAGCGGGGGGAACTGCGCCGGACAATGGACAAACGTGGTTAACGAAGAACTACCCGCCTACAGAGCCGGGAGGAGATTCCGAACTGCCCTACCGTTCCCTCCGCGTGCTCACGCCACCAACTATCTGCTTTAAGCGGCCATTTCCTCCTGAAGAATGCCTGCAAGACTGTCCTCAAATTCAAGAAACATTTCCGCCAGATCATTCGGCATTATGATACGCGGTCTCCCCGCAGGAAATTTGTATCTCCAAAAGCTTGTGATGTGCTGCAATGACCCAAGATATTCTCCAAGCTCAACAAACATATTGGGCGCGGCCATGAGAAATGCCCGGAACGCCGTAGGGTCCTTGGAAACCGTAAGCGACGAATAGGCCTCACGGTATCTTGTGACGATTTTTTCAGCCCTCTCCATCGATGTTACAAATAGAGAATGCGTCCTCGTTCGAGCCACACTTATGTACTCTTTAACATCGAAACTTGCATTTCCACTAGCCTCAATATTTTGTATTTCCCCAAGAACCTGCATCATTTCTGATTTGGCTTCTTGAATAACCCAACTGTAGTACAGAAAGCCCTTCCACGCGAACATGCCCTCAGAGTATTCTCGATCCGTCATCCTCAACGCGGTTCTCATAAATTCGAAATCGCTGCCCGCGCTTGGATTGAGTATTTTTTCTGCAAGTCGTCGACCATATTCACCCCTATTTCCCTCACCGCCTGAAGACAGGACAGCGAGAACAGATAGTTCTTTCCGAGTGTACTCAAACATCCCTGAAAGGTCTCTTTCGCTGATCGAAAAGTAATGACCCGCAGGCACAATACCGTTTTCACGTAATTTCTCGCGCAGCAAAAAAGGGTCTAACGACGGCAATCCATCTATAATATCAAGTATATCTCGATCCGACCCACCAGTCCTTAGGTTAATGTCGAGAACTTGATCGACCGCATCCTCAAATATCTTTTCTCCTATAAATATTGACCACGCGCCCGCTCTCATGTCTCCATGGTCAAATGGGACAAGAATTTTTGTTGCGGTCGTTCTAGGTCTGATAAATAGTTCCATTTCATACGGACGAAGTCTATGCTTAAGTATTATTGATTTGTCTAATGCAGGATGTATGAATAGCGGAGCCTTTATAAAATCTTCGTTATTCTTAAAGATTTTATGGACACGCACCAGATTGAGCACTCTATGGGAAGAACCACCCTCAGCGAGCGCTGTAAGGCTACGGATAGTTTTATCGCTCTTCATCCGCGTGCATTCTTCTTTTACTAAACACCATTCACGCCCGCCAGAACGGCCCGTATGAATCAGACTAAAAGTTACGCGCAAGCCGTATTATTTATCGATCAATAACACAAATCCATGCCTAAACTTGAATTTAGACTGCAATTCTAATTATGCTTCCCGTCATGTGGCGGCTTTCGCGGTCCGACGAAGAAGACGGTGTACCGGTCAGATACGATTTCTCGTAGTTAGCTTTATATATGTAATAACCAACTTGCTCTGGCGTCCTTATAACAAGATCACCATTACTGATTCTAACTGGTATCCTTTGTGTTGATTTTGCACTTTCGACGACAGGCAACGCATGCCTCATGTCGGTAATAACAGGAACTTTTGGCCCTACCTTCATGATGAACCCCTCCACTATGTCCTTGCGGCATACTTGGCCACCCGGGCGGATATGGCTCGGGTGGCCGCTGCTGCAACCATAGATATCTCGGTCATTTCGAAAGATGCAGGAACCCGCTCAGGGACCACAAAGCCGCGGGCTCCACGACGCTCAACATAACCGCGCTCAACTAGCTTGTGCATGTGTCGCCGGGCTGTCTCATACGGCATACCCAGTGATAGAGAGACACTCTGTATTGATATAGGCCTCCTTAGGGCGTCGGGAAAAATTCCTTCTGCGGCGTCGGCTCTTGGCACATTTGTGACATTCAAATGCTGCACATTGCCTCTAAGTATAGCCATAAATACAAGCGCAGACGTCGGGTCGCCGTCAAACGCGCTCGACAACAGCCCCATAATCTTTAATATGAGATCATAGGATTGCGATGCAATGTAACGGTTGATCGGAACGG
>DJWR01000037.1:0-4170 GCA_002441055.1 Caulobacteraceae bacterium UBA6225 | reverse complement strand
GTTTGTCATCGATCGCACCTGATCAGGTGAGGCTGACCGCTTTCGCTTGGGTCAAGACTGACGATCGAAGGGCTGGCAGTGCGATAAGCAGCGCAGGCAGGAGATGAGACTTATCGCTTGCGTGCCCCATTATCCGTCGGAGGACCACAAGCCTGCAGAGGCCTCGGACGTGGTATACTTCCGCGCTTTGTGTCGCCCTACTAGCGGCTCCGCGCCTTATCCATAGGCCGTCAGGTGGCCGCCCCCCTACTCCGCCAAAAACCCCTCCACCTCGGCCATGAAGGACTCCAGCTGGTCGTGGTGGACCCAGTGGCCGGCGCCTTCGAAGTTCACCAGGCGGGCGTTCTTGAAGTGCTTGATGCGGCCGTCGGCCTCCGGGTCTGAGGCCCAGGACTCCTCGCCCCGCATGAGCAGCACCGGGCAGGTGATCTGGCTCCACAGATAGTGCTGGTCGGCGTGGGACAGGCCGCCCATGCCCCAGCGGGAGTGGTTGTCGAACTTCCAGCTGTAGGTGCCGTCCTCGTTCTGATGGGCGCCATAGATGGTCAGGTGCCGGGCCTGTTCGGGGGAGAGGTGCGGGTTCTCCTCGGCCATGCGGGTATAGGCCTCGTCCAGGGTGGCGTAGCGGCGCGGGGTGCGGCCGGAATTCTTGCGCCGGTCCTCGATCCAGTCGCGCAGGCGCTGGTCCACGGTGCGGCTAGCCTGCTCGGCCATGACGGCCGGCGACGGGCCCAGGCCCTCGATGGCGACGATCTTCTTCACCGCGTCCGGATAGGCGCCGCAGTAGTTGAGCGCGATGCCGGCGCCCATGGAGTGGGCGATGATGGTGACGGGGGCCAGGCCCTTCTGATGCACGATCTGGGCGATGTCGTAGATATAGGCGCCCATGTCATAGCCGCCGCCGATGGCCCAGGCGCTGTCGCCATGGCCGCGCAGATCGGGGGCTATGATGTGGTAGCGGTCGCGCAGGCGCTGGGCCACCCAGTCCCAGTTGCGGCAATGGTCGCGGCCGCCGTGGACCAGCAGCAGGGGCTCGGCCCCCTCATTGCCCCAGTCCACATAGTGCAGGCGCAGGCGCTGGGAGAAGTAGAAGTGCGAGGTGGGGCCTTCCATGGCGCGTCGTCTCCCGGCGGTTTCGAAGTCTCTGGCGTGGGGCTTTAGCACGACGTCGGCGCGGGCCAAGGGCCAGGCAGCGGAGAGTCAGTCCTCGGCCTCGGCGCCGTCCACCGCCCGGTCCACCAGGTCGCGCCAGGTGGGGTCGGTGTCGTCCACCAGGTCCACGTCCTCCAGCAGGGCCACAGCCGCATCGCCATCGGGCAGGATGAGGCCCACGACCTCCATGATCTCGCCCTCGGCGTTGGTGTGGACCTCGGCCTGGACGGCCACGGCGGCCTGCTCGCCGTCCTCCTCCCACCAGATCACCGGCTGGGGCAGCTCCATCTCGAGCACGCGGGCGTCGGTGGTGTCGCCGAGCGCGAAGACCGCCCGGCGGGCCTGCACGTCGTCGAGGGTGGCGACGGCGGTCGTGAAGGGGGTGAGCCTGCGCCAGTCCTCGGCGTCATAGCCGCCGCCTTCTGGCTCGCCCTGGTCGTTGTCCGGCACGGTGGTCATGGGCGAAGGGATCCTGCTTCTGGACAGCTGGCGGTCAAAGCCATTTTGAGCGCCTGAAGCCCACATAGAGGGCCGCGCAAGATGCGGCGATCACCGCCAGCACGGCGGGATAGCCGTAGCGCCAGTGCAGCTCCGGCAGATAGTCGAAGTTCATTCCATAGATGCCGGCGATGGCGGTGGGCACGGCCAGGATGGCGGCCCAGGCGGCCAACCTGCGGGTGATCACCCCCTGGCGCTGCTGCTCCAGCAGGTTAGAGACCTCAAAAACGGACGTAAGAGTCTCACGCAGGGCGTCAGTGCGGGAGTTCACCCGCCGCACATGATCACGGATGTCGCGGAAATAAGGCCGCACCTCGGGGTCGATACACGGAAATTCCAGCCGCTCCAACCGGCTGGCCACCTCTTCCATCGGCCCGAGGATACGCTCAAAGCGTAGGAGCTCTCGGCGCAGCCGGAAGAGGGCGCGGATCTCGGCGCGGCTGAGGAAGGTGTCCAACGCGCGCTGCTCCATCGCCAGGACGGCCTCCTCCACCTGATCGGCGATAGGGGTGTAACCATCCACTACGAAGTCAAGGATGGCGTGCAGGACATAGTCCGGCCCGTGCTTCAGCAGCGTAGGCGAGGCCTCAAGGTGGGCCCGGAGATCCACATGGCCCCGGGCCGAGCCATGGCGCACGGTGATGATATGACCAGCGCCCAGGAAGATATGTGTCTCGCCGTAATGGATCACGTCCCCCGCGTCGATCTGGGCGGTGCGCCCGACGACGAACAATTCCTCGCCATAGGTCTCGACCTTGGGCAGCTGATGGGCCGAGAGCGCGTCCTCCACCGCCAGCGGATGCAGATTGAAACGGCTCTGCAGGGTGCGAAGCTCCGCCTCGTCGGGCTCAAGCAGGCCGATCCAGACGAATTCACCGGGCCTCAGCGCCAAGCCGTCTGGGCTCAGCGAGGCCGCGCGGACCCTGGCGCCGTCCTTGTAAACATAGGCGGCGACGACACTCATCGGACTGGGCTCATCACGCTCTACCGAACATAGCTGGCGCCGTTCACGTCCAGCACGGCGCCGGTCATGGAGGCCGGGGCGTCGAGGGCGAGGTAGGTCGCCACGCTGGCCACTTCGCCTGGCTGGGCGACGCGACCCAGGGGGATGTCGGCCAGCAGCTTGTCCCCGCCCCGGCTGGCCAGATAGTCCTCGGCCATGCCGGTCATCACATAGCCGGGGCAGATGGCGAAGGCGGCCAGGCCCTGGCCGGCATAGCCGCGCGCGATGGACTTGGTCATGGCCACCATGCCGGCCTTGGAGGCCGCATAGTGCCAGTGGGCGGGCGAATCCCCGCGATAGGCCGCCCGGCTGGCCACATTGACGATGCGACCGCGCAGGCCTGTCGCATCGGCGTCGCGGCCCTGCGCATGAAGCACCATGCGGCGGCAGAGATCGGCGCTGGACTGCAGGTTGATCTGCATCGTGCGCCCCCAGCTGGCCTGCCACTCGGCGTCCTGCGCATCGACGGAGATGGCCTCGAAGACGCCGGCATTGTTGATCAGCACGTCGATGCGGCCATCCAGGGCGTCCAGGGCCGCATCCCAAAGGCGGTCCGCGGCGCCGGCCTGGCTGAGGTCGGCGGCGAGGATCCCAGGCGCGGCCCGCGTCCCATGGCCGACGACCCGGGCGCCGCGGGCGCTGAGAGAGGTCCGAATGGCTGCGCCGATGCCGCGGGTGGCGCCGGTGACGAGGATGTGGGGTTGGGACTCAGGCATGATCTGAGCCTAGCCCGTTCGCGGCGGGGCCTTAAGCCATGATCGCCCAGGCGCCCCGCCTGACGCGCACATGGGGTCCGACAGAGCGGCCGGGCTGTGCTAGGGTAAGCGCTATCGCCCTCGCGGACCCGCCCGCTGGCCCAGGCCCGAAAGGCCGCCTTCCATGAAAATCTACGACTCGCGTTTGCAGGCGCCGGCGCGCCGCGACCTCACCGATCCGCGCTCCACGGCGCCTGCCAACACCCCGCAGCAGACGCCCCGGCCGATGCTGAATGACCGCCGCAGCACGCGCTGACCCGTCCATGAGTGATCTGACGGAAGGCCAGCTTCACGCGCTCCAGAATCTCAGCCGCAAGAAGGCCGGGGGCGAGGTGCCGTTCATCAATATCAGCGACGCCCAGGTTCTGGTGGAGCTGGGCCTGGCCGCCCGCAGCCGCCAGGGTTGGGACATCACCCCTGAGGGCTTGCGCCTGCTGGCCCCGCCGCCCAGCTCCGACAACCAGCGTTAGGGCCGCAGGTTCAGTCCAGTCCGAGTGTCTGGGACAGGGCCCGGGCCGCCTCCACGGGGCGAAGTTTGTCGACATCGCGATCGACGCTGTAATTGGCGTCGCGCATGGCCTCCACCGAGATGGCCCCGATCAGCGGTCGCAGGGCCGCCAGCAGCCGGGCATCGTTCACCCGGCCAGGCGCGATCAGCACCACCGCATCATAGGGCGGCAGGGCCTGACGCGGGTCGGCCAGGGTGACCAGATTGTCAGCCGCGATCCGACCGTCGCTGGAGAAGGCCGAGATCACGTCCAC
>DJWR01000123.1 GCA_002441055.1 Caulobacteraceae bacterium UBA6225 | reverse complement strand
GTGTCCACCTGCAGGAATTCCTGCTGGGGGTGCTTGCGCCCGCCCTGGGGCGGCACCGAGGCCACGGTGCCCTCCATGATCTTCAGCAGGGCCTGCTGAACGCCCTCTCCCGACACGTCGCGGGTGATGGAGGGGTTGTCGGACTTGCGGCTGATCTTATCGACCTCGTCGATATAGACGATGCCTCGCTGCGCCCGCTCCACGTTGTAGTCAGCCGCCTGCAGCAGCTTCAGGATGATGTTCTCGACGTCTTCGCCCACATAGCCGGCTTCGGTCAGGGTCGTGGCGTCGGCCACGGTGAACGGCACGTCGATGATGCGCGCGAGCGTCTGAGCCAGCAGGGTCTTACCCGTACCCGTCGGCCCGATCAGCATGATGTTGGCCTTGCCCAGCTCAACATCATTGTTTTTCGAAGCGTGATTCAGCCGCTTATAGTGGTTGTGGACCGCCACTGAGAGCACCTTCTTGGCGTGGTCCTGGCCAATCACGTAGTCGTCGAGAACTTCACGGATCTCGCGGGGCGTCGGCACGCCGTCCTTCGACTTCACGAAGGAGATCTTGTGCTCCTCGCGAATGATATCCATGCAGAGCTCAACGCATTCGTCGCAGATGAACACAGTTGGGCCCGCGATGAGCTTGCGGACTTCATGCTGGCTCTTTCCGCAGAAGGAGCAATACAGCGTGCTCTTTGAGTCCCCGCTCGCGGCCTTGGTCATGTTCAGTCTCACTCTCTCGACGACGCCGGTCGAATCCGCGCCCATGGCGCGGGCGGCGATTTCCCGCCGTCCTTGCAGGATACACGCCGGGGGTTGTCTAATCCTTGACATTCCCCGATCCGCGCCAGGATCACAAGCCTTCCCGCAAAGGCTGGGGTGGCGGCCCGCCCGGCCAGATGGCGCGCAATTTCGAATCTCTAGATGGGATTGTATCGGATTGACGCAAGTCACCCCACGTCTCCGGCCCTGGAAAAGGGAAAATGGAGACGCCGGACTGCAAATCGGTTCCGGCCCGCTTCTGGCAGGGGTCGGGCAAGCGATTGCGCCTTTGGGGCCTGACTGCGCTATTTCGGCGCAAGCTGCGATTATTTTGGGGGAATAATGGACGATCCGGCTGACGACACCGGCATCGTAGCCTTCGATTTCGATGGCACGCTCACGACCAAGGACAGCTTTACCGCCTTTCTCCGCTGGCGAGCGGGCGCGGCGCGCTATGCCCGGGGCATGCGTCGACTGGCCCCTTCGGGGGCCGCCTATCTCTTCCACCGCAACCGAGGGCGCATCAAGGCCGCAGCGGTGCGCGAATTTCTTCTGGGTGCGCCACGGGCCGAGCTTGAGGCTGAGGCGCGGGCCTTCGCCGAGGCCTATGCGCCGCGCCTGCTACGTCCAGACGCCCTGCACACCTGGCGGCGCTGGCGCGGGCGCCGGGCCACCATGGTGATCGTCACGGCCTCCCCCGACATCATCGTTCAGCCCTTCGCCCGCGGCCTGGGCGCTGATCATCTGATCGCCACCCGCCTGGCCTTCGATTCGGAGGACCGGGTGGCGGGAATGTTCGAGGGGCGCAATTGCCGGGGGCCGGAGAAGGTCGCGCGGCTGCAATCGGTCTTTGGCCCCGACCTTCGCCTGCGGGCGGCCTATGGCGACACCAGCGGCGACCGGGAAATGCTGAAGATCGCCGAGGAGCCCGGCTACCGGGTGTTCAAGGAAACCCCGTGATGCGGTTTCGGGTGGAGAAGCTGATCCGCGATGGCCTGCCGCAAATGATGCGCGACCAGGGGCTGTCAGTCTTCTGCCACCGCCTGGACGACGCCGCATTCCTGGCCGCCCTGAAGGCGAAACTCTTGGAGGAGGCCCAGGAGGTCGCAAGCGCCGGGCCAGACGATCTGGTCGAGGAGTTGGCTGATGTCCTCGAGGTGATCGCGACGCTGATCGCCGCCGCTGGCCTCAGCCCTGGAGACGTCGAAGCTGCACGCCAGGCCAAGCGCGCCGAACGGGGCGGCTTTGATGGCCGAATTTACAACAGCGCCGTCGAGGGTGAGGATGACTCCCAGGGGGTAGCCTACTATCTGACGCGCCCCGACCAGTATCCCCAGGTCATGGAACCGCAGTATCGAGGCGGCAAGGTCTAAGGCTAACGCCAGTCAGCCGCGCGACGAGCTCAAGCGCCGCGCGGCCTAAGCCTTAGTCTTCGGAGCGCCGCTCGTAGACGTGGTCCACCAGGCCCCAGGCCTTGGCTTCTTCGGCGGTCATGAAGTGGTCGCGGTCGAGGGTCGCCTCGACCACCTCAATCGGCTGGCCAGTGTGCTTAGCATAGAGCTCGTTCAGACGGCCCTTGGTCTTGATGATGTCCTCGGCATGCCGCTGGATGTCCGAGGCCTTGCCGGTGTACCCGCCCGAGGGCTGGTGAACCATGATGCGGGCGTTGGGCAGCGAGATCCGCTGATCCTTCTCGCCGGCCATCAGCAGGAACGAGCCCATAGAGGCCGCCATGCCCATGCAGACGGTGGAGATCGGACTCTTCACGTATTGCATGGTGTCGTAGATCGCCAGGCCGGAGGTGACGATCCCGCCGGGCGAATTGATGTACATGGAAATCTCTTTCTTGGGGTTCTCGGACTCCAGATAGAGAAGCTGGGCGCAGATCAGGGCGGCCATGCCGTCCTCAACCGGGCCGTTGAGGAAGATGATTCGTTCCTTCAGCAGCCGGGAGAAAATGTCGAAGGCGCGTTCGCCGCGGCTGGTCTGTTCGACCACCATGGGCACGAGGTTGAGCGCGGTGGTCACATGGTCACGCATAAGCTTAAGAGCCCTTCTCGATTGGCGAACGTCTGATCGCCGCCGTCTCTTCCGATATCGCGTCTGCGGCGGCCGGTTGCAAGGCGACCCTCCGACGCCGGCCCTTTCGGAAGCCCTAAAATGCATGATCCCGGCGCAGCCTGCAGGCCACGCCGGGATCCGCAATCACATTGTCGCGCCGCTGGGACGTGACACGCAAGACTTACTCGCCATAGCCTTCCGGAAGATCGTCTTCGGCCATCAGCTCGTCCTTGCTGACGTCCTTGTCCTCGACCTTGGCCTTCTCGACGATCAGGTCGACGACCTTGTCCTCAAAAATGGGTGCGCGAAGTTGGGCCTGGGCGTTGGGGTTCTGGCGGAACATGTCAAAGACCTGCTGAGCCTGGGGACCATAGCGCATGGCCTCCTGACGCATGGCCTCGAGCAGCTCCTGCTCGGTCACCTGGACATTGTTGACCCGGCCGATTTCGGCCAGGACGAGCCCCAGGCGCACCCGGCGCTCAGCGATCTTGCGGTATTCCGACTCCAGCTGTTCGTCAGACTTGCCCGCGTCCTCCGGGGGCAGGGATTCCTGCGCCTTGTCCTGCTGGACCTGGGTCCAAATGGCGGCGAACTCGGCCTCAACCATCTTCGGCGGCAGGGGGAAGTCGTGCTTGCTGTCGAGCGCGTCCAGCAGGGCGCGCTTCAGCTTGAAGCGCGAGGCGCTCACATACTGCTGCTCGATATTGTCCCGCAGCAGGCCTTTAAGCTTTTCCAGGCTCTCGATACCCAGCTTCTCGGCGAAGGCGTCGTCAGCCACGGTCTCGACCGGAGCGGAAACCGCGGTCACCTTGACCTCGAACTCGGCTTCCTTACCGGCCAGGTGGGCGGCC
This sequence comes from Caulobacteraceae bacterium UBA6225, assembly GCA_002441055.1. Lineage (GTDB taxonomy): Bacteria > Pseudomonadota > Alphaproteobacteria > Caulobacterales > Caulobacteraceae > Phenylobacterium. The sequence continues at coordinate 6,808 of DJWR01000123.1, read as the reverse complement.
TGATATTCCTCGGGGAAGGTCACCTTGACCACCACGTCGGTGTCGGGCTTGGCGCCGACCAGCTGGTCTTCAAAGCCCGGGATGAAGGTTCCCGACCCCAGCACGAGCTGCGCGCCCTCGGCCGAACCGCCTTCGAAGGCCTCTCCGTCGATCTTGCCGACGAAGTCGATGGTGACCTGATCGCCGTCCTTGGCCTTGACGGTCTTGCCGGTGCGCGGCTCGAAGCTGCGGTTCTGCTTGGCGAGCTCAGCCAGGGCCTCGTCGACCTCGTCGTCACCCGGCTTATAGACGGGACGGACCAGCTCCAGGGTGGCGGGATCGACCGGGTCAAACTCCGGCATGATCTCCAGGGCGATCTCGAACGAAAGATCGGCCTTGCCGTCCACCACGTCCTGCAGGTCGCCCTCGGGCTTCAGATCCGGCTCGCCGGCGGGGCGCAGCTTGTTGTCTTCCAGCACCTTCTGAGTGGACTCAGTGATGGTCTGTTCGACCAGTTCGGCCATCAGGGCCTTGCCATGAACCCGGCGCACATGGGCCGGCGGCACCTTGCCCGGGCGGAAGCCCTTGATGTTGAGCTGGGGGGTGATCTCGGTGATGCGCGCGTCCAGGCGTTCGGCCAGGTCGGCGGCCGGAACAGTGACGCCGTAAACGCGGCTCAGGCCTTCACCGGACTTTTCAACGATCTGCATCGACATTCTTGCTTCCGGACTCCGGGGCGCTGTCACGCGCTCTTGACGGTCCGCCTAATGGTGAAACGGGAAGCGCCGCCTACGTCGAGGCGGCGGGAGGGCGCCCTTATGTCACGGGCGCCTTCCCTGTCCAAGTGCAAAGGTGGTGCGGGCGAGAGGACTCGAACCTCCACGCCTTGCGGCGCTGGAACCTAAATCCAGTGCGTCTACCAGTTCCGCCACGCCCGCATTCGGCCCATGCCATCGGCGGTTTGGCCATCGGCGTCAAGCCGCCTTGCCGGCCCCTGTCGCGGCCTGGACCATCTCGATGAAGATGGGGGTGAGCGAGGCGACCAGCAGGGCGGCCATCGTCCAGTTGAATATCCTTAGAGCGCCAGGCCGCTCCAGGAGCCGGCGCAGCGCCACACCGGACCCCGCCCAGACCGCCGCAGACGGGATGCTGATCAAGAAGACCACCAGCCCGGCCAACAGCATGTCGGCCGCCCCGCCCTGCTGCGGCACATAGGCGGCGGCCACGCCGACAGCCATGGTCCAGGCCTTGGGATTGACCCACTGGAAGCCTGCTGCCTGGAGGAAGGTGAAGGGGCGGCGCGGAGCGGTCCCCTCCCCCATTCCGCCGGCTGTAGCGATCTTCCAGGCCAACCAGACGAGATAAGCGACGCCCAGGCCCTTCAGCACGGTTTGAGCCAGGGGGACAGCGGCGAAAACGCCGCCCAGACCAAAGCCCACCGACAACAGCAGCAGCGCGAACCCCAGCACCACGCCAGCCAGGTGCGGCAAGGTTCGCACGAAGCCATAGTTGGCGCCTGAAGCCATCAGCATGGCGTTGTTCGGGCCAGGCGTAATCGAAGACGCGAAGGCGAAGAGCGCAAGCGCGCCGATGAGTTGGGGTGTGTAACTGGTCATGGACCGGTGTCCGATTTGAGCTCGGACGACGGGATCTGGCGCCACCGCCTCACCCGTCGTCAAATCCGAAGGGTGAGAGAAGGCGGCGCCGTCAGATGCTGCGGCTAAACCTGGGTCCTCTTCCCACCGGCTAAATCTGCGCGCACGACCGCGTCGCCTGCATATACAGGCATGGGACGATTGGCGAAGACGACAGGCGTGTGGGTCAAGGCCCGGGGCTCCGAGGGCGACCCCTCAGCGCCTAGCAGAGCGAATGGCCAAGGTCTAGCGAGCGACGTAGAGTCCTCGCAACACACCCGGCGTCAGGCCAGGCAGGTCCTCGGCGATCAGGCCTGGGCCGTGGGCATGGGCGGCCTCCGCGTGGATCCAGGCGGCCGCGCAGGCCGCATCGAAACTGTCCATGCCCTGTGCGACCAGACCGCCGATATAGCCCGCCAGCACATCCCCGCTGCCGGCGGTGGCCAGCCAGGGCGATCCGTTGAGCGCCACGGCGGCCCGACCATCGGGAGCCGCCACGACGGTGTCAGGCCCCTTGAGGAGGACCACCGCATCTGCGAGTTCCGCCGCCCGGCGGGTGGCCGAAATGCGCTCGGGCGCGCCCTCGAGAACCCCTGGAAACAGACGCTTGAATTCCCCCTGATGTGGGGTCAGCACATCATCGCGGTCCAGAACGGAGAACAGCTCTTCGGGGTCCTGCTGGAACACTGTGATGGCGTCGGCGTCGAGCACCAGCGCTGCGCCTGTGCGGGCCAGGGCCAGGACATTCATCAAGGTGGTCTCGCTGACCCCAGCCGCCGGACCAATGACCGCGGCGTCCACATCCGTGGCCAGGGCCTCCAGCTCAGATTCGGTGTCGAACGGACGCAGCATGACCGCCTCAAGGTGGGCGGCGTTGGCGGCCAGCGCGTCGCTTGGCGACAGCACGGTCACGACACCGGCCCCGATTCGTAGCCCCGCCCGGGCGGCCAGTCGCCCAGCCCCAGCGCTCCAGGCCGGGCCACTCACCACCACCATCCGTCCCCGGGCATGCTTGTGAGAGCTGCTGACGGGCCAGGGGAAGCGCGAGCTCCAGAGATCCGGGCCATTCTCAAACAGGGGCGCATCACTCGGGGCGAGACCGATATCGGCGACAATGACCTCGCCGCACCGCCCGCAGCCTGGTTCGAGGACATGGGCCGGCTTACGGGCATGGAAGGTCACAGTCAGCCCTGCCCGCCCGCAGACCCCTTGAGGTTGCCCGGTGTCGCCGGGCAGTCCGCTGGGGACATCAATGGCCACCACCCGCTCCGGCATGGCCGCCAGATGCTGAACCACCCGCGCGACGTCGCCGCTCAACGGACCTGACAGGCCAGCGCCAAATAGAGCGTCGATATAGAGGTCGGCGGCCACATCCTGGGTCAGATCCCCAATGACGCCGCGCCACTGCTCGGCCATAGTCCTGGCGCTGTCAGACCGGGGCGCAGACGATGCGGCGACCTGTACGGGCCAGCCCTTCTCGGCCAGCAGGCGAGCGACGACATATCCGTCGCCGCCATTGTCACCTGGGCCACACAGCACAAGGGTCTGCCGGGGGGTAAACCGCTCCACCACCGCAGCGGCGACTGCAGCGCCCGCCCGCGCCATGAGGTCAACCGCAGGCGTCCCCGCCGCGACCGCTGCGCGATCCGCAGCGGCCATTTCAGCGATGGTCAGAATCTGTCTCGGCGCCACGGAACCTCCGAACCGATCAATCAAAGGACGCCCGTGGAGGCTTCCCGTCCCTTTTCAATCAAAATCAGATTATTACCATCTGTTTCTAAGATAGTGATTGAGGTGTGGTCTGGGCGGAAGCTCACCACCTGTTCCACGCCGGTCAGCAGGGAGACCACCGCGTTGATGGCGACGAAGTGGCTGAACACCGCAGTATCGCCCCGACGCACCAACGCCTGAGCCACCTGCTTGCGCCACTGGTCATAGTCGAGATCCCCTTCGATATCAGACCAGACCCCCTGAAAGGCCTGACGGAGCCACTCTCCCCGGGCTTCTGGAGCCAGGGCTGACGGGGTCGGGATCTCCCCCACCCCCGGATCGATCTCGACCGGGACGCCCAGGGCCGCAGCGGTCGGCTCGGCCGTCTCCCGGCATCTGGCCAGGGGGGACGACACCACCAGACGGGGCCGTTCGTTCTCCGGCAGAGCCAACAGGAAATCGCGGGCCGCGGCGGCCTGGCCCCGCCCCGTGTCGTCCAACCCCGGATCGTCATCGTGGCCACCCCAGCTGGCGGCGGGCTTTCCGTGGCGGATCAGATAGAGGCGCGGCATGGGTTCAGTCCGGAACAAAGAGGTTGCGTTGGCCCTCGGAGGCCGGGCCCACCGTACCCGTCCGGCCAACCGATTCCACCGACTCCAGGCTGGCAAGTACGGCGGGGTCGGTCGGGGTGTGAGCCACAAAGCGGCGGTCGGCCTCGTCCCGGCCGACCACGATTCCCATCAGATAGCCTTCGCGGCCGTGGACAACAGTGTAGGTCTCGATCACCGCGCGACCCTGGGGGGTCTCTGTGACAACCGGATGCGGCAGGGCGTCGATCTGGCGTTGGATGATCGCGGGATCCTGCCGCTCAAAGGGCGCGTTCGGCGCGCGGCAGGAATAGACCCCCGTCGACTGCTTGGTCAGAAACCAGCCATTGGCGGTGACCAGCCCGTAGTCTTCCCGGGCGGAACGGAGCCGCCGCATCATCACGGCGATGGAATGCATCGCATAATTGTTTCCAGGCCCCCCTGCGTAAGGCAGCCCGCCGGTGACGGTAAGCCCCCGATGATCATCCAGGGCGAGGCCCAGTTCCTCCGCGCCGATCTCCACGGCTACGGGGAAGCAGGAATAGAGGTCGAAGTGTCCGATCTCGGCGAGACTGACCCCAGCCATCTCCAGGGCCCGCGCGCCGGTCAGACGCATGGCTGGACTGGAGTGAAAGTTCTGACGCTCAAGGGGATACCAGAGATCAGCCGCATCGGCGCAGCCGTGCAGATAGACCAGTCTGTCCTCCGGCACGCCCAGTTCTCGAGCCATGGCCAGGCTTGCGACCAACACCCCGGCCGACTGGTCCACATCCATGATGGCGTTGAGGTATTTGGTGTAGGGAAAGCCGACCATCCGGTTGCGGTCGGTGACGGTGATCAGTTCTTCGGCGGTCCGGGCGATGGGGAACCAGGCGTCGCGATTCTGCGCCGCAACCTCGGTAAATGGAGCAAAAAGCGCCCCCAGGCGGGCCTGATGGTCAGCGATGCTGCGGCCATCCCGCGCCCTGAGGGCGTTCTCAAACAGCGGATAGGTGTTGATTGGGCGCCCAAGGCCGTGGCGGGCTTCATAGGGCGTGGCCCCCGGGCGGGGGTCACCGATCCGCTCCGGCGCCGCCAGCTCAAGATCCTCGTTCCAGTCATCGAAGCCGATCCCGCGGGTCAGCCGCTTGGTGGCCGAGCCCAGGAACTCGCAGCCCGCCACCAGGCCAAGACGGGTTTCCCCCTTGGCGATGCGCTCACACAGGACATTGATGAGTTGCTGGGAGCTGTTGCCGCCCATGTGGGAATAGACTGACCAGCTGGGCTTTGCGCCGAGCCGGCTCGCCAGGCTCTGGGGCGGGTTTGAGCTGTGCGGGGTGGGCCGCCCCCCGCCTGGCGCATCCACCGTGAACCCGACCACCGCCAAGCTGTCGATCCCTGACAGCGCGGCGGGCGAGAGACCGGCGTCCTCAGCCGCGGCGAGCGCTGCAATCTTCAGCAGTTGGGTCGGCGAGGGAGAATCCTGCGGTTCACCGCGATAGGTGAATTGTCCCGCCCCAATCAGAACTGGGGTTCTATCTTCCATGACGACGCCTCCACACCCAACAACGCTGCGCGATCCTAGGGGGCTGACGGCGGCTCACAAGGCCATTTCCGCATCGCACAAGACTTGGGCGCCAGGCGCCCTTTTTTTGGGCGCCAGTCGATTTCGAGGGCGTCGGGTCCCGGGCCAGGCCAGGGCCCTCTTGTCGTCTCGCGCCCCGGTATGCTCCGTCCATTCCACCCCCTCAGGCAGGGCGGCGCGTTCAGTCCGACGAGGCCACATGAAGAAGATCGAAGCCGTCATCAAACCCTTCAAGCTCGATGAGGTGAAGGAGGCCCTGCAGGAACTGGGCGTCCAGGGCATGACCGTGCTTGAGGCCAAGGGCTATGGACGGCAGAAGGGGCAAACGGAACTGTACCGCGGCGCGGAATACGTCGTGGACTTCCTGCCCAAGATCAAAATCGAGGTGGTGGTCGCTGACGACCAGCTCGACAGCGCCCTTGAGGCGATCACCACCGCGGCGCGTACGGGCCGCATCGGCGACGGAAAGATCTTCGTCTCCGAAATCATCGAGGTTCTGCGCATTCGCACCGGTGAAACCGGCGCGCTTGCGGTTTGACGTTCTGACCTATCACGCGAGTTAGGGGATAACCGCCATGACCACCGCCAAAGACATTCTGGATATGATCGCTGAGAAGGACGTCAAATATGTCGACGTCCGCTTCACCGACATTCGCGGCAAGATGCAGCATGTCACCTTCGACATCGACCTGATCGATGACGAGTTCCTGACTGACGGCACCATGTTCGACGGCTCCTCCATCGTCGGCTGGAAGGCCATCAACGAGTCNNCAGACGACGCTGTGCCTGTTCTGCGACGTCCTGAACCCCGACACCAACACCCCCTACAACCGCGACCCGCGCTCCATCGCCAAGGCGGCCCTGAACTATGTGAAGGCCGCCGGCATCGGCGACACCGTCTATTTCGGCCCCGAGGCCGAGTTCTTCCTGTTCGACGACGTCCGCTGGTCCACGGCCGGCCACAACACCGGCTACGCCTTCGACTCCACCGAGCTGCCGGTGAACTCGTCCAAGGAATATGCCGAGGGCAATATGGGCCATCGGCCGGGCCCCAAGGGCGGCTACTTCCCGGTCAACCCTGTGGACTCCGCTCAAGACCTGCGTGGCGAAATGCTGGCCGTCATGGGCGAGCTCGGCATGCAGCCTGAAAAGCACCACCACGAGGTGGCGCCCGCCCAGCACGAACTGGGCCTGAAGTTCTCCGATCTGCTGACCATGGCTGACCGGATGCAGCTCTATAAGTACGTCATCCACAACGTGGCGGCCGCCTATGGCAAGACCGCCACCTTCATGGCCAAGCCGATGTTCGGCGACAACGGCTCGGGCATGCACGT
>DJWR01000151.1 GCA_002441055.1 Caulobacteraceae bacterium UBA6225 | reverse complement strand
CCCGTGATCATGTTCTTCACATAGTCAGCGTGGCCAGGGCAGTCGACGTGGGCGTAGTGACGGTTGGCCGTCTCATATTCCACGTGCGCCGTGTTGATCGTGATCCCGCGGGCCTTCTCTTCCGGCGCCGCATCAATCTCGTCGTACTTCTTCGCCGTCGCACCACCAGACTTCGCCAGCGTCATCGTGATCGCCGCCGTCAGCGTCGTCTTNNGTGCGTTCAAACTTCTCTTTGGCCATCAGGGTCCTGCCGGCGATGCGCCCGGGGGCGTAGGGGTGAAGAACTGTATATTGGAGCGGGTAGCGGGAATCGAACCCGCATCCTCAGCTTGGAAGGCTGCTGCACTACCATTGTGCTATACCCGCGCCGAAGGCTGCGGGGACGCCGCAATACTCCTTTTTGAACCGAGGCGTGGTGGGGGAAGTAGGACTCGAACCTACGAAGGCGTACGCCAGCGGATTTACAGTCCGCCCCCTTTGCCACTCGGGACATTCCCCCGCGCGCTCGGAACCGTCCTGAGCCCTGAACAAATTACCTCCGCCCCGGGTTGCCGCCTCTGCTAGAAGCATCGCCAACAACGCCGGACCGGGCGGAGACCTGTCCCGGCCTCAAAATGGAGCGCGTCTTATAGTGTCGTCGATCCGGGAACGCAACGCGCCCCGAAACAAGCGTCGGAATGGGCGAGAAACCCCTTCTACCACAAGGGCTGAAGCCCCGTCAGCCGCCTGGTTCTGGGGCTGGCACGCCGTCCTGGCGGCCCTCGAGAACCCCGATCGGGAGCCCCCTGAGCGAATCCTCGCCACGGCCGAACGGGCCGCCGAGCTGTCGAAGCGCTTTCCGAAGCTGGCCATCGAGACGGTTGATTCGCAGCGGCTGGGCAATCTGCTGCCCGGCGCCGTTCACCAGGGGGTCGCCCTGCGGCCGGGCGATCTGCCGACGGTCGATCTCGAGGCCTTCACCCCCGATAAGGGCGCGGTGTTGCTGATGCTCGATCAGGTGACCGACCCTCAGAATGTGGGCGCCCTGCTCCGGTCAGCGGCGGCCTTCGGCTGCGCCGGCGTGATTCTTCAGGATCGCAACGCCCCGCAGCTCAGCGGGGCCCTGGCCAAGGCCGCTGTGGGCGCGGTGGACAAGATTCCCGTCGCCCGGGTCGTCAACCTGTCCAGAGCCCTCGACCAGCTGGCCGATATGGGGTGGCGGGCGGTCGGTCTGGACGGCGAGGCCGAAGCCAGCCTGGACGCCGCCCTCGATGGATCGGCCACAGTTCTGGTGATGGGGTCAGAGGGCTCAGGCCTTCGGCGGCTGGTGTCCGAACATTGCGACGTGCTGGCCAAGATTCCCATGCCGGGCGGATTTGAGAGCCTGAACGTCTCGGCGGCGGGCGCGATCGCCCTTTATGAGGCCTCCAGGCCTCGCCCCTGAGGGGAAGAGGGTTCCCTTCCGCCGATTCACAGCTTTGATTTCACGGCCACGTCGTGATTTCTTGATTGACCTATCGACGGCGCCGCGTGCGCGGGCATCAACACGGGTACGGGGGACGTCCCATGGCGATCAGGACCTATCAGCAGATCTCAGCCGATCGACGTCAGGGCGCACGCGCCCTGGGCCTTGCGGCGACCCTGGGGCTTCTGGCCCTGGCGGGTTGCAGCGCGCCATCGGCTCCTGATGCGCATAGCGGCGACTACCGCGCAGAGGCGTCTCCCCCGCCGCCCCTGATGGGCGGCGCGCCAGATCCGGCCCAGGATGGTTCGGGCCTGATGGGCGGGGTCCCTGGCGAGGTGCATCAGGGCCAGGCCCTGCCGGCGGCCACCTCGCGCCATGAGGGCGTGGTCAGTTTCCGTCGCGCCGACGGGGTGCTGGTCACCACCATGCGCCCGATCGCCAATCCTGAGGACATGACCGCCGAAGAGCGCCGCCGCGTCTATGGCGACCGCCCGGCGCGGGCGGCGACGGCGCCGTCGCAGCGAGCCTACAGCCCAGACGCCCGGGTGGCGCCAGCGCCCGTGAGATCCCCTGCCCCGGTGGCTGCGGCCCCCGCCGCTCCCGCCAAGCCGGCTCCCGCCGCCAAGGCTCCGACCCCGAGTGCGCCCCAGGCCAGCGCCCCCGCGGCAAAGGCCCCCGCGCCCAAGGCCCCGGCTGCGCCGGCGCCTGTGACCAGCGCGCCCGCCCCGGCCCCTGAAGCCGAAACCTCCAAGGGCGGCGGCTTCTTCAGCTTCCTGGAACGCTTCAAATTCTGGGAGCGCGATGACTCTGAGACCCTCGCCGAGGGCGCCGAACAGGCGGCTGATCAGGCCGTCGACCTGGCCGGCGAGGCTGCTGATGTGGCGAGCACGGCCGCGGCGGACGCCGGCGAGGCCGTGGAGAATGAGGGTATCTCAACCCGCACGATCCTGCTGGCCCTGGCCGTCCTGGCCGCCGTGCTGGTTCTGGCGGCCATTTCACGCAACGCCGCGGCCAAGCGTCGTGAGGCGCAGCGTCGCCGGCGGTTCCAGACCTTCGGCTATGGCTCGAGCGCCTCGACCTATGCCGATGAGCCGGAGGACACCAAGGGTCCCGGGCTCGCCGCCCCCCTGGCCGCCGCAGCGGCCGGCGCCGTGGCGGCCACCGCCTTCGCCCACCACCAGGACGAGGCTAATGGCCAAGACCACGGGCATGATCAGGGCCACGGGCATGATCATGGGGCGGCGGAGGACCACAAGGACGCCGGGCAGGCTCATGACGACCATCACGCTCATGACGACCATCATGGGGACCACCACGGCGAGGCCCATGAGGCCAAGCCCGAGCATGAGCACGCCTGAACGTCCTCTTCAGGAGTGATCCATCAGCCCTGAGATTAGGCGTTGCGGAGGCGGTGAGCCTGTCGCATTGAGGCGAACATGTTTGAGTCATTGATCGCCGAACACGGCCCCGCCCTTTCCGCCCTCTTTCAGGTCCTGCTGATCGACCTCGTCCTGGCCGGCGACAACGCCGTCGCCGTGGGCCTGGCCGCAGGCGCCCTGCCCTCTGATCAGCGCAAGAAGGCCATTCTTTACGGCCTGATCGCCGCGGTGATCATGCGGATCGGCTTAGCGCTGATCACCACACAGCTGCTTGGCATCATTGGCCTGTTGTTCGCCGGCGGCCTGCTGCTGCTGTGGGTTTGCTGGAAGATGTGGAAGGAACTGCGGGAGCAGGCGGTCGTCGACGAAGCCGACGCCGAGGCCGTCCTGGACGGCGATCCGACCACCGAACCCTCGGCCCGTCCGGTCAAGAGCTTCCGCGCGGCCTTCATTCAGATCCTGATCGCCGACCTGTCCATGTCCCTGGACAATGTGCTGGCCGTCGCCGGCGCGGCCCGGGAGCACCCAGGCATCCTGGTCTTCGGCCTGATCCTCTCCATCGCCCTGATGGGGGTCGCAGCGACCTATATCGCCAGCCTGCTGCACAAGTATCGGTGGATCGGCTACATCGGCCTGGCCGTCGTGCTCTATGTGGCCCTGTCCATGGTCTGGGAAGGCCATCGCAACGCGGTGGTGAAGCTCGACAGCGTGGACTCCTACAACGCCGTGATGCCAGGCTTCCTGGACATCTCGCCGGAAGAGGCGGCGGAACACCGCCTGCACTAAAGGCAAGGTCATGGCCGGGGCGGGAGCGTCCCGGCCAGACTCCTTCAGAGGGAGCGCAAGGATGGCGACCTACAAGGCGCGGCTGAGCGAAGACCTCGATCGCTGGATCGACCAGGGCCTTGTGGCGCCTGAGTCCCGGCAACCGATCCTCGATAGCGTGGCCGACGCCCGCCGCATCGACGCCGGAGTCGCCCTGGCGATCATGGGCGCGGTCCTGGCGGGTCTGGCGGCCATCGCCTTTGTGGCGGCCAACTGGGACGCCATTCCGCGCCTCGCCCGGTTCGTGCTGATCCTCAGCGTCTTCGCCGCCACCTGCGCCGGCGCGGCCTGGACGGCCCTGCGTGGCCGGCCTCTGGTTCGCGACGTCCTGCTCGGCGTCGCCGCCCTGATCTATGCCGGGGCGATCGGATTGACCGGACAGATTTTCGACCTCGCCGGCGATCCGCAGGCGGCTCTGCGGGGCGCGGGTCTGGCCGCCGCCCTCCTGGCCCTGGCCGGTCGATCCAACGCCGCAGCCATCGCCGCCGTCGCCCTCATCGCTCTGGGAGACTTCGCCGGGCCAGACGGTCTGTTTGGCCTGCACCTGCGATGGTTGGCCCTGGCTGCCCCGGCCGGCGTGCTTCTGGCGCTCGCCTGGCGCAGCCGCAGCCTCGCCCATCTGGCGGGGCCCGCCTTGGTGCTGGGCTGGCTGTTCGCCGCCCCCGACGTGCGGCCGGAGGGCTACCTGGCCCTGGCAGCTGCCTTCGCCCTGGCTGGCGCCGCCGCCCGATGGGCCAGTGAGCAGGAGCGGCGCGCAGCCGGTATCATCTTCGCCTGGATGGCGGTGGGCGCCCTGGCGGCCTTCGCCGCGGCGGGACTCTCCAGCGAGGTCTATGGCCTTGTCCATCGCCTGGTCTGGCTGATCATCTCAGGCGGCGTCATCGCCCTTGGCCTGCATGACCGGGCCGGTGGGGTCACGGCAGCGGGCGTCCTGTCGGCCATTGCGGCGATCAGCGCGATCCTCATGGACCTGGGGCTGGGTCTCATGACCGCGGCTGGCGTCTTCGCCGGCTGCGCCATCCTGGCGTTGATCGCGGGCGGACTGTTGCGCCGTGGGAGGGTCAAGGCATGAACCGTCTGTCGGGTCCCGTCGCCCTGGTGCTGCGCATCAGTCTCGTGGCGGTCCTTCTGATCGTCGCCCTGGTCGGCCTGCTCGTGCGGGAAGACCGCGCCCGCGCCGATGGCCAGGAGGTGCGGCTGGCCATGGAGGCTGTCGATCCCCGCAGCCTGCTCAGCGGCCACTATGCCGCCCTGCAGCTGGTGGAGCGCCTGGATGACGGCGCGCCCTGCCCGCCGGATCTCGAGGCCCATTACGGCCAGGACGACAGCTGGGTCGCCCTGTCCCCCACGGCGGAGAACACCCACCGAGTTTCCGGCGGCGGGGCCACGCGGGACGCGGCCCTGCGGCACGGGCCTGTGGTGGTGCGCGGCCAGGCCGACTGCCGCCAGACCTTCCTGACCCCGCCGCGAGAGCCGGGCGACGAGGGCCCGCCGGTCGAAGAGCGCGCCCAGGAAACCTTCATTACTCTCGATATCGGCGTGGACCGCTTTTATGCCGACCAGACAGAGGCCGAGGCCCTGGAAGCCGCCCTGCGTCGCCAGGGTGACGCCGCCGCCCCACCGGCCTTCGCCATCGTCTCCATAGGCCAGGATGGCCGGGGACGCCTGAAGGGCGTTGAGGTGGGCGGCGCCCGCGCAGACCTGAACTGGTTCTAGACATGGACGACCCCAAGACGCCGGACGTCGCCGTCATCGGCGGCGGCCCGGCCGGGCTGATGGCCGCCGAGACTCTGGCGGGGGCCGGGCTGTCGGTCTCCGTCTATGAGCGGATGCCGAGTCTCGGGCGGCGGTTTCTGATGGCCGGCCGCGGCGGGCTCAACCTCACCCATTCCGAGCCCATGACCGAGTTTATGGATCGCTATGGCGAGGCCGCTAACCCGCTTGGCGGCCCGGTCGAGGCTTTCGACCCGCAAGCCTTACGCGCCTGGGCTGAGGGGCTCGGCCAGGAGACCTTTGTGGGCTCCAGCGGCCGTGTCTTTCCCCGCGCCCTGAAGTCGTCTCCCCTGCTCCGAGCCTGGCTGGGACGACTGGACGCCGCGGGCGTCCGCTTTCACCTCCGCCACCACTGGGCCGGCTGGCGCGCTGACGGCGCCCTCAGGTTCGAGACGCCTACAGGTGAGGCGACGGTCAGGCCCGCCGCCACGGTGCTGGCTATGGGTGGTGCGAGCTGGCCGAGGCTCGGCGCCAACGGTGCCTGGGCGGGCGCATTGAGGGAAATCGGCGCGCCGCTGGCCCCCTTCGCCCCGGCCAATATGGGCGTGCTGGCCGACTGGAGCCCACCCTTCGCCGAGCGCTTCGCCGGCGCGCCGCTGAAGGCCGTGGCCCTGACCTTTGGTGAACAGACCATACGAGGCGAAGCCCTGGTGGCCGCCTACGGGCTGGAAGGCGGTGGGATTTACGCCCTGTCCGGCGACATCCGCCGCGCCTTGGAGGGCGGTGGGACGGCCCAACTGTTCATCGATCTGCGCCCCGACATGCGGCGCGGCGACCTGGCCTCTCGCCTGATCGGCGGCCGGGCCGGCGACAGCCTGTCCAATCGCCTGCGCAAGATGCTGAGGCTGTCGACTGTGGAGATCGGCCTCCTGCGGGAGGCCTTCGGCGCCGACCTGCCCCGCAGCCCGGTCGGCCTGGCCGAAGCGATCAAGGCTGTCCCCGTGCCGCTCAGCGGTGTGGCGGGACTGGAGCGGGCCATTTCCAGCGCCGGAGGGCTCAAGTTCGAGGGCCTGGATGAGCGACTGATGCTCAAGGCGCGCCCGGGCGTCTTCGCCGCCGGCGAGATGCTGGACTGGGAGGCGCCGACCGGCGGCTACCTGCTGCAGGCCAGCTTCGCCACTGGCCGGGCCGCGGCCAAGGGCGCGATCAGCTGGCTGGCTGAGCAGCGTTAAGCGGGCTCAGCCTCCGCGCCACCGAAACGCTCTCGCCATTCCTCGACCTGCGCGTCCTCGATCTTGCGGAACAGGACCTCGGCGGACGCGACAGCCTGACCTGGCGACACCAGACTGAGCAGATCTTCATCCGGCCCAGGCCAGGACAGATCGGTCGCACCGACTGTGGCGGCGATCCGCCCCGCCGCCTCCGGCATGAACGGCGCCGTGATCCGGGCGAACAACGCCACAAGGCTCAGGCCCGTGCGCACCGCCACGGCGGCCTGATCACGGTCGGTCTTGAGCGCGGTCCAGGGGGCGGACTCCTGCAGGTATTCATTGCCCAGGACCCAGAGCGCGCGGGCCGCCTGGGCCGACTTGCGGAACTCCATGGCCTCAAACTCGGCGGTCAGGGTCTCGAGCCCCGCCTTGATGTCGGCGGCCAGCCTCTCTTCCCGTGCGCCCGGCACACCGCCCTCCGGGACGATCCCGTCGAACTTCGACTCGGTGAACTTGACGATCCGGTTGACGAAATTGCCCAGGACGTCGGCCAGGTCCTTATTGGTCGTCGACTGGAATTGCTCCCAGGTGAAGGCCGCATCCGAGTGCTCGGGNNCCACGGCCAAGGCTGGTGGAGAACTTGCCGCCGTACCAGTTCAGCCAGTTGAAGGCCTTCAGCTGATCGACCGTCTTCCAGGGCTCGCCCGAGCCCAGCAGGGTTCCGGGGAAGCTGACCGTATGGAAGGCGACATTGTCCTTGCCCATGAACTGGACGTAGCGGACATCCTGCGCGCCCTCATCCAGACGCCACCAGGAGCGCCAGTCGGCGCCGGCCTGCTCGGCCCATTCGGCCGTGGCGCCGATATATTCGATGGGGGCGTCGAACCAGACGTAGAAGACCTTGCCCTCCAGTCCGGAGCGTGGGCCGCCATCGGGGCCAACCACCGGCACGCCCCACTTCAGATCCCGGGTGATGCCGCGGTCGATCAGCCCTTCATCGAGGTGCTTGTAGGCGATCGAGCGCGCCAGGGGTTGCCAGGAGGGCGAGCGTTCATCGATCCAGGCCCGGATCGTGTCGGCGAGACGGGTCTGCAGCAGGTACAGGTGGCGGGTGTCGCGGACCTCAAGATTACGACTGCCCGAGACCGTCGAGTACGGCTCCAGCAGGTCGGTGGGGTCCAGCAGCCGACCGCAATTGTCGCACTGGTCACCGCGCGCCTTCGGATAGGCGCAGTGCGGGCAGACGCCTTCCACATATCGGTCGGGCAGGAAGCGGTCGTCGTCGATCGAGTAGATCATCCGGTCCACCCGCTCCTCCACCAGCCCCTGGGCCTCCAGGGCCTGGGCCAGGTGCTGGGTCAGTTGGCGGTTGGCGTCGCTGGAGCTACGGCCGAAGATGTCGAAGGACAGGTGGAAGGCGTCCCCTGCCCGCTTCTGGATCTCGTGCTGGTCGTCGCAATAGGTCCGAACATCCTGGCCGGCCGCTGCGGCGGCCAGTTCGGCGGGCGTGCCGTGCTCGTCAGTGGCGCACACATAGAGCACCTCATGGCCCTGAGCGCGCTTGAACCTCGCCCAGACATCGGCCGGCAGCATCGACCCGGCCAGATTCCCCAGGTGCTTGATCCCGTTGATGTAGGGCAAGGCCGAGGTGATGAGGATGCGGGACATGGGTCTGCCGGCTCGTATGAGAGGGTCGTGAGGGCGGGCTTATATGGCGCCGCGTCCGGCTTGCCAAAAGCCGTGACCATGGCGGCGGCGCTTAGACGCGGATCGGCCCCTTGAAGATGAACAGGGCGCCCGCCGCAATCAGGCAAAAGCCGATGGCGTGGTTCCAGGTGAACCGCTCCCCCAGATAGGTCATCGAGAAGACCGCGAAGACCGCCAGCGTGATGACCTCCTGCATCGTCTTCAGTTCGGCAGGCGAATAGACCTCGCGGCCGATCCGGTTGGCGGGCACCGCCAGGCAGTATTCGAAGAAGGCGATGCCCCAGCTCACCAGGATGATGATCCAGAGCGGCCGATGCTCGACCTTCAGATGGCCATACCAGGCGAAGGTCATGAAAATATTGGAGAATACCAGCAGGACCACCGGTGCCGCAAAGGCCATCAGGGGGGTAAGGCCAGGCGCCAGGCTGGGGGGCATTGAAGGTCTCCGGGGCTTGCGGCGTCGATTGGGGACTTAACCCCCGCGCCATCAGCCTTATAAGCAGGTGCTGGGCTGCTGAGGGAGAGCGTGATGCGGGCTTGGGTGAAGAAGACGGGACTGGCCGCGGCCAGCGCGGCGGCCTTGCTGGGCCTGGCCGCCTGCGGTCAGGGACAGAGCGCCAACGACACGGTACGCATCTACAACTGGTCGGACTATATCGACCCCCAGCTGCTGGAGGCCTTCACCAGCGATACGGGCCTCAAGGTCGTCTACGACACCTTTGATTCCAACGAGGTGCTGGAGACCAAGATGCTCCAGGGCGGCACCGGCTATGACGTGGTGACCCCGTCCAACCACAACATTCCGCGCTATATCGAGGCTGGCGCCATCGCCGAGCTCGACAAGTCCAAGCTGACCAATATCGGCAATCTATCGCCCAAGATCATGGCCTATATGGAGCCCTTCGATCCGGGCGGCCGCTACAGCGTCCCCTACATGTGGGGCACCATCGGGATCGGCTTCAATCCGCAGAAGGTGGCCGAGCGCCTGCCCGGCGTGACCATCGATTCCTGGGACGTGCTGTTCAAGCCGGAGAACATCGCCAAGCTGGCCGACTGCGGGGTTCACTTCCTGGACGCCTCGGAGGACATGTACGCCGTGGCGCTCAACTATCTGGGCAAGGACCCCAACTCCACCACCGTGGCCGACTATGAGGCCGCCACCGAGATGCTGATGGCTGTGCGCCCACATGTGCGCAAGTTCCACTCCTCGGAGTACGTCAATGGCCTGGCCAATGGCGATATCTGCGTGGCCATCGGCTATTCCGGCGACATCTTCCAGGCCGCTGATCGGGCCGAAGAAGCCGGCGCCGGCGTCCAGGTGGACTATGTCATCCCCACTGAAGGCAGCCAGGTCTGGTTCGACGTCTTCGCCATCCCCGTGGACGCCCCCAATCCGGACGCGGCCTACGCCTTCCTGGACTTCATGCTGCGTCCGGACGTGATCGCAACGGCGTCCAACTACACCGCCTACGCCAACGCCAATGAGCCGGCCACGGCCCTGGTCGATCCGGAAGTCCGCGATGATCCGCGCATCTATCCCAGCGACGAGGTGATGGACCGCCTGTTCGTCACCACGTCCAAGGGCCAGGATCTGGTCCGTGAGGTGAACCGGCTCTGGACCCGGGTGCAGACGGGCCAGTGACCCGTCGAATCGCGACCTCGGAGCTCGACCTCTCGTGAACGGCAAGCCGCGTTTGAACATCGGCGCGGTGCGCTCGAGCTTCGCCCCGTGGGCGGACCCCTCGGCCAAGCCACTGGTCCGCTTCGATCAGGTGACCAAGCGCTTCGGCGGCGAAGCCGCCGTCGATGCGGTGTCGCTGGACATCTATGAGGGGGAGTTCTTCGCCCTGCTGGGGCCGTCGGGCTGCGGCAAGTCGACCCTGATGCGGATGCTGGCCGGCTTCGAGACGCCGGACCTTGGCCGTATCACGCTGGGGGGCGAAGACCTGGCCGGACGGCCGCCGCACCTGCGGCCGGTGAACATGATGTTCCAGTCCTATGCGCTCTTCCCGCACCTGACTGTGGCCCAGAACATCGCCTTTGGCCTGCGCCAGCAGAAGAAGCCCAAGGACGAGATCACCGCCCGGGTGGATGAGATGCTGGCCCTGGTGCGGCTGGAGGGCCTCGCTCACCGCAAGCCCGACCAGCTGTCGGGGGGACAGAAGCAGCGGGTGGCGCTCGCCAGGGCCATCGCGCCCAAGCCGCGCATGCTGCTGCTGGACGAGCCCCTCGGCGCCTTGGACCGCAAGCTGCGGGAGGAGACCCAGTTCGAGCTGATGGCCCTGCAACAGCGCTTAGGCATGACCTTCCTGATCGTCACCCACGACCAGGAAGAGGCGATGATCACCGCCGACCGGATTGCGGTCATGCGGGCTGGCCAGCTGGCCCAGATCGGCCGCCCGGCGGAGGTCTATGAGGCGCCCAATTCCCGCTACGTGGCCGACTTCATCGGCGATGTGAACCTGTTCGAGGCCCGGGTCACCGAGGACGACGGCGACATCATCCGCCTGGTCAGCCCCGAAGCGCCCGAGGGGCTGGAGGCCATCGAGGATGACGCCATCCCAATCGGCTCCACCGCCTGGTTGGCGGTGCGGCCGGAGAAGATGCGGGTGCACCTCGATCCGCCGCCAGCGGGCCCCAACCGCCTGGAGGGGACCGTGGCCGACATCGGCTATCTGGGGGACTGGACCACCTATCTGGTGGAGCTGCCCGGCGGACGGACCATCCGGGCGGCCCGGGCCAACGCCAGCCGCGTGGTGGATCGCCCGGTCGACTGGGACGACAAGGTCTGGCTGACCTTTGCGCCGGATTCCGCCGTGGTGCTGACCCAATGAGCGTGACGGGCGCCCCGCGCCCGCGTCGCCCGTGGAAGGGCCTCGGACGCCCCCGGGGACAGCCCAGCTCAGAGGCGCGGGCGGCCTATGCGCCGCTCCTGTGGCTGGCGGTGTTCTTCCTCGTGCCGTTCCTGCTGGTGGCCAAGCTGTCCCTGTCGGACGTGGTTCTGGCCATCCCGCCCTATGCGCCGCGGCTAGACTGGAGCCAGGGCGTCAGCGGCGTCATCGGCTTTTTCCGCGCCCTGGACTTCGAGGCCTATGCCCGGATGGGCCAGGACGGCCTCTATCTGGCGGCCTATCTCTCCAGCCTAAAGTTCGCTGCGGTGGCCACCGTGATCCTGCTTCTGGTGGGCTATCCGCTGGCTTATGGCATGGCCAGGTGCCGGCCGAGCGTCCGTCAGGCCCTGCTGATGGCGGTCATCCTGCCCTTCTGGACGAGCTTCCTGATCCGGGTCTACGCCTGGATCGCCATCCTGAAGCCCGCCGGCCTGCTGAACATGCTGTTGGCCCAAGTGGGCCTGCCGCCCGTGGACATCCTGAACACGGACACGGCGGTCTATATTGGTCTGGTCTATGCCTATCTGCCCTTCATGGTGCTGCCGCTCTATGCGGTGCTGGAGCGGCAGGAGGCGAGCCTGCTGGAGGCCGCCGCAGATCTCGGCTGCACGCCGTTCCAGAGCTTCTGGCGGGTGACCTTCCCCCTGTCGCTGCCCGGCGTGGCGGCCGGCGCCCTGCTCTGCTTCATCCCCATGGTGGGCGAGTTCGTGATCCCCGACCTGTTGGGAGGCTCCGGCACCCTGATGCTGGGCAAGACCATCTGGACGGAGTTCTTCTCCAACCGCGACTGGCCGGCCGCCAGCGCTGTGGCCATCGTTCTGCTCGCCACCCTGGTCATCCCCATCCTGCTGTTCCAGCGACAGCAGACCAAGATGATGGAGCAGCGCTGATGCGGCGTGGTCCCAGCGCCTTCAATATCGCCGCCATCGTGCTCGGCATGGGCTTCCTCTATCTGCCCATCGCTCTGCTGGTGATCTATTCGTTCAACGAGAGCCGGCTGGTCACCGTCTGGGGCGGCTTCTCCACCCGCTGGTACGCAAGCCTGTTCCAGAACGAACAGTTGCTGGCCGCAGCCTGGGTGACCCTGCGGGTGGCCTTCGTCTCGGCGACGCTGGCCACCATCCTAGGGACTCTGGCCGCGCTCGGCCTCGTACGGGCCGGCCGCTTCCGGGGGCGCACCCTGTTCTCCAGCATGACCTATGCGCCCCTGGTCATGCCCGAGGTGATCCTGGGGCTTTCCCTGCTGCTGCTGTTCGTCGCCGTTGGCGTGGCGCGGGGCTTCTGGACGGTGATCATCGCCCACACCACGCTGACCCTCTGTTACGCCACCGTGGTGGTGCAGGCCCGGCTCGTCTCGTTCGACGAGGCGCTGGAGGAAGCCGCCCGCGACCTGGGCGCGCCACCCTGGAAGGCCTTCGCCCTGGTGACCCTGCCCAATATCGCGCCGGCTGTGGCCGCAGCCTGGATGCTGGCCTTTACGCTCTCCCTGGACGATCTGGTGATCGCCAGCTTCACGACGGGGCCTGGCGCCACCACCCTGCCGATCCGCATCTACAGCGCCGTGCGACTGGGCGTCAGCCCGGAGATCAACGCCATCTCCACCCTGCTGATCGGCCTGGTGGCCACCGGCGTCATCGCGGTCTATCTGCTGAACATGCGCAGGCGGACGGCCGCCCCCTGATGTGTCATAGGTGGGACGGCCCTGGAGTCGGGGGTCGTTCACTGCGCGATGACCCATGAAGCCGCCGCCCAAGAGACTGTCCGACCTCAAGGCCCCAGCGCCGCCAATGGACGTCTATGCGCCGCCCAAGCCGCGGGTTTCCAGGCAGAAGCCCGGCAAGGTGCTGAGCGCCGCCGAGAAGGCCGCCTTCCTCGCCGCCCGCCCAGACCTCAACGCCGGACCGAAGAAATGACCGACTCCCCCTCCGATGACGGCCCCGCAGGCGAGACCCCCATTCAGCGCGCCCTGCGCCTGAAAAAGGCCACCCTGGACGCGAAGCCGAAACCGCCCCGGGGCGGGCGCTTCCAGCGCGAACAGGCCGCCGCCCACCAGTCCTCGTCCAAGTCCAAGCCCTGGATGGGCCGCTAAAGCCTGCAGGTCAGGGCCGCGCCCAGACCTCGATGTGATTGCGGCGGTCCACACGGGCCTGCCGGTCTTGCCCCAGACACCCCAGGCCTGAGCGGGCCAGCAGCTCGTCAGCCCAGCCTCGATCCGCGCCAGCCAGCGCGCCAAGGGCGGCTTCCGTCCTCTGGACCATGTAGAGCAGATAGGGCTGCACCCCGACCTCGTCGGGAACCCCGCGATACCGACTGATCGCTTGGCCGATGGTCCGCTGGTGCGGCTTGGCGCTGACCGGATCACCGTCGGCCGGCGCGAGGCGCTGATAATGGTCTTCCAGCCAGGCGAGTTTGGCGGCGAGTTCAGCGCCCATCTCGGCCCCCATCTCGGCCACGAGCGCCTCCAAGGTCTCAGGCACGGCGTCGCCGGGCAGCCAGCCGTCAGCGCTCGGCATGTCCGGAATATCCAGGTCTGGCGCGTGCAGGCGCTCGATCCAGCGGAAGGCGGACGGCGCCTGGCGCTTCATGATGTCGGCCGGCACGGGGTCGCGGCCCAGATGGGCGAACAGCGGGCCGAACAGGCCGTAGTCCCCAATACTGGGCCGGCCGCCCAGCAGATAGGGATGGACTGACAGGTGAGCCTCCAGCGCCGCCAGCAGGTCGTGATAGCCCTGCTCGATCAGCGGGATGGTGTCGGGCCGCACCCCCAGGCCTGGCAGATAGCTCTGCATCTTGCGCATGGCGCCCCGGCTCGGGTCGTCTTCGGCGCCCGACACGCCAAACGCATGATCCAGGAAGGCGCCTTGAGCCTCATAATAACTCCACCGGTAATGCATGGCCGCGCGCAGCATCCCCTGTGAGCCGAACAGCTGGAAGAGGTGCGCCAGGAACAGGTGGCGCGGGCTCTCAGGATAGGCGCAAAGCGCCGTGCCCGCCGCCTCGACGTGGTCGATGATGTCGACGCTGTCCTGGACGATCTGGCCCTCAGGCGTGACCAGCACCGGGATGATCGAGCGGCCGATGGCCGGCATCACCTGCTGGCGGAACTCCGGCTCACGGGCGGACCGCTCGACAAAGGCGACGCCGGACTTACGCAGATAGGCCCGCGCCGGACCGGTGTAGAGCGAATGCGGCAGGCCGTAGAGGATGTGGGGGCGAGTCATAGCGACACCATAGGCGCCCCCCGTGCGAGCGTCATGCCCTCAGAGGGGCGCTGTGCGGTCGAACCAGGGCCTGGCCTGTTCCAGCTGGCCGGCGAGGCGGAAGAGACGGCCCTCCTCGCCCATGGGGGCGACGAACTGCAGGCCAATGGGCAGGCCCTCTGCGCTCCAGGCCAGGGGCACGCTCATGGCCGGCTGGCCGGTGTTGTTGAACGCCTGGGTGTTGCTCATGAAGGAGAACAGGCGCCGCGCGTACTGGCTGAGATCCTCGGTCAGCCAGCCCACCGGCGGCGGCGGTCGGCCGGTGGTGGACAGGAGCAGGATGTCATAGTCGGCGAACAGGCCCGCCACCGCGCGGCCAAAGGCGTGAACGATCGCGACCGCCTGGACGTATTGCGGGGCCGACAGCTCGCGGCCGCGGCGATAGCTCATCCAGGTGGTGAACTCGACCTCATCCTCGCCGATCGGCCGGCCCCGGCGCTCGGCCTCAGCGTCCAGGGTGGCGGCCACGCTGGCGGCGATGATCACCCCGGCCGCCTGGGACAGGGCGGCCAGATCGCCGGGCAGACTCGCCTCCGTTACGTCATGGCCGAGGCTCGCGCAGAGGGCGGCGGCGTCGCGGACGGCCTGGACGCACTGCGGGTCCAGTTCGGGACTGGCGAGGGAGGCGGTGGTGAAGGCGATGCGCAGCTTGCCGGGATCGCGGCCGACCTCATGGGCGAAGGGCCGTTCCGGCGGCGCCAGGAAGTAGGGATCCCCCGTCTGGGGCTGGCATACGACGTCCAGCAGGGCGGCGCTGTCACGCACCGAGCGGGTAAGCGCATGCTGCATCGACGCGCCGGCCCATCCCTCCCCTGCTGGGGCGAAGGACACCCGCCCTCTTGAAGGCTTCAGGCCGAACAGGCCACAGGCCGAGGCAGGCACGCGAATGGAACCGCCGCCATCGCTGGCGTGGGCGCCCGGCACGATGCCGGCCGCCACCGCCGCCGAGGCCCCGCCAGATGAGCCGCCTGGCGTGTGATCGAGGTTCCAGGGATTGCGGCTGGCGCCGAACAGGGCCGGCTCTGTGACCGGGGCCAGGCCGAACTCCGGCGTATTGGTCTTGCCGAAGATCACCAGACCCGCCCGGCGGTAAGCCGCCACGATGGCGCTGTCGGCCTCGGCCCGGGCGTCCTTGAAGGCCCTTGAGCCGCCAGTGGTGACCGTGCCGGCCAGCTGGGCGCCCAGGTCCTTGAGCAGAAAGGGTACGCCGGCGAACGGTCCTTCCATGGCGCTGGCCAGCTCGCGGCGGGCGAAGTCGGACAGGTCGTGAGTGATGGCGTTGATCTGCGGATTGACCGCCGCAGCGCGCGCCAGGGCGGTCTCCAGCAGGTCGGCGGCCGACACCTCCCGGCGGGAGACCAGTTCGGCCAGGCCGGTCATGTCGTGTCGGCGATAGTCTTCGAACCGCATGGTGCGTCTCCTGATGGCGGCCAGCGCCTAGCGGCTGCGACCCCGGGCGCTGACCGGCCAGATGTCCACCAGGGTGTCGCCCTGGACGACGTGATAGCTGTCATAGAGATTCACCGTCGGGTCGCAGTGGGGGACCGCCAGGGTGACCAGATCGGTGATGGTCAGGGCCTCGCCGATCCCTGGGGCGATAACGGCCCCCTGCTCGTCCCCCATGAAGGCGAACTTCGCCCCGTCCGGGGCGCCGGCGACCACCTGGGGCGGAGCGGCGTCAGTGGAAAACGCCTTGAAGCCGGCGTCGACAGTGACCAGGGCGCCATGATTGGCGCTGACCACCCGGGCGTCGACAAACAGGCTGCGGCCATAGGGCGAGGCGCTGGCGTCGGTCAGGGCGCAGGCCAGATACTGATCGTCCATGAAGACGTAGGAGCCCACCTGCCACTCGGTGAAGACGCCGAGCTCCAGGTCGATCCGGTGGGTGCCGGTGCCGCAGCCCGTCACCACCGGCGGCGCCAGGTCTGCGGCCGCCAGGGCCGCAATGGTGGCCTTCAGAGCCTCGGTCTGGGCGAGGATCGCCTCGCGGCGGGCGCCGTAGTCCTCGATGTGCTGCTCGCGGCCGCAGTACTTCTGGACGCCCCCATAGGTCAGGGACGGGGCGGCGGCGATCTGGCGGGCCAGCGCCACGGCGGCTTCGTCGGACGCCACGCCGGTGCGGCGGATGCCCGGATCCACATCAACATAGACGGTCAGCGGAGCCTTGGCCGACGCCGCCGCAGCCAGGGCCGCCACATTGTCCGGATGGTCAGCCACCACCGACAGGCCAGGGCTACGGGCATTCAGCGCGATCAGGCGGGCGATAGCGGGGGCCGAGACCACCGGCGAGGTGATGTGCAGATTTTCGATATCGCCCGCGGCCAGGGCCTCGGCCTCGCCCAGCTTGGCGCAGCACAGGCCAAAGGCGCCGGCCGCCACCTGCCGCCGGGCGATATCGACGCTCTTGTGCGTCTTGGCGTGGGGCCGCAGGCGGACTCCAGCCTTGGCCGCCAACTGCGCCATGGTGGCGATGTTGCGGTCAAGGGCCTCCAGGTCGAGCACCAGGACCGGCGTATTGAGCGCGCGCCGCGACCCCTGCTGGCCGATCAGATGCCCGTGCAGGCGGCGGTCGTCGGAGAGGACAGACATGGAGGCTCTTCTCAGCTGAACAGGTCGGCGAGGTGGGGATTGAGGAACTTGCCCTGCGGGTCGGCCGCGCGACGGGCCGCCCGGAAGCGCTGGGCCATGGGATAGAGGGCGTCGACCTCATCCCGGGTCAGGAAATGTCGCTTGCCCCAGTGGGGCCGGCCGCCATGGCTACGGAAGATGGGCTCGGCGGCGGCGAACACTTCGCGCCAGGGCATCTTTGCGTACTGGTGCATGGAGATCGAGGCGCCCGGCCCCTTGTTGAACGGGCTGATCCAGATGTCGTCGGCGGCCGCCCAGCGGAATTCGAAGGGGAAGGCTACCGGCCGACGCCCCTTACGGATCCAGGCGATCACCTCCTTCAGCGCCGGCAGGCCGGCCTCTCGGGGCAGTTCGTACTCCATCTCCTCGAAGCGCACGTTCCGGGTCGAAGGGAAGATGCGGTAGGCCGGCCCCACCTTGTGCACGTCGCCGGACGATCGCGTCATGAACCGCTGAATCGGCCCCGCCAGGAAGGGGAAGGCCTTGGTCATGTCGCAGCAGAAGCGGAAGATGTCCTCCTCGTTACTGGGCTGTCCCCGCGGCGTGTCCTCCGCCTCGATAGGATGCAGCGTCTTGACGATGACCTCGTCTGCATAGGGGAAGACGAAGAATTCCGCGTGCCGATGGTGTTGGGCGAGATCGTCGAAGTTCTCATAGACCCAGGCCATCGGCTTCTTTTCGACCCGTTCCTCCAGCTTGTAGGCCGGCAGCACATCGATGGTGGCCGCGGTGATCACGCCAAACAGGCCGAGCGAAAGACGCTGGCCTTCAAAGAGGTCCGGGTTCTGGGTCCGCGTGCTCTCAACGATGGCGCCGTTGGGCATGACCGCCCGAACCCCGTGAACCAGGGTCGACAGGCTGCCCAGGTCGCGGCCCGTGCCGTGGGTGCCCGTACCGATGGCGCCGGCCAGGGACTGCGGATTGACGTCCCCTTGATTGGGCAGGGAAAGCCCCTCGTCCCACATGGCCTTTGTCAGGCGCTTCAGGCTCCAGCCGGCCGGCGCGGTGACGGTCTTGCGATCCGGCGCGATGACCAGCTCGCCCTCCAGTTCCGAGAGGTTCAGCAGCAGGCCGTCGGTCTCGCAGAGTGGCGTGAAAGAATGGCCGGCCCCGACCACACGCACCTTGTTGGCGTCACGCACCAGGGCCTGGAGCTCGGCCTCCCTGCGCGGCTGCGCAAACTGCGCTGGCGCCGCACGCACGCTTCCCGACCAGTTTGACCACTCCGCCATTGTCCCTCCCTGCGCCAGCGTCGAGGCGGACGACGTTTTGGCCACTGAAGCCGATTGCCTCAGGGGACGTCCAGGGGCCTTCGCCCCTTTTTGCGACAGTCAGGTTCGGGAGCCGGGTGGCGCCCCAATTTATGATCAAGACTGGCGCACCATTTCAGCAGCTCATCATCAGCATGGCGACAATCAACGACGGGAATGGGCTCTGACCCCCTATGTGCATGGGCGTCGAACTCACCTGCTGAGGAGCACGCCATGTCCAGTTCCGCCACCCCCATCACCGTCGCCCGGGGCGACGGGGTCGGCCCCGAAATCATGGAGGCCTGCCTGCGAATCCTGGAGGCCGGCGGCGCGCGCCTGGCGCCGGAGTTCATTGACGTGGGTGAGGCCGTCTGGCGCCAGGGGCACAGCGGCGGGATGACCCCAGAGGGCTGGGAGAGCCTGCGGCGGACCGGTGTCTTCTACAAGGCGCCGGTGGCGACGCCCCAGGGGGGCGGCGTGAAATCCATCAATGTGACCATCCGCAAGAGTCTGGGCCTGTTCGCCAATGTCCGGCCCTGCACGGCCTATGCGCCGTTCGTCTCCACCCGGCATCCCGGCATGGATCTGGTGATCATCCGGGAGAATGAGGAGGACCTCTACGCCGGCATCGAGCACCAGCAGACCCAGGACGTCGTCCAGTGTCTGAAGCTGGTCACCCGGCCCGGCTGCGAGCGGATCGCCCGCTACGCCTTCGAGTTCGCCCGCAGCCAGGGGCGCAGGCGGGTCACCTGCATGACCAAGGACAACATCATGAAGTTGACCGACGGTCTCTTCCGCCAGGTGTTCGAGGAGGTTGGGCAGGATTAT
Organism: Caulobacteraceae bacterium UBA6225; assembly: GCA_002441055.1. Classification (GTDB taxonomy): domain Bacteria; phylum Pseudomonadota; class Alphaproteobacteria; order Caulobacterales; family Caulobacteraceae; genus Phenylobacterium. The sequence continues at coordinate 3,419 of DJWR01000151.1, read as the reverse complement.
CCCGAGATCGCCCAGGACCACATGATCATCGACATCGGGGCCGCCCGGATCGCCGACAGCCCAGAGACCTTCGACGTGATCCTGGCGCCGAACCTCTATGGCGACATCATCTCCGACATCGCCGCCCAGGTGGCGGGCTCAGTCGGCCTCGCCCCATCGGCCAACATCGGGGCGACCTGCGCCATGTTCGAGGCGGTGCATGGCTCGGCTCCAGACATCGCCGGGAAGGACATCGCCAACCCGTCGGGCCTGCTTCTGGCCGGTTTGATGATGCTGAACCATGTGGGCCAGGGGGAAGCCGCGGCGAGGATACACAATGCCTGGCTCAAGGCCCTGGAGGACTGCGCAGCCACCGCCGACACCGCAGCGGGGCGGTCGGCCCTGGGCACCCAGGCCTTCGCCGCCGAGGTTATCGCCCGGCTTGGTCAGTCGCCGCATCAGTTGCGCCCCGTCGGCGTCCAGGCCGCCCCCCTCGTCCCGATGTCCAACCAGGCGCCCGCCACGCTGGTGGAGAAGACCACTGTCGGGGTGGATCTGTTCGTGGAATGGCGGGGGGACGTCGACACCCTCGCCGCACGGCTGAAGAGCCTGGAGCGGGGGCCGCTCGAACTGCAGATGATCACCAATCGGGGCGTCAAGGTCTGGCCTGCGGGCCTGCCCGAGACCAACTGCGTCGATCACTGGCGGTGTCGCTTCATGAATGGCGGCTCCGCCATCCCGCTGACCGAGATCGCCGCCCTGAGCGTCCGCGCCGCCGAGGCCGGCGTCGACTTCATCAAGACGGAAAACCTCTGCACCTTCGCGGGGCGGCCGGGATTCAGCCTGGGTCAGGGACAATAGCCGCAGGGGGCGCGGAAACCCGCTCCCCCACCCCGATGGGTGTGGCTGAGACATCAATCAGGACTGGAAAGAATGCGGCCGGCCAGGTTGGGGGGCGGTTCCTGGCCGGCCGGCTGGACGTCAGGCTCGGACGGGCTGGAGTCCCGCCTCGGCGAAGAACAACTGGTCCTTCACGGAGAGCTTGCGTCGTTTCAGCTCTCGAATGCGTTCGATATCGGGGTGGGCGCGTCGTTCTTCGCGCCGGATCTCATGGTCGAGCCAGCGGTGTTCGCTGCGCAGCCGGTTCAATCGGATGTAATTCACTCCATGGGCTCCTCAACTGGGAGGCGCGCCAGCCGTCGCCGGGTCAGGGAACTGGGGAATAGCTCTCAAGACCCATGATGCAGCCGGCCGCGCCCGCTGCGGTCCGACATCGCGATCCCGATGATCGCCAGAGGGGCCCGGCCCGCACCCCCGATCAGAGCACAGCCGGCGGACCGTTCAAGCCAAACCGCCATGCCGATCCGTCATGGTCGTGATGAGCCGCCGCGTGTCCCGGCCACATGTCACTTGCGTAAAAAGACCCTTCGGCTAGGTTTTGGGCTGGCTCCCGAAGAGGAGCATGGAACCGAGGAGCCCAGGCCATGAAGTTGGAGCGTCTGCCGCCGGTCCGGACATCGTTGCAGCCCACCAACCATCCTTATCTGACCGGGGCCTGGACGCCGCTGCACGAAGAGGTCAACGCCGAGGATCTGCAGGTCCTGGAAGGCGCGATCCCCACCGACATCGACGGCGTCTATGTGCGCAACACCGAGAACCAGGCCCACCAGCCGCTCGGCCGCTATCACCCCTTCGACGGGGACGGCATGCTGCACATGATCAGCTTCAAGGACGGCAAGGCCGACTATCGCAACCGCTTTATCCGCACCCGCTGCTTCGAAGCCGAGCAGGAAGCCGGTCAGTCCCTGTGGGGCGGTCTGGCCGATGGGCCTGGCGTCTCGGTGCGCCCGGGCTTCGGCGCCCATGGAAGCCTCAAGGACTCCTCCAGCACCGATGTGGTCGCGCACGGGGGCAAGATCGTCTCGACCTTCTATCAGTGCGGCGAGGCCTATTGGCTCGATCCCGAAACCCTTGAGCAGGGCGGCGTGGCCAGCTGGGCGCCCCTGGACGGGGTCTCGGCCCACACCAAGGTGGACGAAGCCACGGGCGAGTTGCTGTTCTTCAACTACTCCAAACAGGCGCCCTACATGCATTATGGGGTGGTCGATAAGGACGGAAAGCGGGTCCACTATACGCCCGTCCCCCTGCTCGGCCCGCGCCTGCCGCACGACATGGCGTTCTCGGCCAACTACTCGATCCTCAACGATTTTCCGGTGTTCTGGGACCAGGACCTGCTGGCTCAGAACATCCATGTGGTGCGCATGCATGAGGGTCTGCCCTCTCGGTTCGCCGTCATTCCGCGTTATGGCAGCGAGGCTGACATCCGCTGGTTCGAAGCCGCCCCGACCTACGTCCTGCACTGGCTGAACGCCTATGAGGATGGCGATGAGCTGGTCATGGACGGGTACTTCCAGGAGGACCCCTGCCCGGCGCCCCTGGCCGATGCGCCCCGGGGTCTGGCCCACATGATGGCCTATCTGGACGAGCACAGCTTCAAGCCCAAGCTGCACCGCTGGCGCTTCAACCTGAAGACGGGCGAGACCCGCGAGCATCACCTGGATGACCGCATCCTGGAGTTCGGGATGTTCAACCAGCGCTATGCCGGCAAGCCCTACCGCTACGCCTATTCCACCACCACCTAGCCCGGCTGGTTCCTGTTCAACGGCTTCGTCAAGCACGACCTGGAGACCGGAGCGTCCTGGTCCTTCACCCTGCCCGAAGGCAAGTTCGCCAGCGAAGCGCCCTTTGTGCCGCGCATCGGCGCCACGGCCGAGGATGACGGCTATCTGGTCAGCTTCATCATCGACGAGGCCGCTGGTACGTCCGAATGCGTGCTGATCGACGCTCAGCAGATCCAGGCTGGCCCTGTGGTGCGGATCGCCCTGCCCCATAAGATCTGCAGCGGCACCCACAGCTTCTGGGCTGACCGGGACTTCCTGCGCAATGGGGTGAGCGCAGCATGAGCCCGCAGGATCACCTGGCCCTGGCCGAGCGGTTCATCAGCGCCCTTGAGACCGGGGACGTCGAGGCCGTCCGCGGCATCTACGCCCCCGACGCCAAGCTCTGGCACAACAATGATGAGATCGAGCAGACGGTGGACCAGAACCTGCGGGTCCTGGCCTGGCTGATCCGCGCCCTGCCCGAGCGGCGCTACCGGATCGTGCGCCGGGAGATCCTGGCCGACGGCTTTATGCAGCAGCATGTGCTGGAGGGCGTCCTGGCCGACGGCCAGCCCTTCGCCATGCCCGCCTGCGTCGTGGTCCAGGCCAAGGACGGCCGCATCACCCGGCTGGACGAGTATCTCGACCCCGCCGCGGGCGCGCCACTGGCCGCCCAGGCGCGGCGCCGGACGGCCGAGGCCCTCTAAACGTCCAGGGCCGTGGCGATGCTGTCGAGGCCTGCAGGCTCGCCGCACTGGTCGCAGGTGATCTTGGCCTTCA
>DJWR01000234.1 GCA_002441055.1 Caulobacteraceae bacterium UBA6225 | reverse complement strand
CGGTGGTGCCGGCGATCAGCAGGTGGGGCATCTTCGACAGGTCGGCGATATAGGGCTCACCGCCGATGTTTTCCCCCAGCGCCATGGGCAGGGCGAGCGTCGAGCGCTCGTATTCGGGGCTGGCCAGCAGGTCGCGCAGATAGACGGTCTCGCGCTTCTGGTTGGGCAGCTCGATGCCGATGGCGTTGCGGCCAGGCACCACGGCCACCCGGCAGGCCGCCACGCTCATGGACCGGGCGATGTCGTCGGAAAGCGCCACCACCCGGGCCGACTTCACACCAGGCGCAGGGACCAGCTCATAGAGGGTGACCACGGGGCCGGGGCGGATCTGGTCGATCTGGCCGCGGACGCCGAACTCGGCCAGCACCCCTTCCAGCAGCTGGGCGTTCTGGCGAAGCGCGCCCTCGTCGAAGGCCGCAGCCCGCGGCTTGGGCTTGGCCAGCATGGAGAGCTCGGGCAGCGAGAAGCCGTCGGGCCGGACGAAGTCAAACACCCCCTGGTTTTCGCGGGTCTCGCGGGAGGAGTCCCTGGGCGGGGTCTTGGGCGCACGGATGGCCAGGCCCGGCGCGGGATCGGCCGGCTCTGGCGAGGATTCCGCCATGACTGGCGCAACGACGCCTGGCGCCTGCCCAAGCGCCTGGGGCGGGATTTCCGCCGCCTGGGCGGCGCGGCGGGCCCGGGCCGCCCGGGCGGGCGCCGGCGGCGCAGGCGGCTCAATCTCAACCTTGGGACGGGGGGTCAGGGCCTGGGCCATCGCCTCGCCCAGGGCTGACAGGTTTAGCCGCCGCAGACCCAGGGCGAAGGCCAGGCCCGCTGCGCCGCCGACGCCGAGGCTTAGGGCGGCGATGGGGCGAGACGCTGGAATGCGGGCGAAGTCGAGCAGGCCCGCCAGAGCCGAGAGAATTCCATGCCCCCAGAATCCGCCCAACCCCTTGGCCAGGGGCCAGATCGCCGGTGGCGCGGGCCAGGCCAGCAGAGCGGCCAGGGCCAGGACCCCCAGCAGGCCCACCGCCCCCCGCAGGCGCAGATCCCTCCGACTGGCGTCGGGCTCAGGCGACAGGGCGCGGGAGAGACCCAGCAACAACATCAACAGCGCGATCAGGGCGGCTGTCATCCCCAGGGACTGGATGGCGATGTCGGCGATAACGGCGCCTGGGCGGCCCAGCACATTCAGCGGCGCATGGCCCGTCGCGGCGTTCAGACTGGGGTCGGCGGCGTTATAGGTGGCGAGCGCCAGGGCCACGGCCACGCCGGCGGCGGCCAGCACGCCGCCGCGCAGGCGCGCCGTCAAAGGGTGGGTCCATGCGAGCCGAGCAATATAGAGCCCGAGCTCGAGACCTGATTTTCGCGCCGCCCGCGCCATGGGGCCTCCCAATCGACTGATCGCCATCTATGGCGGGGGAGGGTTAAGAGGCGTTTACCTCGCCGCGTGGGCCTGGGGTTCGATGGTGATGATCGCGCTTCCGCTTCGCCGCCGGGCGCACTAGGTTCGCGTCCATGTGGACCTATCCTCAACCCGTCCTGCGCCTGGTGGCGCTGCTGTTGCTGGCCTGCGCCACCGGCGCCTTTGTCCTGGGCGTCATCGGCGCCGAGCCGCGGGGGGGCCGCCTGCCCGGGGAAGTGGCCGAGGGCGACGGCGCGGCGGTGGTGAGCGCGACAGAGGCTCAGGCCCTGGATGTCGAACGCCCAGGGCTGAGGCCTGCGCCAACAGCAGCCGCAGAGGAAGATCCGGAGCCCAGCGAACCCGTTGAGACCGCCGAGGCCGACCCCCAGGTGCCGGCTCTGCAGGTGCCCGACGAACCCGCCCCGGCCCCCAAGGCTGCGCCAGCGCCCAAGGCCCCCCCGCCCGGCGCCCCGGCCACGCCTCAGAACGGGGACGCGATCGGCGATCTCGTGGATGGTTTGAGCGAACTGCCGCCCTTCTGAGGGAGGCTTGCCCTACAGCGCCGTGGGGGCGACTGGCGGGGCGTCCGTCGGGACGTCTGGACTGGCCAGGGGCGGCCGGCCTCTATCGCGATACTTGATCGCGTCCGGGGCGGTGACGCCGGCCGAGACAATGAACTGAATGGCCTCGTTCAGGGTCCAGTCCAGCCAGACCAGCCGGCTGACCGGCACGATTTCCACATAGCCCGAGGTCGGATTGGGCGTGGTGGGCACATAGACCGCCGCCAGTTCTTCTCCGGTGTCAGCGGCCCGGAAGATCTGAGTCACCAGGCCCACCGTCTTCATTTCCTCCGACGGGAACTCGATCAGCACCACCTTCTGCGCCTTTTCCATGGGCGACTGGAAACTGGCGATCAGCTTCTGGGCTGAGGCGTAGATGGTGCGGCCGATGGGAATGCGGCCCACCAGGTCGTCCACCGCCCGACCAAAGGCGCGCCCGGCCGCACCACGGGCCAGGGCCCCGACAACGGTGAGGATGACCAGGGCGGTCAGGATTTCCAGGACGGTGGTGAAGACGCCGCCCTCTTCCCCCCCGCCCAGGGAGGTCAGGGGCCGGATCACCAGGGCGCCCAGGAGCGAGGCCAGCTTGGCCAGCAACCAGAGGGCCCAGATGGTCAGCGCCAGGGGCGCAAGGGTGATCGCCCCCACCGCCAGGGTCTGGGGCCAGCGGATCAGAAGCTGTCGAAGGGCGGGATCCATGGACTGCGGCTCTCGTCTGAAGCAGGTCGGGGGTACCTAAACGCAGCCGCAGCCCATAGGAACCATCCAGAGCCTATGGGGCCGCGGGCGCGACGCCATGGGCGGCGAAGTGGGCGAGCATCCGGGTCCATCCGTCCTTGGCCGCAGCCGCGTCATAGGCGGACCGATAATCGGCGTGGAAGCCGTGCTGGGAGTCGGGATAGACGATGATCTGGCTATCGGTCTTGCCCGCAGCGGCCAGGGCCGCCCGCATCTGCTCCACATGCTCCAGGGGAATGCCCTGATCCTTGCCGGCATAGAGGCCGAGCACTGGCGCCGACAGGTTGGCGGCCATGTCCACCGGCCACTGGCGATCATCAGCCGGCGCATCGGCCGGCCGGGCCAGACGGCCGTACCAGGCCACCCCGGCCTTGAAGAGGTTCAGCCTCTGGCAGGCCTGCCAGGTGATGTTACCGCCCCAGCAGAAACCCGAGATGGCGGCCGCTTCGGCCCGGGCATAGGTCTGCGCCTTGAGAAAGGCCATGGCCGCGGTGACGTCGCCCATGACCTGCGCGTCGGTGGCCGTGGCCACGATCTTGCGGATCTCGGCGAAATCGGTGAGGCCCGACGGATCACCCGCCCGGGCGAAGAAGTCAGGCGCCATGGCCACATAGCCCAGCTGCGCCAGGCGACGGCAGACATCGCGGATATACTCGTGGATGCCGAATATTTCGGAGACGACGATCACGACGGGATAGGCGCCCTCGGCCGCGGGCCTCGCCAGATAGGCCGGGATCTGGCCGTCGGCGGGCGACAGTTGCACCGTTTCGGTGATCAGGCCCGCCTCGGGCGTGCTGATGGGCTCGGCCTGGGCCGACAGGGCGAAGACGGCGTATCCGCCAAGGGCGGCGACCGCCAGGCCCCGGCGAGACAGGTTGAGGTCAGACGGCTTGGTCCCGTCGGGGCGGGTGAGCGTGGTCATGGCGTCCTCCATTATCGGTTTTGTCGTGATCCTGCGGGGCGGGTCCTGGGGAGTCCAGGCCTCACCCCGCTACAGGCCCCGCGCGCCGCAGGGTGAGGTTGATACGCCCGCCGCCGGGAACCAGACGCGACGAGCCGCTCAACACCCGGTCGATCCCGTGGTGGGCCAGCCGCGCAGGGCCGGCCAGGACGCATACATCGCCTGAGGCCAGGCGCACCGAGGCGGTGGGGTCCCGGCGGCTGACGCCCCCCAGACGGAAGACAGCGGTGTCACCCAGGGACACCGACAGCACTGGAAAGGCGAAATCGGCCTCATCCTTGTCCTGATGCTGGCCCATGCGGGCGCCCTCACGATAGAGATTGACCAGGCAGGCGTCCGGTGCCGTCTGTTCCCCGGTCGCCTCGGCCCAGAGACGGAGCAGGGATTCTGGAATGTCGGGCCAGGCCGCCCCGGTCTCCGGATGGACCGACTGGTAGCGATAGCCCCGACCGTCGGTGACCCAGCCCAGGGGGCCGAAATTGGTCATCTCAACGCTCATCGGCTTCCCGCCGGGGGTCACGGGCCGGTAAAACGGCGCCCGCGCCACGCGGTCCAGCACCTCAGCGACGAGCGCTTCCTGGGAAGCCACGCCAAGGGCTGCGGGCAGAAGACGGAATCCATTTTGCGAGAGCGGCGTCATCTGGCCCCATATAGGCGACCATGACCCCATCTGCCCGCATGCCCCCGCTCAGCCTGCGCCCCCTGACCACCGGCGAAACCGCCCTGGGGCGTGAGGTGTTCGGCGAAAGCCTCGAGCCCCGCCGCGTTCGCATCCTAGCCCAGCCGGTCTGGCCCCGGGCCTTCGCCGCCGGCGCGCGGCTGATGGTCTTCCCACAGGCGGCCGCAGCGTTGGATTTCGCCCAGGCGTCCCTTGGGCTGCAGGGCCTGTTCATCCACGAACTCACCCATGTCTGGCAGGCCCAACAGGGGGTCGGACTGCTGTGGGCCAAGCTCCGCTGCGGAGACGGGCCTCAGGCCTACGCCTATGATCTGGCCGCCTGCCGCAGCTTTGACGACCTCAACATCGAACAACAGGCCATGGTTGTGCAGCACGCCTTCCTGGCGAAACGCAGGGCGGCGGCCCCCTATCCCGCCCTGGCCTATGGGGCGTTTCTCGCCGGTTTTAGCCCCTCCAACCCCCATAAACCCCGGAAAGTTTAGGGGCATTGGCCTTGTAGCGGCTATCAGGAGCCCCATATCGCGACTCGACGGCGGCGCCCTCTTTGGGCTAACCGCCCGAGACCCTTTTTCGACCGGGGGCGGTGACAAGAACCGGGGCGCTTCACTAGAAGGCCCACCACGCGCCGTCCGCCAACAAGGAGCGAGCAGGACTCGATATGAGCAAGATTATCGGCATCGACCTCGGCACCACCAATTCGTGCGTGGCCATCATGGACGGCAAGACGCCGAAAGTGATCGAGAACGCCGAAGGCGCCCGGACCACCCCCTCGGTGGTCGCTATCCTCGACGACGGCGAACGCCTCGTCGGCCAGCCGGCCAAGCGCCAGGCGGTCACCAACCCCTCCAACACCCTCTTCGCCATCAAGCGCCTGATTGGCCGCCAGTACAGCGATCCGACGGTGGAGAAGGACAAGGGCATGGTGCCCTACGACATCGTCAAGGGTCCCAGCGGCGACGCCTGGGTGAAGGCCCATGGCAAGGATTACTCCCCCCAGCAGATCTCGGCCTTCATCCTTCAGAAGATGAAGGAAGCCGCCGAGCAGCACCTGGGCGAGAAGGTCGAGAAGGCGGTCATCACCGTCCCGGCCTATTTCAATGACGCCCAGCGTCAGGCGACCAAGGACGCCGGTAAGATCGCCGGCCTGGAAGTCCTGCGCATCATCAACGAGCCCACCGCTGCGGCGCTCGCCTATGGCCTTGAGAAGAACGACGGCAAGAAGATCGCCGTCTACGACCTGGGCGGCGGCACCTTCGACGTTTCGATCCTGGAGATCGGCGACGGCGTCTTTGAGGTGAAGGCCACCAATGGCGACACCTTCCTGGGCGGCGAGGACTTCGACCTGCGGATCGTCGACTACCTGGCCGACGAGTTCAAAAAAGAGAACTCGGTCGACCTGCGCAAGGACAAGCTGGCCCTGCAGCGCCTGAAGGAAGAGGCCGAAAAGGCCAAGAAGGAGCTGTCCTCGACCGCCCAGTACGAGGTCAACCTGCCCTTCATCTCGATGAATGCGTCGGGCCCGCTGCACCTCAACATCAAGCTGTCCCGCGCCAAGCTGGAAGCCCTGGTGGAAGATCTGGTGGCGCGCACCATCGGCCCCTGCGAACAGGCGCTGAAGGATGCCGGCCTCAAGAAGTCCGACATCGACGAAGTGATCCTGGTTGGCGGCATGACCCGCATGCCCAAGGTCGTCGAAGCGGTGAAGGAGTTCTTCGGCCGTGAGCCCCACAAGGGCGTGAACCCCGACGAAGTCGTGGCGCTCGGCGCCGCGGTTCAGGCCGGCGTTCTGCAGGGCGACGTCAAGGACGTCCTGCTGCTGGACGTCACCCCCCTGACGCTGGGCATCGAGACCCTGGGCGGGGTGTTCACCCCGCTGATCGAGCGCAACACCACCATCCCGACCAAGCGCTCGCAGACCTTCTCCACGGCCGATGACAACCAGTCGGCGGTGACCATCCGGGTCTTCCAGGGCGAACGCCCGATGGCGGCCGACAACAAGCTGCTGGGTCAGTTCGATCTGGTCGGCATTCCCCCGGCGCCGCGCGGCGTGCCGCA
>DJWR01000236.1:36384-39759 GCA_002441055.1 Caulobacteraceae bacterium UBA6225 | reverse complement strand
TGCGAGTCCGGCCACGGCGCCGACTATGCCCGCTACTGGATGCACAACGGCTTCCTGAATTTCGGTTCGGAGAAGATGTCCAAGAGCCTCGGCAATGTCGTCCTGGTCCATGACCTGGTGAAACAGACCCCGGGCGAGGCGGTGCGCTGGGCCCTGCTGGTCGGTCACTATCGCGCGCCCCTGGAGTGGTCTGGCGAGATGCTGGAGCAGGCGCGCAAGTCCCTGGACCGGCTCTATGGCGCCCTGCGCCGGGCGGCCGATGTCGCGCCGACCACCACGGCGCCGGGGGCGAAGTTCCTGGCGGCCCTGGAGGACGACCTCAACACCGCCCAGGCCATGGCCGAGCTGTTTGTCCTGGCCTCAGTGATCGAGACCGGCGACGAGGCGGCCCGCGCCCAGGCCAAGGGCGAACTGCTGGCGTCTGGCGCCCTGCTGGGTTTCCTGCAGGCTGATCCCGAGACCTGGTTCCAGGGCGGGGCCGATCCCGAGCTGAAGGCGAAGGTCGAAGCCCTGATCGCTGATCGGATCGCCGCGCGGACCGCCAAGGATTGGCCACGGGCCGATGCGATACGCGACGAGCTGAACGCGCTGAACGTGGTGGTGATGGATTCCGCCGAGGGCGCCACCTGGCGGCTGAAGGAGCCAAGCTGATGATGGGCATGAACCGCAACACCAATCCCCTGGCCGCCAGCCAGCTGTCGCCCTCCTTCATGCCGGGCTTCGGGTTCGGCAAGCGCAAGGGGGCTGCGGGTCCCAAGGGCCTGAAGGTGGAGCATCGGATCGGCGTCCAGGCGCCGCCGGAAACGCTCTGGGCCCTGATCGCCGATCTGAACGCCTGGCCGGAGTGGAACCCAATCTACAGCCGGGCGTCTGGGGTCCTGTCCATCGGCGCGCCCCTGGAGCTGACCCTGGCCCTGCCCGAACAGGCCCCGCGGCACATCGAGCCGGTGGTGGTGGACTGGGTGCCCCATGAGCAGCTGCACTGGCGCACCAGCGTGGCCAGCGGCTTTGGCACAGCGATCCGTTACATTGAGATCGACCAGGTGGCTGAACACGCCTGCATCGTCTCCAATGGCGAGCTGTTCCAGGGCCTGCTGGGGCCAGCCGCGGCCAAGCGGGTGCAGCGCCCGCTGAAGAAGGGCTTCGCCGCCATGGGCGAGGCGCTGAAGGCGAAGGCCGAGGCCGCCTGGCGCGGCCGGGCCTGACTCCCCAGATCAAACCCATGATCGACGACCTCTATTCCGCGCGCCTCCTCAAGCTGGCCGCCAACATGCCCCGGGCCGGCCGGCTGGCGGAGCCGCAGGGCTCGTCCGAAAAGGTCGCCAAACTCTGCGGCAGCCGGGTGGTGGTCGATGTGGTCCTGGACGGCGACCGGGTCGCCGACTTCGCCCAGGATGTGAAGGCCTGCGCCCTTGGCCAAGCCGCCGCCGCCGTGTTGGGGACCCATGTAGTCGGCGCCTCCCTGTCGGAGATCGAGATGGCCCGGGACGCCTTCCGTGCTATGCTGAAGGACGGCGCAGACGCGCCTGTTGGACGTTTTTCGGATCTCTCCATGCTTGCGCCGGTGAAGGACTATCCCGCCCGCCACGCCTCCACGCTTCTGGCGTTCGAGGCGACGGTCGACGCTGTCCATCAGGCTCTGGCGCGAACTAGCCCCGCCGGCGCGGCTTGATTTGACCGCCCCCGCAACGTAATCGCTGCGAGCATTCGCAAGCCTGCGGCCGGCATGACCCCCTACGAATCCTGCGTCAGAGGCGCTCATCGCGCCTACAAGCTGACGCTCTCCCCTCTGATCGGACGCCATTGTCGCTTCTTGCCGACCTGTTCGGACTATGCGGCTCAGGCTCTGATCGACCACGGCCCCTGGCGCGGCTCCTGGCTTGCGGCGCGGCGGCTGTGCCGATGCAACCCCTGGGGCGGTTCGGGTTATGATCCGCCGCCTCCGCCGCCGGGCCGCTCCGATGAGCCGCCGGCGCGCAAATGGACGTGTGACACATGATCGAGCTCGTTTTCCCTGACGGTTCCAAACGGCCCTTCGAGGCCGGCGTGACCGGCCGCCAGATCGCCGCGGGCATCTCCAAGTCCCTGGAGAAGAAGGCTGTGCTGGTGAAGCTGGACGGCCAGCTGCTGGACCTGGAGCGGCCGCTGCACGCCAGCGGCGCCTTCCAGATCCTCACGCGGGAGGACCCCGAGGTCCTGGAGACCATCCGGCACGACGCCGCCCACGTGCTGGCCGAGGCGGTGCAGGAGCTGTTCCCCGGCGCCCAGGTGACCATCGGTCCGTCCATCGAGGATGGCTTCTATTACGACTTCGCCCGGGACGAGCCCTTCAGCCTCGACGACTTCGAAAAGATCGAAGCCAAGATGCGCGAGATCGTCGAGCGGGACGAACCGATCCGCCGGGAGGTCTGGGACCGCAATCAGGCGATCGAGCATTTCCGCGGCATCGGCGAGGCCTACAAGGCCGAGATCATCGAGGATCTGCCCGAGACCGAGGAGATCAGCGTCTATTGGCAGGGCGCCTGGAAGGACCTGTGCCTGGGTCCGCACCTGCCCTCGACCAGGCATGTGGGCAAGGCCTTCAAGCTGACCAAGCTGGCCGGCGCCTACTGGCGCGGCGATCACCGCAACGCCCAGCTGCAGCGCATCTATGGCACCGCCTGGGCCACTGAAGCCGATCTCGCCGCCTATCTGCAGCGGGTGGAGGAGGCCGAGCGCCGGGACCACCGCAAGATCGGCAAGGCCATGGACCTCTTCCACATCCAGGAAGAGGGCAAGGGGATGGTCTTCTGGCACGCCAAGGGCTGGACGCTCTATCGCGAGGTGGAAGCCTATATCCGTCGCCGCCTGACCAAGGACGGCTACGAAGAGGTCAAGACGCCCCAGATCCTCGACCGCTCCCTCTGGGAAGCCTCGGGTCACTGGGAGAAGTTTGGCGCCAACATGTTCGTCTGCGAGACCGCCGAGGGCGAGAGCCTGGCCGTCAAGCCGATGAACTGCCCGGGCCACGTGCAGATCTTCAATGTGGGCCAGAAGTCCTATCGCGACCTGCCCCTGCGCATGGCNNATGCGGGTCCGGGGCTTCACCCAGGACGACGCCCACATCTTCTGCCGCGAAGACCAGGTGGAGGACGAGACCAAGCGCTTCGTCCGCCTGCTCAACTCCGCCTACGCCGACTTCGGTCTTGAGCTGCACTCGGTGAAGCTCGCCCTGCGGCCCGACCTGCGGGCCGGCACCGACGAGGTCTGGGACATCGCCGAACAGAAGCTTGAGCGCGCGGCCCGGGCGGCGGTGAACATGGGGGTGGAATATCTGCCCGGCGAAGGCGCCTTCTATGGCCCCAAGCTGGAATTCCACCTGCGCGACGCCATCGG
>DJWR01000236.1:34849-36344 GCA_002441055.1 Caulobacteraceae bacterium UBA6225 | reverse complement strand
ACCCAGGTGGTGGTGGCGACCATCACCTCGGACGCCGACGACTTCGCCCTCGCGGCCGCCGCTCGGCTGAAGGCGGCGGGCCTACGGGTGGAGACCGACCTGCGCAATGAGAAGATCAACTACAAGATCCGTGAGCACAGCCTGACCAAGACCCCGGTGATCGCCGTGATCGGTCGGCGCGAGGCCGAGGAGGGCAAGGTCGCCCTGCGCCGCCTTGGCTCTCAGGGCCAGGAAATCCTCAATCTGGAGGCGGCGGTCTTGCAGCTTGCCTCCGAGGCGCTTCCGCCCGATGTTGAACGGGAAGCTCGGGGCGAGGCGGGTTCGTGGGGATCCGCCGAGGCCATGGAGGCTGGATGAACGATATCGGCGCATCGTTTGTGGCGGTCGAGACCGTCCCGACGCCGCATGACGTCGCGCCCCGCGCGCGCCTTTCGGTGATCATGGTCGTCTATATGACGGGCGAGGCTCTGGACCAGAGCCTCGCCTGCGTCCTGGCCGATCCGTCGGTGGATGAGTTCATTGTCGTCGATAATGGCTCTGACCCGTGCGAGGCCGCGCTGCTCGACGACGTCGCCCGCCGCCATCCGCAGATGCGGCTGGTGCGGGGCCAGGGCAATGTGGGTTTCGCCCGCGGCGCCAATCTGGGCGCTGAGGCGGCCACGGGCGAGGTGCTGATCTTCCTCAATCCCGACGCCTTCCTGCAGCCGGGCTGCGCCAGGGTGCTGGCCAGGGCCGTGCTGGATGGTGGCCCCCTGCGGCTTGTGGGGGGGCGCGTCCTGAACGCCGACCGCACCGAGCAGCGCGGCGCCCGCCGGGGCGAGATCACCCCCCTGGCCGCTCTATTGTCCTTGAGCGGGCTGACCCGGACCAAGGCCCTGCGGCGCTATGAGGTCCATTGGGAAAATGAGGCGGCGCCAGCTGCGCTCTGCCCGGTGCCGACCATTTCCGGCGCCTTCTTCGCCATCCGCCGGACCGGCTATCTCAGCCTGGGCGGATTTGACGAGGGCTATTTCCTTCACGTGGAGGATATCGACCTCTGCTGGCGGGTCCGCGAGGCTGGCGGGGAGGTGATGTTCCACCCCACCGCCGAGGTGGTTCATCTGGGTCACACCAGCCGCGCAAGCCCACTGAAGGTCGAACTGTCCAAGGGCCTGGGCCTGGCCCGCTATTTCCGCAAACGCGCCCATGGCGCTGGCGAAGCCCTAACCGCCTGGCTGCTCTGGCCCCTGGTGGTGGGCGCAGCCGTCGTCCGGCCCCTCCTGTGGCGCCTGACCGGCCGGGCGGCTTAGGCTCCCACCTTCGGAAATCCGCCCGCCCGGCTGAGGGATGCCGCCGGCGGCTTGCCAAGCAAGCCCGCCATCCATTGGGCGGTCTCAATCAGGGCGTCGAGATCATAGCCGGTCTCAAACCCGGCCCGCTCCAGCATATAGACCAGATCCTCTGTGCCGATATTGCCGGTGGCGTCCGGCGCGAAGGGGCACCCGCCCAGGCCGCC